>JBOGVD010000077.1:0-50312 GCA_050696355.1 Actinomycetota bacterium
TCGGACAACGCGACCTCCTCGCTCGTTCGAGCGAGGAAGCACACACGAATCGGAACGATGTCCTGCGGTCAAAGGCTCTGCGCGGCCGGAACGATGTCCTGCGGTTCGCGGCGGAACGATGTCCTGCCGTCACCTAGTCTGCACCGATCCGCTGCTCGTAGACGTGCCAGGATCGCCCGGGCCGCATGCCCACGCTCTCGTAGAGCCGCGTGGCGCCCGTCTCGTTCTCGCCGTCGACGTTCAGCTTCACGATCGTCCGTCGCCGCGCGGCGAGCTCGGCGAAAGCCCTCCGCAGGAGCGCCCGACCGATCCCGATGCCGCGATGCGCCTCGAGGACCCCGAGCTCGACCACCCATGACTCCTCCTCGTCGAACGCCGTCGTGAGCGCGGCGAGCGGCTCCCCGCCGCGTTCGGCGAGGAAGAGGAGATCGAGCTCCGTCGACGGCGCCCTGAGCGTCGCGGCTTCCCACGTGTCATAGGGCATCCGCTCGAAGCCGAAATGGCCCTCGAAGGACGCCTCGAGTACACGATGCAGCGCCGGGCCGTCACCGTCGCGGTACGGCCGGATCGTCACGCCGTCGGGATCCGGGCCCGGCCGCTCGCTCCCGTCGAGCCCGCGCTCCATGTGCCAGAACGTGCGCGCGAGCCGATACCCGAGCCCCTCCAGGAACGGTCCGCCGTCGCCGGCCGAGGACACGACCGGGCGAAGCAGCGTGGAGGAGCCCGGCTCCGTCAGGTATCGCAGAGTACGAGCCTCCGCCCAGCGGAGGAGCCAGGTCCCGAGACCGTGCCCGCGGTGGTCCGCGTGCACGTTGATCCAGGCTTCCACCGAACGAGCCGGGTCGATCCCCCAGCAGGTGGCGAACGCCGCCATCGTCCCGCGATCGGACGCGAGCACCGAGTCCTGCTCGGGGTCGAACAGGGGATCGGCCCAGTCGTCCTCGATGTGCCCGCGGACCGGCTCGACGAGGCCCTCGTCATGGCGATCGAGCGCCTGCACGAGGCCGACGATCGCGTCGATGTCGTCGCGGGTGGCCGGCCGGACGCGATACCCGGCCGGCGCGGGGGTCACTCCCCGACGGCCTTCTTGCGCGCCGCCGGCTTCTTCGCCGCCGGCTTCTTCTTGGCCGGCTTCTTCTTGGCCGCGGGCTCGGTCTTGGTCTCCTTCTTGGCCGCGGCGACCGACGCCTTCAGCGCCTCCATCAGGTCGACCACCTTGGCGGTGGGCTCGGCCTCGACGACCTCGATCTCCTCTCCGTTGATCTTGGCCTCGACGATGCCGAGCATGGCCTCCCGATATTCGTCCTTGAACTCCCCCGGGTCCCAGTCGGCGCTGAGGTTGTCGATCAGCGTCTGAGCCATGTCCAGCTCGTTCGGCCGCACCTTCGTCGACACGTCGATACCGCCGAAGTCCGCCTCGCGGATCTCGTCCGGCCAGTACATCGTCTCGAGGACGAAGGCCTCGTCCTTGAAGCGGAGGGCGGCCAGATGCTCCTTGTCACGGAAGCTGACCTTCGCGACCCCGACCTTCCCGGACCGGTTGAGCGCTTCGCGCAGCAGCGCGTAGGCCTTGGCGCCGGTTTCCTCGGGCACGAGGTAGTAGGACTTCTTGTAGAGCATCGGGTCGATCTCCTCGAGATCGACGAACTGCTGGATGTCGATCGCGCGGGAGGACTCGACCGGGACCGCCTCGAAGTCCTCGTCCGTGAGGATCACGTAGCGGTCCTTCTCGTACTCGTAGCCCTTGACGATGTGCTCGTAGCCGACCTCCTCGCCGTCGACCGAGCAGACCCGCTTCATCCGGATCCGCCCTCCATCCTCGTCGTGCAGCTGGTTGAAGCGGAGGGTCTTCTCCTCCGTGGCCGGGTAGACGCTCACGGGGATCGTCACCAGGCCGAAGGAGATCGCTCCCTTCCACATCGATCTGGGCATGTCGTCCTCCAGTCGTCCTCAGGCGTTCGTCGTCGGGGTCGCCGGACCCGGCCGCACCGGGATGCGCCTATCCTAGCCAACCTCGAGGACGTGCCTGCGCACCCGCCGCTCGGGTCAGCTCGCTGCGACGATCGTCAGGATCTCGTCCGCGTACCGTTCGAGCTTGGCCGGGCCGACGCCCGAGACCGCCGCGAGGTCGGCCCAGTCCCGGCACCGCCGCTCCGCGATCTCGGCCAGCGTCCGATCGTGGAACACGACGTAGGCGGGCACGCCGTCGGCCTGGGCCCGCTTGCGTCGCCACTCCTTCAGCCGCTCGAACAGCGGGCCCCCGCGCGCCACCGCGACGGACGGGCCGGGGGCCGGCTTCCGTTGCGGAAGCCCCGAGGGCGAGAGCGCCATCTCCTCGAGGAACGGGCTCGGCCGCGACCGGCCGTTCACGGGCCACGTGAGGAACAGGTACCGGCGGGCTCGCGTGATCCCGACGTAGAGGAGCCGTCGCTCCTCCTGTGGATCGGCCTTGGCCCGCCCCGAGCGGAACGGCAGCTCGCCGTCGTTCAGGCGCGGGAGGAACACGGCGTCGAACTCCAGGCCCTTCGCACGATGATAGGTGAGCAGGTTCACCCCGCGGCCACTGTGCGCGGTAGAGAACCGGTGAGCCAGCTCCGCGAGGAACGCCGCGAGATCCCCACCGGGATGGGCGCTCTCGAACTCCGACGCGAGCGAACGCATGCGCGCGAGGTCGGACTGGCGCGTGACCTCCTCGTCGGCGTCGGGCGAGGCCTCGGGGTCGTAGCCGAGCTGGTCCGTGATCCCGAGGACGGCCTCGACCACGCCGGGGTCCGCGCTCGCTCGCTTCAGCCGCTGCACGACCCCGCGCGGTCCGGGTCGCCGCAGGAACGCCCCGTCGCGCACCTGATACGGGATGCCGGCGGCGGCGAAGGCCTCCTCGAACGGCTCCGACCGGGCGTTGATCCGGTAGAGCACCGCGAACTCCTCCAGCGGCACGGCCTCCTCGCGGTGAAGTCGCCGGACGGCCTCGACGACGGCGGCGACCTCGGCGTCCTCGTCGGGTTCGGCGCGCGCGACCGGGGGCGGACCCGAGGGCGTCGTAGACCGGAGGGTCTTCCGGATCCCGCCGAGGCGAGGCACGAGACGGTTCGCGAGCTCGAGGACCTCCGGTGTGGACCGATAGTTGTCTTCGAGGCGGACGACCGTCGCGTGTGGGAAGCGTCGCGTGAAGCCCAGCAGATGCTCGGGCGACGCGCCGGTGAACGCGTAGATCGTCTGGTAGTCGTCCCCCACCACGCAGAGGTCCTCCCGCTGGCCGAGCCACCGCTCGAGAAGCGCCGCCTGCAGCGGGTTCACGTCCTGGAACTCATCCACCGTGAACGCGGAGAAGCGCGATCGAACGGCGTCGGCCGCGTCGGGATGCTCGTCGAAGAGCCGCACGGCGAGTCCGATCATGTCCTCGAAGTCCAGCCGGTCTATCGCGCGCTTCCGGCGTTCGTACCCGTCGTAGACGCGGATCATCAGCTCCGCCGGGATCGGCGGTTCGTGGTCGCCCAGCTCGGCGAGGTAGCGAGCCGGCGTGATCATCCGGTTCTTGGCCCATTCGATCTCACCGGCGAGCTCGCGCCGGGGGAGGAATCGGTGGGGCGGCGGCAGGGCGTTCGCGAACGAGGTGATGAGCGGAGCCTTGTGCTCCAGCACGTCGGGGAGCGACAGACCCGTATGGTCAGACCACAGCCGCGAGAGCTGTGACAGCGCGGCCGAATGGAAGGTCCGGGCCTCGACCCCGTGGACGTCGAGCGCCTCGAGTCGCCGCTTCAGCTCACCGGCAGCCTTGTCGGTGAAGGTGACCGCGAGGACATGCGAAGCCTGGAACGCGCCGCTCCGGACCTGGCAGGCGATCCGATGCGTGATCGTGGTGGTCTTGCCCGTTCCCGCGCCAGCCAGGATGGCGACCGGTCCACGGAGCGCGAGCGCGGCTTCACGCTGGGGATCGTTCAGTCCGGCGAGAAGGTCCTCGAGGTCGCCCACCGGCCCGACCGTAGCATCGAGCCCCGACGGACCAGGGCCCGATGCGGCTACGAGCCGAGCAGTCCGCCGAGCACGTCGGAGAGATCGTCGACCGGCTCGTCCAGCAGATCCGAGACGACGGTCCCACCCGTGAGCTCATCCACGACGTCGGTGGCTCCGTCCACGACGCCGCCGACCGTTTCGGCCGCTTCGTCGACGATGTCGTCCACTGCGCCGGCCGTCCCCCGCACGACGTCGTCGACCGTGCCGCTCGGAGGGCCGCCGCCCGCCGGATCCTCGGAGGGTTCCTGAGCCGAGGGTTCCCCGTCGCCCCCTCCGTCCGCGTCCGTCCCGCCGGCACCGGGCCCGCCTCCGTCCGATGACCCTGTGCTCCCGTCGTCCAGGACCGGCCTCCCTCCATGGTCGGCCGAGCCGCTCCCCGGAACACCGGAACCGATCCCTCCCGACCGGACCGGATCCTCGGCCAGGCGCGCGCCGGCGGGGTCGACCTCGGCGGCCGACGCCCCGGCCGCGGAGGACGCCTCGGCGGCAACGACACCCGTCGCTACCGGGAGGAAGCCGGCGGCACCGACGACGGCCGCGGCCGCCGCCCCCTTGGCGGCCCCCGCGAGCTGTCCGCCCGCCCGTTGGGCGGGTCCGAGCACGGGGGCGAGCGCCGTCCACGACATCGGGCCGACCGTCCACCAGAGCCGGCCGAGCGACACGTTCAGGAACGCGCGCACGATCGAGGGGTCGAACTGCTCCCCCGCACACGCGGCGAGCTCGCGGCGCGCGGCCGCGACGCTCATCGGCTTCTTGTAGGAACGGGCCGCGGTCATCACCTCGAACGAATCGGCCACGCTCACGATCCGCGCGGCGAGCGAGATCTCGTTCCCCGACAGCGCGCGCGGGTAGCCTCCGCCGCCGAACCGCTCGTGATGCTGCTCGATCGCATCACCCCAGGGACCCAGCCACGACAGCAACGGTGCAGCGATCTTCGCCCCCGCCGCGGGATGCGCCTGGAGCGCCTCCCACTCCCTCGGCTCCGGGCGACCGGGCTTGTTCAGGATCTTCGCCGGCACGTGGAGCTTGCCGATGTCGTGCAGGAGTGCCGCCCAGCGGAGCCGATCGCGATCCGCGTCCGGGAGCTTCAGCTGGCCGGCCACCAGGTCCGTGAACGCCCGCACCCGCTCGCTGTGCCCGCGGGTCTTCCGATCGTGGGCCGAGAGCGCGGCGACCAGGGCGAGGATCTGCTCCGCCGCGCGCACGGGCTCGTGGTCGACGCCTCGCTCGCGCGCGTCGCGGATGCGGCGTTCCAGGTGGCGGATGTTGCCCGCGCCGCGCGCCATCGCGAACCGCGACGGGGCCCGATCCGGGAAGACGAGGGACAGTTGGAACAGGACGGCCAGCGGCAGGAACCGCTTGCCGATCCGCTCGGCGACCGCCGTGGCGAGGGTCGAGCTGGCCACGAGGCCTAGCGCCCAGGGGACGACGCCGATCCCCTCGGGCATCGCGATCGCGGCGACGTAGCCGTACGCGCTGCCGGCTCCGGCCGCGGCCGGGACCAGGACCGACACCGCGCGCAACCCGAAGCTCAGCAGCGGGCGGGGTCGCCAGCGCCGTTCCTCGTCTCGACGATCCGCTCCGGCCATCGCTCCCTTTCGCTCCGAGATAGGAGGTATCGGCCATGTCGGGGGCTCGGTTGACCCCCGAACGGGGGATACCGCCGTCCGGCGTAGCATCGGGGAGCGATGCCACCACGCCGACGGACTACATCGAGCGGTCCCGCGTTCACGCTGGAGCTGCCGAGGCCGCTCGAGGCCCGGAAGGACGGCGACGCGTGGTGGGTGGAGGTCCACGGACGAGACCTCCGCCTGTCCAACCTGCACAAGGTCTTCTGGCCCGACGAGGGCTACACGAAGGGCGACCTGCTCGCCTACTACTGGAACGTCGCGGACCTGATCGGGCCTCATCTGCACGGGCGCCCGCTCACGATGAAGCGGATGCCCGACGGCGCCGAGGGACCCCACTTCTACGAGAAGACCGCCCCCTCCCACACGCCCGACTGGGTCCATCGCTGCACGGTGCCGTCGGAGGACTCCAAGCGAGGGGAGATCGACTACCTCACGGTCGATGACGCGGCCACGCTCCTCTACGTCGCCAACCTCGGCTGCATCGAGATGCACCCGTTGCATTCCCGATGCGCCGACGTCGAGCATCCCGACTATCTCTTCTTCGACCTCGACCCGTTCGAGCCCTACACGTACGAGGACGTCCTCGCAGTGGCTCGGCACATCAAGGTCCTGCTCGACCAGCTCGGCCTCACGGCATACCCGAAGACGTCGGGCGCGACCGGCCTCCAGATCTACCTGCCCGTCCGGCGCGGCGCGTACACCTACGGGCAGGTCCGGGCGTTCGTCGGCGCCTGCGGCCGCATGATCGCGAAGGCCGATCCCGATCGCGTGACGATGGCGTGGAAGATCGCCGATCGCGCGGGCAAGGTCTTCATCGACCACAACATGAACCGCCAGGGCGCCAACATCGCGGCCGCGTACTCGCTGCGACCGGAGCCGAGGGCGCCCGTGTCGACGCCCCTCACCTGGGACGAGGTCGCCGACGGAGGCTTCGTCCCGCAGGACTTCCGGATCGACAACGTGTGGAGCCGGCTCGCGGAGCGCGGCGATCTCTTCGAGGGCGTCCGAACCGAGGAGATGGACCTCGCGAGCGCGCTGGACGCCCTGAACGTGAGGCCCGAGGACGACGGACCCGGGGTCGGGGCCGCGCTCCCGAAGACGGCGGCCACGACCGTTGCCCGGAAGACGGCCGAGGAGATCGTGGAGGCCTCGAAGGACCCCAACCTCTACGAATACGTCCGACGGCGTGACTTCGGTGAGTCCGGCACCACCGAGCCGGCACCCGGTGAGGTCGAGGGGGCCGGGAACTCCTTCGTGATCCACAAGCACCGGGCGACACGGCTGCACTACGACGTCCGCCTCGAGCGCGACGGCGGCCTCCCCTCGTGGGCCGTCCCTCGGGGCTTGCCCATCATCAAGGGGGACAAGCGGCTCGCGGTCCAGACCGAGGTGCATCCCCTGGAGTACGGAGCGTTCGAAGGAACCATCCCCGAGGGCCACTACGGCGCAGGCGAGGTCCGGATCTTCGACGACGGCTGGTACGAGCCGGTCGAGTGGACCGACACGAAGGTCAGCTTCCGGCTCCATGGCCGCCGCTATCCCGGCCTCGAGTTCCACTTCGTGAAGACGAGGACCGACTGGCTCGCCTTCCTCGCGTCCGCCCAGGACGCGCCGCCGATCGCTCCACCGCCCCGGTACCAACCGATGCTCGCCGAAGGGGGCGGGAAGCCGTTCGACGACCCGGGGTGGCGGTTCGAACCGAAGCTGGACGGGATCCGCGCCCTCGCAGAGATGGAGACCGGCGGCACCGCGTTCCGGACGCGCCGCGGCCGCGACGTGACGTTCCAGTACCCGGACATCCACATGATCCACGAGCTGGTCGACGAGGTGAACGCCGTGCTCGACGGCGAGATCGTGGCGGTCGACGGCGACGGCCGGAACTCGTTCGAGGCGCTCCAACAGCGGATGAACCTGCAGAACGAACGCGAGATCAAGCGGGTCGCGAAACAGATCCCCGTCGCGTTCGTCGTCTTCGACCTCCTGTGGCTGGACGGGTACGACACGAGCGGCCTCGCCCTGGAGGAGCGCCGGGAGCTCCTCGAGCTGATCGTCGAGGAGGACCACCGGCTGCAGCTGATGAGCTACGAGGACGAGGACGGGGAGGCCTTCGTCGAGGGTGCCCGCTCGCTGGGACTCGAGGGCGTGGTCGCCAAGCGGAAGGGATCGAAGTACCTGCCCGGCAAACGATCGCCGGACTGGCGCAAGATCAAGCTGATCTCGACGCAGGACTGCGTGATCTTGGGATGGACCCCCGGCCAGGGAGGACGATCGGGAAGCTTCGGGGCCCTGCTGGTCGGTGCGATCGACGCCGGGGCCTTGCGCTGGGTCGGTCAGGTCGGAACCGGGTTCACCCACCAGATGCTCGATCGCCTGATGGAGCAGCTCCAGCCGCTGGTCCGCTCCGATCCGGCGATCGACGACGCGGCCCTGCGCAGGCTGAAGGGCGCGACGTTCGTCGAGCCCGAGCTCGTCTGCGAGGTCGAGTACCTCGAGATCACGAAGTCGACCGGCAAGATGCGCGCGCCGTCGTTCCGGGGACTCCGTCCGGACAAGACGCCCGACGAATGCGTGTTGGAGCCTCCCGCGTTCGACAAGGTGCGCGAGAAGAAGCGATGAGGGCGGGACGATGCGCCACGGAGCGGGTCAGAAGGGTTCGAATCCCGCTCGGACGAGGAGCGCCCGGACGTCCCGCTCCTCCATGCCCTTGCCCAGGAGCTCCTCGTACAGACGAACGGCTCCCATCGAACGGCCGCACCGGGGGCAGAACGCGTGGTCTTCGGCGAACGGGACCTGGCACCAGGGGCAACGGGTGAGCTCGATCCGGCGTTCGGGCTCGAGGCCCGTGTCCGCGAGGGCGTCCACGTATCCCTTGCCGTAGTCCCACTGGATGTACTCCTCCTCGACGACGTCGAACGCCGGCTCGTGCATCCGCGGTTCGCCTGAGCGCAGCATGTGTTCGAGGTTGTCCCGCAGCAGCTCCCACTCGTAGAAGTGGTTCGCGCCGCACTCCTGGCACGCGATCACGACGCCCTTCACGCTCTGCGGGGAGAAGGCCGCGCGCATCGAGGCGAGATCGTTGAGGTCGGCCTGGATGTCGCGCCGCTCCTCGGCCGTCAGCTCGTAGGGCTCGTCGCGCTCGTCGTCCATCACTCGTCCTCGTCGTCCACGAAGCGGAACGCCTTGAAGCCCTCGGCGAACCCGTATCCGGCCCGCGCCCCCGTCTCCCGCGCGCGCTCGGTGACCCGCTCGTCGACCTCCGGCCCCAGCTGCGACGCGTGCGCGGCGAGCGCCTTCAGCTTGATCGCGAGCGTGTCCGAGATGTCGACGAACGTGTCCGGCTCGTCCGCCGAGAGGTAGAGGTTCGGCACCTCGAACGGCTCCAAGCCCTCTTCCTCGAGCTCCTGGAACATCACGCGCGTGGGCGCATCCGGCATCACCGCGCAGAGCGCGAGCTCACCGGCCACCTTGTGATCGGAGTGGTTGATGTAGCTGCTCCCGTGCCACAGGCGGGACGGGTCGGGCGCGACCAGGACGTCGGGACGGAGGCGCCGCACCTCCCTCGTCACCTTCTTCCTCGTCTCCGGCGTCACGGCCAGGAACCCGTCCAGCTCGCCCAGGAAGGTGACCGACGAGACGCCGAGGACGTCGGCGGCTGCCTGCATCTCCTGCCGGCGGATCACGCGCATCGACGCACGCGTCGTTCCCGGGTCGTTGGACCCGGCGGATCCGTCCGTGATGCAGACGTGGTGGACCTCGGCCCCCTCCCGGACCCATCGAGCCACGGTGCCGCCGCAGAAGAACTCGGCGTCGTCGGGGTGCGCGAAGAGGACCATCGCCCTGGAGAAGACCATCAGGAGGAGGGTAGCGCCTCCCACCGGAGACCATGCTTCACCCGGTCCGCGGGCACGCCGATACGGAGACCATGCCCGCCGAGCGCGTCCGCGGCTCGTCCATCGTCTGGCGGTTCGCCGTCACGAGCTTCGTCGTCTTCGGCCTGATCGGCGTCGGGACCGCGGCGCTCCGCGCGGATGACCTCCGGACCCGCTCCGAGGAGGCGGCGACCGTACGGGCCGTGCTCATCGCGGAGAGCGTGATCGTCCCGCTCCTCACGCAGGACGACCTCGAGGGGCCGGTCCGCGGGCCCCGCTACGGCACCCTCGACCGTTCGATCCGGGAATTCGCGATGGAGGACGCAGGGGTCGAGCGCGTCAAGATCTGGAGCACCGACGGGATGGTCGTGTTCTCCGACGACCCGGAGCAGGTGGGCCTCGAGCCGGAGCTCGAGCACGATCTCCTCGAGGCGTTCGAGGGGGAGGTGGAGAGCGAGATCTCCGACCTGAGCGAGCCCGAGAACGCGAGCGAGCGCGCCCTCGCCGATCAGCTCTTCGAGACGTACGTGCCGGTCGACGTGGCCGGCGTCCGCGGATCCGAGGAGGTCGACGCGGTCATCGAGGTCTATCAGGACTATTCCGCGATCCAGCGGGAGATCGACACCCTCAACGACACCTTGAAGATCTCCCTGGGGATCGGACTCCTCGCGCTGTACGTGCTCCTCCTGCCCGTGATGGTGGGAACGACTCGGACCCTCCGCCGTCAGAACGCCCAGCTCTCCGAGCAGGCCGACCAGCTCGGGGTCCTCCTGGCGCGCGAGCAGGAGACGGTCGCCGAGCTGCGGGAGCTCGATCGCCTGAAGAGCGACTTCGCCGCGGCTGCCTCCCACGAGCTCCGCACGCCTCTCACGACGATCCGCGGGTACGCCGAACTCCTGCGAAGGCGGTCGCCGTCGGACGATCCGGGAACGAGGGACGCCGTCGAGGCGATCGCGCGACAGACCCAGCACCTCCAGCGGCTCGTCGGCAACCTCCTGCGAGAGGCCCAGCTCGAACACGGCGACCCCGACGTCCCCGCAGTGCCGACCGCGGTCGCGGTCGTGCTCGACGAGGTGCGGAAGGGCTTCCCCGGCTCGATGGGCCGCATCCACGTCCACGTCGAGGACGACCTGATCCCGCTGGCGCTCGACCCGGTCTCGCTGCACGAGATCGTCGCCAACCTCGTGGACAACGCCCTCAAGTACTCGACCCCCGGCGCGCCGGTGACGGTCGATGCCGCCATCCTCGAGGGCGCACTCGTGATCCGGGTGAGCGATGAGGGCGCGGGCATCCCTCCGGGCGACCTGCCGCGGATCTTCGAGCGCTTCACGCAGATCGACCAGTCGTCGACCCGGACGCACGGAGGCGTGGGGCTCGGGCTGCATCTCGTCCGCGAGCTGACCCGCCGCTTCGGGGGCGACGTGGCGGTGGAGAGCGTGCTCGGGAAGGGGACGACCTTCACGGTCACGATCCCCGTCCCCGACACCGCCGGTCAGCCTGCCCCGCGTCCGGAGATGACGACCGCCTGAGGCGTTCGCTCGGAGGGCGACGCCCTGTGGTTCGATAGCCACCGATGAGCGAGGATCACCGGGTCACCGAGCTCGAGCGATCCTTCCGTCGAGCCGGCCTGCCGACCTTCATCCTCGGATATTCGGCACGAGACGCCTTCGCGAAGGCCCTGCCCCTGCTCACCGTGGTGTTCGTCCTGGAGATCCTGAACGCCCTCAACTTCGAGTTCGGATTCTGGACGAACGTCGGATTCCTGGCGGGCGGCATCGCGATCGCGCTCGGGATCATCGGCATCCTGAACGTCGTTCGCGGGCAGCGGCTCTTCTCGGTCCCCTCGACGGTCGGCCTCGCGGAGATGGCCGTGTTCGTGCTCGTGCCGTCGATCCTGCCGCTGATCTTCGGCGGCCAGCTGACGAGCGCCACCGTCACGTTGGCGTTCAACGTCGCGCTCGTCGGGCTCGTCTACCTCGTGCTGGGGTTCGGCGCCCTGTCGATCCTCGAGTGGGCGGGGCGGCGGTTCGCGACCCTGTTCGCCGCGTCGCTCACCGTGCTCGTCCGAGCCCTCTCGCTGCTCCTCTTCTTCCTGCTGGTGATCTTCTTCACGACCGAGACCTGGCAGATCTGGACCTTGCCGCCGCTCCCGTTGTTCCTCGCCGCCGCCGGGCTCTTCCTGCTCCTCGCGGCGGGGTTCCTCCTGGTCCGGCTCCCCGGGAGCGTTCGAGGCCTCGAGCGGGGAGCCGAGCTCCAGGGCGAGCACCTGAGCCGGCCGCAGCGGGTGAACGTGGGGCTGGTCGTCTTCCTGAGCCAGTTCCTCCAGGTCGTGTTCGTCGCGAGCGCCGTCTGGCTCTTCTTCGTGGTGTTCGGATCGCTCCTCGTGAGCGAGGGGGTCCGCGAGTCGTGGCTCGGCACGGCCGGGACCGAGGTCTGGCGCATCCCGTTCTTCGGGAACTCTGTGATCGTGATCACGCAGGAGCTCCTCCGGGTGGCCACGGGCATGGCGTCCTTCGCCGCCCTCTACTACGCGGTTGCGACGCAGCTCGACGAGGCGTACCGCGACGAGGTCGTCGAACAGATCTCGGAGCAGATGGAGGAGACCTTCGAGCGCCGAGCCGAATACCTCAGGATGGTGCGCGGATCGCGGGTCGCGTGAGCCCTTGGGCTCCAATGGCTCCGGTTCACCTGGGGCGTGGCACCCCTGGCAGGTGTCGGCCCCATCGGGTACGCTCCACCCGAGGGTTCATGCAGCACCGGTTCTTGTGTCACCGTTGTTCTGGCAGTTCCCTCCCCGGCCGAGGCCGGGTTGGCCGACGGACACCGCTTCGCCGAAAGGTCCGCACCGGCCGCGGAAGGAGGGAACGCCAGTGGCATCAGGCACCGTGAAGTGGTTCAGCCCCGAGAAGGGGTTCGGCTTCATCACCCAGTCCGAAGGCCCCGATGTGTTCGTGCACTTCTCCGGTATCACCGGGGAGGGGTACAAGAACCTCGAGGAGGGACAGGCGGTCGAGTTCGACATCGTCGACGGACAGAAGGGCCCTCAAGCTCAGAACGTCCGGCTCGTCTAGAGCCCACAACCTGAGACAAAGGGAGGGGGCGGCCCGCTTCGCGAGCCGCCCCTCCCCATCTCCGGGCTCATCCCTCCGGACGGTCGAGGCGGACGTCGGCGAGCATCGCCTCGGTGCGCTCGATCGCGGAGGTGAGCCACGTGCCGTCCTGCGGACCTCGCAGCTCCTCCCGGGGATAGGCGAACTGGTTCAGCGTCTCGTCGGATCCCACCTGGATGCCCTTCGTCAGCAGGTACTCCCCGAGCGCGAACTCCCAGCTGAAGATCGCGGTGCCGTCCGGATACGCGTGCACCGTGTACGTCAGGTAGTCGTTCGGCTCCGCGACGTGGAGGTGCGCTCCCTTGTTCCCGAAGCCGCGCTCCTCGCGGAGGTGGAAGCCGAACCGGGCCAACGCCTCGCCGAAGTCCATGGATGAGCGCAGCCTATCCGGCGGCGCTCACCGGACGATCGAGAGGACCTCGTCGTCCGTGACGTCGGCCAGCTGCAGCTGCTCCGCGTGGCGCGCCCGGGCGATGGAGCCCCGAGCCTTGCCGAGGTTGGAGCGGAACTCGTCGGCACCGTTCGCGATCATCGTGCCGGCCTTCGAGAACTTGTTCTCGACGATGGCGTCCATCGAGTCGAGGAGCTTCCCGACCTCCGCGAGCGCTGCCTGCACGTCCGCGGCGTCGCCGAAGCGCTCGACCAACGCGTAGAGGAACATGATGATCGGCAGAGCGCTCGAGTACGGCACGATCACCACGCCCCGCATGAACGCCTCGGTGTGCGCACGGGAGAGGACCTGATACGCGGCGTCCGGCACGGCGGCGACGGCGACCGGAGCGGTCACCGAGGTGTCGATGTACTGCCCGACCTCCTTGGCCCGCGCAGCGACGGCCTTCTCCACCTTCCGGGCGCACGCGTCGCGGCGGGTGGGATCGTCCTCGGCCTCCATCGCCTCGAGCTCCGCGACCGCCGACCACTTGGAATCGATCGGCAACCGTCGGCCGTCCGGCAGACGGAGGCCGAACTCCACGACCTTGCCGTTCACGCGGAAGTCCGAGGCCAGCATCGACGGCGGCAGCTGGCCCAGGTGCTCACGGAGGACGTGCTCGCCGGCCCGACCCTTGGTGTTCCCGCCGGCCAGGACCGTGGCCAGCCGCCGGACGACCTCTCGGTTCTCCGACTCCGAGGACCGTCGCTCCTCGTCCCGCACCTGGAGCTGCTCGAGCGCGTGACGGGTGGCCTCGAGTCCGGCCCGGAGGTGGTCAGCGGCGACGTCGCGCTGCCCGGACGCGTCGGCGATCCGGCGGAGCTCGGCGGACTGGACCTCGAGACGGGCGGTCAGCTCGGCGTGGAGCTGCGCGTTCAGGGCGTTCTGCGCGTCGAGGGCGTTCACGCCCTCGGTGTCGTCGAGTGGCGGTGGCTGCCGGCGGAGCATCACCAGCGCGCCCGCGGCCAGACCGACACCCGCGGCGAGCACCGCGATCAGGACGTCGTTCGTCATCGGTTCACCTCTGAGGGGGTCATGGCCGAACCGTACCCCGGGGGTGTGACAGAACCGGGCAGGCGACACCGAGAAGGGACTACGATCGCGCTCGTGACGCCTCACCCGATCGAGCGGTACCGCGTGGCGGGGGCCCATCGTGAGGTGGGCGTCCAGATGGGCGAGCTGGGGGCGGAGCAGATCCAGCGCGCCGTCGGCTCCTTCGACGCCGATCTCCCCGAGGGCCGGGGCCGGGACGAGCAGCTGCGGCTCGCTCACGCCTACCGCGACGCCACCGCGCCCTCGCTCCCCTGGTTGATCGAGGAGCTCGACGGGTGCGCGGAGGGGGCCGGCGTGGATCCGCTCACGTTCTTCGCGACCACGGTCGAGGAGCTCTGGTACACGCCCTACCCCACGCGGACGCAGGGGAGGTGCAGCGACGTCGTGGCCGGCCCGGCCGCGACGGCGGACGGCCACCTGTGGGTGGGGCACAACAACGACCTCCGGCCGGAGACGGAGGCGGACATCGTCGCGATCGAGAAAGCGGTCGATGACGAACCCGTCGTCCTCCAGCTCGGTGGCGTGCCGTGGGTCAGCGTCGGGTGGAACCAGGCGGGCCTGTCGCTGACGGGGAACGAGCTGAGCCCGAACGACGAGCGGGTCGGGATCTCACGCTCCCACCAGGTCTTCGAGATGCTCCGCGCTCGCAACCTCCACGAGATGGTGGCCTGCGCGATCCGGAAGGATCGAGCGTCGTCGTACAACAACGTCCTCGCCGATCGGTTCGGCGACGTCGCCAACGTCGAGGGGAGCGCCACCGACATCGAGATCTCCCACCTCGACGACCGCGATCACCTCGCGCACACGAACCACTACGTGAGCGAGCGGATGCAGCCGTACGAAGGCGACCCGGACTACGCCGTCCGCTCCGACGTGCGCTTCTGCCGGGCCCGTGACCTGCTCGCCGACCAACCCCCCGCCTCGGTGACCGAGGACATCCTGCGCGCGATCCTCTCGGACCACGAGAACCAGCCGAACGAGGTATGCCGTCATCCCGAGTGGGGACATCCGACCTCCAAGACGGTCTTCTGGTGCATCGCGGACGTGACCGAGGGGCGGATCTCCTTCGGGCGGGGGAATCCCTGCGACTCGATGGAGCAGGAGTACGTCTTCGCCGACTACGGCGCCGCCTGAAGCGCGGCCGCGATCCGTTCCTTCGTCGGCTCGTCCCCGCTCTCGTCGGCGAGATCGGCCACGTTCCGGCCCTCGTCGTTCGTCGCCGTCGGGTCCGCACCCGCGGAGAGCAGGAGCTCCGCGCTGGCGAGGTCGCCGTTCATCGCGGCGGCGTGCAGGGGTGTCCATCCCGCGGACTGACGAACGTTGGGGTTGCCGCCCCCTGCCAGGAGGATCCGGGCCACGTCCGACTGCAGCCGGCTGACGGCGGAGTGCAGCGCGGTGCCGGTCATCCACCCGCGCCCGAACGCGTCGACCTCGGCGCCTCGCTCGATCAGCAGGGCCGCCGCATCCGGGGCTCCGAAGAACGCAGCGAAGTGCAGCGCCGTGAACCCGTCGCCCGAGTAGGCGGTCGCGAGCGACGGCTCGCCGTGGAGGATCTCGCGAAGACGATCCACCTCCCCGAGCGCCGCGGCCTCGAACACGTCGAAGCTCCCCGCGCGTGCTCGCACGAGCTCGATCAGGTCGGGGTCGAAGCGATACAACGCCCGCATCAGTGCTGAGACACCGCTCGCGTCGCGAGCGGCCGCGAGATCGGGCTCCGCATCGAGGATCGTCTCGACGTCGCCCGCGTCCCCGGCCTCGATCGCGGTGAAGAGATCGTCCGATGTGCTTGTCATCGTGTCCTCTCCTCTTATATTTAGGTAGCCTAACGAAATAGCGATGACCACGTCAAGGCGGACTTCCCCGACGCGAGAGGTGGGCGAGGTGGGCCTGGTCGCCGACCGGCTGCACTCGGCCGCCATCCATCTCTTGCGGCGCCTGCGCGTGGAGGACGAGGCGCTGGGCATCTCCGCCCCGCGCCTCTCCGCCCTGTCGGTCCTGGTCTTCGCAGGCCCCAAGCGCATCGGGGAGCTCGCCCGGATCGAGCAGGTCGAGCCGCCCACGATGACGAAGCTCGTCGACGGTCTCGTCCGCGACGGGCTCGCGCTCCGCGAGGCCGACCCGGACGACGCGAGGGCGGTGCTCGTCCGAGCCACGCCGACCGGCGCGCGCACGCTCCGTCGGGGACGGGCGAAGCGGGTTGAGACCTTGCGGAACACGCTCGGGACACTCTCCCCCGCCGAGCTCGCGACCCTCGGCGACGGCGTCGACGTGCTCGAGCGTGTGCTCGGCGAGCGCTAGACGGGCCGGCCGGCCTGCCACACGCGCTTCTCCGCCAGCAACGTCCGCGGATCGTCCACCGGGTCGCCATCCACCAGCAACAGGTCCGCTCGCAACCCGGGCTCGATCGTCCCGACGTCGGGGAGGCGGAGGAGCTCGGCGCCGTTCGCCGTGGCCGCGCGCAGGGCGTCGAGGGGCCGCATCCCCCACTCGACCATGGAGACGATCTCTTGTGGCGCGCTGCCGTGCGGGTTGAACGGCGTGCCGGCGTCGGTGCCGCACACGGGGCGCACGCCGGCGCGGACCGCGGCCCGATGGGACCTCTTCGAGTCGGCCTCGATCTCTCGCGCCTTCTCGACCGCGTACGCGGGGACGCGGTCGGCGTGCTCGAGGATCCCGCGGACCGCGCAGATCGTCGGCGAGCGGAAGGTGCCTCGCGACACCATCTCCCGAGCGGTCGTAGCGGTGAGCTGATTGCAGTGCTCGATCGAATCCACGCCCGCGAGGACGGCGGCGCGGATCCCGTTCGCGCCGATCGCGTGGGCCGCGACCGGCAGGTTCCGCTCGTGCGCCTCCCGGACGCCGGCCGCGAGCTCCTCGGCGGTGAAGACGCTGAACGTGGCCGGGATACCCGGCGTGAGGACGCCGCCGGTCGCGATCAGCTTGATCGCGGTCGCCCCCGCGCGGATCTCCTCGCGGACGGCGGCACGGACGGCGTCGGGGCCGTCCACCTCGCGGGAGAACGCGATGTTGTGGCCGTGGCCGCCGGTGACGGTGAGCGCCCGCCCTGCGGCGAGGACCCGTGGCCCCGGAACGAGGCCGGCGGCCACGGCCCGCGCCACGTCGATGCTCGCGCCGCCCATCCCGCCCAGGTCGCGCACGGTCGTCACGCCGGCGTCCAGGTTCCGCTTCGCGTTGACCACGGCCTTGATCGCGGCGAACCCCGGGGTCGTCAGCTCCCTCGATTCCTGCTCGAAGTCGGCGCTGCCGTCGAACTGGAGATGGACGTGGACGTCGATCAGCCCCGGCAGGAGCATCTTGCCGGCGCCGTCGACCTCGCGGGCGTCGATCGCGTCCTTGGGGGCCCGGGCGTGTGGGCCGATCCACGCGATCCCCTCGGCCCCGAACAGCACGCCCTGGCGCTCCTTCCGGGCGCGACCGTCGAACACGGTGACGTTCGCGAGGTAGGTGGGGTTCGTCGGCATCGGAGCATCATGCCATCGGGGATGCGCCTGGGACCCCGTAGTAGGCTGACGCTCCCAGCGGCGCGAGGAGGAGAACGATGCTCGTCGGCGAGATCATGCACTCGGACGTGAAGACCGCGAGTCCGCAGGATTCGTTCGCCGACGTCGCGAAGGAGATGCGGACGAACGGGATCTCGTCGGTCGTGGTGCTGGACGGCAAGAAGCTCGCCGGCATCGTCACCGAGCGCGACATCGTGAACCTCGTGGCCGCCGGCGGCGACCCACACACGACCACGGTCGAGCACGGCATGACCCGCCACGACCTGGTCACGGTCGGCTCGAAGACCGACGTCGCCGCCGCCGCCGAGCAGATGGTGTCGAGGAACATCCGGCACCTGCCGATCGTCGACGGCGACGAGGTCGTGGGGATCGTCTCGATCCGCGACATGACGCGATGGGCCGCCGAGGAGCTCTCCGGGGGGCACGAGCTGCCCGACATCGCCGGCTCTCACGCGGCCCTGCAGGCGGCCAGCGAGCTCCAGCGCAAGCGCGGCGCCTAGGGCGGCTCCCCGGACGCGCGCTCGAACGGCTCCCGCGGATCCGCGAGCGATCCGAGCTGCGCCAGGTCCCGCGGGAAGAGCAGCGCCACCGTCCAGTCCATCGCGATCTTCACGCGCCGCGTCCACGTCGGCATCGCGAGCAGGTGGTACGAACGATGGAGGAACCAACCGACGACCCCCTTGAATCGAACGCCCTTGACGTTCGCGACGCCCTTGTACCGCCCGAGTGAGCAGACGCCGCCGATGTTCGCGTACACGAAGGGCTGGAGCGGGCGGCCGGCGAGGGTGGCCTCGATGTTCGTCGCCACCCGTTTCCCCTGACGCAAGCCGTGCTGCGCCGTGGGCGGCGAGAGGCCGCCGGTGGTCTCGTCCGGCACGGCGGCCGCGTCCCCCGCCGCCCAGACGTCCTCGATCCCCTCCACTCGCAGGAAGCGGTCCACTACCAAGCGTCCCACTCCGTCCACGGGCAGCCCCGAGTCACGGGCAAGAGGCGACGGCTTCACCCCCGCCGTCCACACGAGCGTCTCGGCGGGGAAGGTCTCCCCGTCGGAGAGCGTGATCGCCGTCCGTTCCGCCGAGACGAGCTTCGTCCCGAGCTTGACCTCGATCCTGCGCCGCTCGAGCTCGTTCCTCGCGTAGGACGCGAGACGCGCCGGGAGCTCCGGCAGGATGCGGTCCGCCGCGTCGACCAGCACCCACCGCATCTCGGAGGCGTCGAGGTCGGGATAGGTCTCGAGAGCGTCGCGCGCGAGGTCCTCGAGCTCGCCGAGCGCTTCGACGCCCGCATAGCCGCCGCCCACGAAGACGAAGGTGAGCGCAGCCCGACGGCGCGCGGCATCCGCCTCGGACGCCGCGACGTCGAGCTGGGCCAGCACATGGTTCCGGAGGTAGATCGCCTCCTGCACCGTCTTGAACCCGATCCCGTGCTCCGCGAGACCCGGGACGGGGAGCACGCGCGACCGCGAGCCCGGCGCGAGCACGAGCAGGTCGTACCCGATCGTCCGCTCCTCGCCCGCCGGCGTGCGCACGTGGGCCGTGCGCGCGCCGTGGTCGATCCGGGTCACCTCGCCGATCAGGAGCCGGCGATGCTTCAGGACGCGGCGGAGCGGCACGACGGCCGCGCGAGGGTCGATCGTCCCCGACGCCACCTCGGGAAGGAAGGGTTGGTACTGGAAGAAGCTCTCCTCGTTCACGACCGTGACGCGATGACCGGCGGCGACCGCTCCCTTCAGGCCCATCGCGGCGTACAGCCCCGCGAAGCCGGCGCCCACGATCAGCACGTGGCGTCGACGGCTTCCCTCGTCCGGGGTCATGCGGTGGCGAGCCGTTCGAGCTCGGCAGGAAGCTCGGCGAGGCCCCGGATCGAGCCGTCCGCCTCGGCGAGCTGCTCGACGGTCGGCTCGTCGGGAGCCTCGCCGCGCAGCATCCAGATCGCGCGCATGCCCACACGTTTCGCGGGTCTGACGTCGTAGTCGAGCCGGTCGCCGACCATCACGGCCGCCGCGGGCGGGACCCCGGCCGTCTTCGCGGCCAGCTCGAACAACGCGGGGTCCGGCTTGCCGACACCGAGCTCGTCCGAGACGCCCCACACCTCGAAGAACCCGTGGAGCCCGTCCCGACGCATCGCGGTCCGGACCTCCCCCGGCTGGTTCGCGATGACCCCGAGCCGGTACCGCCCCCGCAGCTCCTCCAGACACGGGATCGCGTCGTCGTAGCATGCGGACGGCGGGTAGTGCCAGAAGCGGCTCGCGATCGCCTCGAGGTCGCGGAGGCTCCCGTCCGGGAGGAACCGGGACATCAGCCGGCGCCGGAACGATCCCGACTGGTCGGTCCGCGCCCTCGTGTACTCCTCGTCGAACTCGGCATCGGTGAACGCGGCGCCGCCCTCGCGCAGGGCGCGGTGCCAGGCGCGCGCGTAGACCGTGTCGTCGTAGAGCACACCGCCGATATCGAGGAACACGATGTCGATCGTCACCGCGGTCGCCCCCCGGTCATCTCGGTTCGCTCGTCTGGGCATCGGGCCGGCCGGACGCACCGGGCTCAGCGGCCGGCCCGCCGCTTCAGCTCCACGAATGTCTCGGGATCCGTGCGCTCCTGCCCCATCCGGTACCCGTAGCGGGCGCCGTGGCAGTCCGAGGACGAGGTCGCCACGAGATCCAACCGTTCGGCCATCGCCGCGTACTTCGCCCGCGACCCCTCGTCGTGGTCGGGATGGAACACCTCGAGGCCCGCCATCCCGCCCGCCGCCATCTCCTCGATCAGCGCGTCGGGCACGGTGTCGCTCCCCCGCCACATGCCCGGATGCGCGAGGACGCACACGCCGCCGGCGTCGCCGATCAGCCGGAGCGCCTGCGTCGGGTGAAGCGCGTGCTTCGGGACGTAGGCGAGCCCGTCGTCGGAGATGTACCGGTCGAAGGCCTCCTGTTCGTCCGCCACGATCCCGGCCTCCACCATCGCCGCGGCGATGTGCGGCCGCGCGATCGCCTCGCCGCCGGCGAGCTCGAGGACGCGCTCCACCGAGATGTCGAAGCCGAGATCCCGCAGCTTCTCGACGATCATCTCGCCGCGGCGGAACCGGGTCGCGGTGAGCCGGACGAGCTCCGCTTCGATCGCCGCGTCGTCCGCGTCGACCCAGTACCCGAGGATGTGGAGGCTCGCGTCGTCGTATTCCGCGGAGAACTCGATGCCGGGCACGAGATCGAGGCCGAGATCCGTCGCCGCGCCCGCCGCTTCCTCGAGCCCGTCGAACGTGTCGTGATCGGTGAGCGCGACGCCCGCGAGCTCCCGTGAGGAGGCGAGCCGCATCACGTCCGTGGGCGCGAGCGTCCCGTCGGAGCGGTTCGAATGGCTGTGGAGATCGTAGCCGGGCATGCCGGAAGGGTGTCAGACGTCCGCGGGAGGCGTCCACGCATCCAGGTCAGGGATCCCGGTCACGGAGCGCGAGCGACGAGCGCCGGTCCGATCTCCGAGACGGTCCGGCAGCCGGCGAGGGCCATCGCGTTCCCAACCTCGGCCCGGAGGATGTCGAGCACTCCCACGACGCCCTCCTCGCCTTCCGCGGCGAGCCCCCACGCCGCGGGACGGCCCACGAGGACCGCCGCCGCGCCCAGGGCGATCGCCTTCAGGACGTCCGTGCCGCGGCGGACGCCACCGTCCATCAGGACCGGGACCCGGCCGCCCACGACCTCGACCACCTCGGGCAACGCGTCGAGCGAGGCCGGACATGAGTCGAGCTGCCGACCCCCATGGTTCGACACCACGATCCCGTCGACGTCGCGCTGGAGCGCTGCGGCCGCGTCCTCGGCGGTGAGGATCCCCTTCACCAGGACCGGGAGTTCAGGCGCGTGCTCGCGGACGAACGCCAGGTGGTCCCACGTCATGTTCGGCTCGTACTCGTACTCGTGGTCGCCCGTGCTCGGGCCGAACGGCATCACGAAACCGCTCCGCGTGTCGCGGTGCCGGAGCCCTGCCACCGGGAAGTCCACCGTCCAGCAGACCGCGTCGTAACCGGACGCCGCCACCCGCCGGAGCATCTCCCGGGACAGACCCGCGTCAGCGAAGAGATAGAGCTGCCACCACTTCGGTCCGGCGCTCGCGGCCGCGATGCCCTCGAGGTCGTCCACCGCGGTCGACGACACGACGGCGATCGTTCCCGCACGAGCCGCGGCCCGGACGGTCCCGCGCTCGGCGTCGGGATGTGCCCTCCCTTGGTACGCCCAGGGCGCCACGAGGATCGGGGAGGCGATGCGTGTGCCGAGGACGTCGGTCGAGGTGTCCGGGAACCCGGAGCCTCGGAGAACGCGCGGCCGGAGCACCCACCGGTCGAACGCCCGCAGGTTCTCCTCGAGCGTGCGTTCGTCGCCCGCGCCCCCGGCGTAATAGTCGTAGACATCGGGGCCGAGCTTCGCCTTCGCGACGGGCTCGTAGTCGTCGACCTGCAAGTATCGCGACGCCGTCATGTCGCGGGCAAGCGTAGCCGACATGGCGGGCGCGACCGGGGCACGACTATCGTGGGCGCATGGCTCGGGTCACGGTCTTCGGCGCCGGCGCGATGGGAACGGCGTTCGCGATGCACGCCGCCCGCGCCGGACTGCCCACGTCCCTGTGGGCGAACGAGCACGATCTCGCCTCCTACGCGGCCATGCGCGAGGACGGGAAGCACCCGCTGCTCCCCGAGCACCTGCCCGACGGCGTGGAGCTCCACGGACCGAACGACCTCGACGCCGCGGCGCGCGACGTGGAGATCGCCGTGCTGGCCGCGAACTCCGCGGGAGCCCGCTCGCTCGCCACGATGGTGCGCGCGCAGGTCGCGGAGGCGCATGTCGCGATCTCCGTGGCCAAGGGGCTCGAGCCCGCCACCGGCCGGCGGATGAGCGAGGTGTACGGCGAGGAGCTCACCGGGCCCGACGTCGTGGTGGTGGGCGGTCCCTGCCTCGCCCGGGAGCTCGCCGAGGGGCTGCCGACCGCCGCGGTGTGGGCGGCCCCCGGCTCGGTCGCCGAAGAGGCGGGCAAGCCGTTCGACGACCGCCGGTACCAGCTCTCCTACTCCGACGACGTGATCGGCGTCGAGCTCTGCTCGATGATGAAGAACGTCGCGGCTATCGGCCTGGGCCTGCTGGACGGGCTCGGGAAGCACACCGGGACCGGCTACCAGAACGCGAAGGCCGCGCTGTTCACGAGAGCTGCCCAGGAGATCGTGACCCTGGTGACCGCGCTGGGCGGCCGGGCCGAGACCGCGATGGGCCTCGCCGGGATCGGCGACCAGCTCGTCACGAGTCTCGGTGGCCGCAACCGGCTCTACGGCGAGCTCGTCGGGACGGGCGATCCCCCCGAGGACACCCTCCGCGAGCTCGAGGCCGGGGGGCTCACCGTGGAAGGCGTCGAGTCGACACGCCACGTCCGCCGACTCGCGATCGAGCGAGGCCTCGACCTGCCGTACCACGAAGCCATCCACCGGGTGCTCTTCGAAGGCGCTCGACCCCACGATGTCCTGGAGGTGCTCCGATGACGAACCGGATCCGCCCCGATCGCAACCTCGCGATGGAGCTCGCCCGCGTGACCGAGGCCGCGGCGCTCGCCGCCGGCCGGTGGATCGGGCGCGGCGACAAGATCGGCGCCGACCAGGCCGCCGTCGACGCGATGCGGTTCATGATCGATTCGGTCTCGATGGACGGCGTCGTCGTGATCGGCGAGGGCGAGAAGGACGAGGCGCCGATGCTCTACAACGGCGAGTCCGTCGGGAACGGCTCCGGCCCGGCCGTCGACGTCGCCGTGGATCCGATCGACGGCACGCGCCTCACGAGCCTCGGACAGCCCAACGCGGTCTCGGTGATCGCCCTCGCCGAGCGCGGGACGATGCTCTTCCCCGACGTGGCCGTCTACATGGAGAAGGTCGCGACCGGCCCTGAGGCCGCCGACGTGATCGACGTCGCCGCCCCGCCGGAGGAGAACGTGCGGCAGGTGGCGAAGGCGAAAGGGAAGAAGGTCGAGGAGGTCTCGGTGATGATCCTCGATCGACCTCGACACGAGGCGATCATCGGAGCGGTGCGGGACGTGGGCGCCCGGGTATTCCTGATCACCGACGGCGACGTCGAGGGCGCGATCTCCGCGGCCGCGCCCCGGGCCGGCGTGGACCTGCTGATGGGGATCGGGGGCACCCCCGAAGGGGTCATCGCCGCCGCCGCGTTGAAGTGCATGGGCGGCGCGATCCACGGACGACTCGCCCCCAGGACCGGCGAGGAGCGCGAACAGCTCCAACAGGCCGGTCTCGATGCGGACCGCGTGCTCACGACCGACGACCTCGTGTCGGGCCAGGACGTGTTCTTCGCCGCGACCGGGATCACGGAGGGATCGTTGCTCCAGGGCGTTCGCTACTGGCCGGACGGCGCCACGACATATTCCCTCGTCATGCGATCGCGATCCGGCACGATCCGATGGGTCGAGGCACAACATCGCTTCGAGAAACTCGAGGGGATTTCCGGCGTGGACTATCGCCGCTGAGATCGGTCAGAGGGAACCGCTGCCATTTCGACTATGCTCCCCGCATCCGAGGAGAGGAGCCCGACGATGGCCGAGAGAACGATCGTGGTATGCGACGTCTGCGGGAAACCTGCGAGCGAAACGGTGACGATCAAGATCGCGCGCGGCAACTATGCGAAGGACCTCTGCGCGACCCACGTGACGGAGCTGGTCGACGGCGCGCGGCGCCCGCGCCCCGGTCGGCCGCGGAAGATGGCGGGCGCGGCGCCGGCGGCCGCGCCGAAGCGCCGCGCGCGGCCCCGGAAGGCAACCGGCGGGCGCCGCAAGACCACCGCTCGACGGAAAGCTCAGTCGTCGTCGGCGTCCGGGCGGACGGCCAAGAAGTAGACGCCCTTCTCCTCCCTCTCCACGACGCCCTCGCGGGCGAGCGCGTGCAGCGTCGTCTGCACCTGCCTGCGGACGTCGGGGACCTCGAACGGGTCGAGATAGCCTCGTCGCAGCGCGAGGTCCTGGATCTTCGTCCAGTGCAGCGGCGCGGCTTCCTCCCCGAGGATCGTCAGGATGGCGTCCCGCGGCTCCATCACGTGACGCGTGAAGGCCCGATGACGCGTTCCGCGAACAGCTCCACCTGGTCCGGCTCGTGGATCGCGAACGGGAGGACCCACGGCGACACCACGATCTCCCCGACGCCGAGGGCCTCGAACGCCGCGACGCGCTCCAGGATCTGCTCCGGTGTGCCCGACAACGTGTCGGCGCGCCACGTCTCGTAGTCGTCGGCGGCCATCGCGTCGCCGGGCGCCGCGGCGAGCCCGCGATCGAAGGCCTCCCGCGCCCCTCGCTCGTCCTCGCCGATCGACGAGTAGAGACCGATCGACAGGCCGAAGGTCGCCGGATCGCGTCCCGCCGTCGCGCACGCGGTCCGCACGTCGTCGATCTTGGTCGCATACGTCTCCGGCGACATGCGCCACACCACGTTCCAGCCGTCCGCGAGCCGGGCCGCGAGGCCGAGGAGCCGCGGACCGCCCTTGCCGCCGACCCACAGCGGCGGGCGCCGTTCGGGCGCCGGGGCGAGCACGGCCTCCCGAAGCGCCACGCTGGATCCGTCGTAGGTCACGGGCTCCCCGCCGAAGAGGGCCGTCATCACCTCGAGGGACTCCTCCAGCGCGGCGAACCGCTCGCCCGCCGACCCGAAGCGGTAGCCGAACGCCTCGAACTCCTCCGCCATCCAGCCGGCGCCGAGGCCGAGCTCGAGCCTGCCCTCGGACAGGAGGCCGATCGACGCCGCCGTCCTCGCGAGCAACGCGGGGTGGCGGAACGACGCGCACACCACGAGGGTCCCGATCCGGACGCGCTCCGTGACCCCGGCGATCCCCGCGAGCGTTGTCAGCGGCTCGAGGGAGGCGATCGGGGACGGATCCGCCCCGTACCTCGCGAACGAGTAGAAGAAGTGGTCCGAGACCCACACCGAGTCGAACCCGAGCGCTTCGGCCCGCCGCGCCCACCCGGCCGCGTCGGAGAACGTGATCTCACCGGCCGGCAGCGAGAACCCGTAGTGGGGCAGGCTCAGCCCGAAGCGCATCCCGCGAGGATAGTCAGGAGGCCGGGTCGTAGACGCTCAGCGTGCCGTTCAGCAGGACCTTGCCGCGCGCGTCCCGGATCACGACCGCGCTCACCTCCGTGAGATCCTCGGCGAAGTTCCGGTAGACGCCGCCGCCACCGCCCGAGTTGAGCGTCCGGATCTCGCCCAGCACCAGCCGTCGCTCGCCGTCCGTCACGAGACGCACCTCCAGGGGGAGCTGATCGGGCCGGACGCCCGCGAGGCCGTCCACGAGGACGAACGCGAGATCGTCGCCGGACGGCGACAGGAGCACGAGCGCGTCGCCGCGACCCTGCCGGAGTCGCGGCGAGAGCAGGGTCGAGACCTCGACGATCGCCTCCGGATCCAGGCCCGGGAGGTCGCTGAGCACCTCCTCGAAACGGGCGAAGGCGTCTCGCTGCCGCTCGCGCGCGTCGGCCGCCTGCTCCTCCGCGCGCTCGGCGCGTCCCGCCATCACGGCGCCCCAGCCGAGTCCCGAGAGGGCGAGCATCGCGGCGAGCACGCCGGCCGCCGCGACGCGCCCCCGCGGCGCCGACGGGCGCCGCCTGCCCGACGCGTCCCGGACGGCCCCGACAACCCGCTCCTCGAGGCCCGCCGGCGGCTCGACGGGCGCGACGCTGTACGCGAGCGTGGCGGCGGCGCGCTGGAGCTCGGCCGCCTCCTTCCGGCAGGCCGCGCACCACTCGAGGTGCCGGTCGACGGCCTGGTGCTCGTCGGGCGGCAAGACGCCGAGCGCGTGCTCCCCGAGGCGTTCGCGCACGGTCAGGCAGGTCACGGGACCTCCTTGCCCTCGTTCGCGCGCCGGACCTTGATCATGGCGGTGCGGAGCCTGGTCTTCACGGTCCCCAACGGGATCCCGTCGGCCTCCGAGATCTCCCGCGCGGTCAGCCCCCGGAAGTACGCGCGGGTGAGCAGGCGGCGCTCGGCCTCCGTCAGGGACGAAAGTGCGCGTGTGGCGGCGTCCCGCTCCTCGACGATGTCGCCCTCGTTCGCGCCCGGCGCGTCGGGGACCTCGTCCACCAGCACGAGGGTCGGACGGCGCGCACCGGTCTCCCGGCGGAGACGGTCGACGGCGAGGTTGTGGGCGATCGTCATGAGCCAGGTCGAGAGGCGTCCCCGCGCCGGATCGAAACGCGCGGCCTTGCGCCACGCGGTGAGGAAGACGTCTTGGGCGAGCTCCTCGGCGGCCTCGCGGGATCCGAGCAGGCGCATGCCGAGCGAGAACACGGGCCGGCCGAACCTCGCGTAGAGGACGCGGATCGCTTCATCGTCACCGGTGAGGAGTGCCTCCATCAGTTGTTGCTCTTCCCTGGGGAGGAGCGGACCGTCGTGCCGAGCGTCCACTCGGTTCCTCTCGGTATACGGAGCCTTCGCCCACCGGAGCTTTGCGGGGCCTTGCCCCCGATATTCCCACGGTTGCGCCGGGAGGGAAACGCCGCGAACCGGCGGGAGTAGGCTGGCGCATCACGGGAAACGACATCCGCGCAGGAGCGCTGACCAGGTGATGGAGAGGTCGAGGGCCGCCCGAACGCTGGTCGGCGTCGTGCTCATGCTCGCGGCCTTCGCGTCCCCGGCCGCCGGGCAGGCGTCGTCCCCGGTGATCGGCCTCTCGCTGGACGGCGTGGTCGACCCGTTCGTCGCGGACTACCTGCGCGAGGGCATCGAAGGCGCCGACGATGCCGCCGCGATCCTCCTCACGATCGACACACCGGGCGGGCTCGACTCCTCGATGCGAGAGATCATCAAGGCGATCCAGGCCTCCCCCGCGCCGGTCATCTGCTACGTCGCCCCGCGCGGCGGGCGGGCAGCCTCCGCGGGGGCGTTCATCCTGATGGCGTGCCACGTGGCTGCGATGGCGCCCGCGACGAACGTCGGAGCCTCCACCCCGGTCGGGATCGGTGGCGTCACGCTGTCCCGGAAGGTCGAGGAGGATGCCGCGGCGACGATCCGCACCCTCGCGCAAGACCGGGACCGCAACGGGGAGCTCGCTGCGACGTTCGTGACGGAGTCTCGAAGCATCACGTCTGAGGAGGCGCTCGAGGGGAACGTGATCGACCTGATCGCCCCCACCGAGCGCTACCTCCTGGAGCAGGTCGATGGCACGGACGTCCCGATCGCGGACGGGACGAACATGACTCTCGAGACGGCGGGCGCCTCGGTCGAGGATCGACCGATGGGCGCAGGCGTCGCGTTCCTCCACGACCTGTTCGATCCGAACCTCGCCTTCATCTTCTTCTGGCTCGGCCTCGCGCTCATCGTCCTGGAGCTGATCGTCCCCGGGCACGTGTTCAGCGGGACCGTGGGGACGATCCTGCTGTTGCTCTCGATCGTGTCGTTCGGTCTGCTGCCGGTCCGCCTGATCGGGATCGCGCTCCTGGTCGCCTCCGTCGTGTTCTTCGTCGTGGAGCTGAAAGTGCCCGGCCTCGGGATCTGGTCCGTCGCAGGCATCGTCTCGCTGATCCTCGGCGGGCTCTTCCTCTACGACACGGCAGGGGGCGTCCGGGTCTCCCCCTTCGCGATCGCGCCGGTCGCCGTGTTCATGGCGCTCTTCTTCGGGGTCGTCGTGGCGAAGGCGCTCGCGATGCGCCATCTCCCGACCGCCCATGGCCCCGAGGCCGTCGTCGGGCGTGAAGGGGTGGTGCTCCCGGGCGGACTCGCCCCCGAGGGCGTCGTTCGGGTGGCCGCGGAGGAATGGAAGGCAACGGCCGCCGGTGATCCCATCCCGGCGGGCTCGAAGATCCGCGTCGTCAGGCTGGACGGGCTCGTGCTCACCGTCGAGCCGGCTGGATCGGAGCACGCGCCCACCGGCGGCGCCCTGCCGGGCCAAGGAGGCAACACCTGATGGATTTCACGGATCCCGTCTTCATCGGCCTGGCCGTCGCGATCGTCCTGGTGATCCTGTTCCTGGCGAACGCGATCCGCATCGTGCCCGAGTTCCAACGACTGGTGGTGTTCCGTCTGGGCCGTTTGCTGAGTGTGAAGGGGCCTGGCCTGGTCCTGTTGATCCCGATCGTGGACAAAGGCGTGAAGGTCGATCTCCGCGAGTTCTTCCTGGAGATCCCCCGGCAGGACTCGATCACGAAGGACAACGCCCCGATCGCGGTGGATTTCATCACCTTCTACAAGGTGGTGAACTCCGCGGACAGCGTGGTCCAGGTAGGGAACTTCGCCGGCGCTGCCCAGGCACTCGCTTCCACGACGCTGCGGGCGGTAATCGGTGACATCCCGCTCGACGACGTGCTGGCCAAGCGCGACGAGATCAACCAGATCCTGCGGCAGAAGCTCGACGAGGTGACCGAGCGATGGGGCGTGAAGGTCACGAACGTCGAGATCCGCGAGATCATCCCTCCGCCCGGCGTGCAAGAGGCGATGACGCGACAGATGTCCGCCGAACGTTCCCGCCGGGCGATCGTCCTCGAAGCGGACGGCACGAAGTCCGCCGCGATCACGGTCGCGGAGGGCAACAAGGCGTCGGCGATCTTGAACGCCGAAGGGAGCAAGGCGTCGGCCATCCTCACCGCCGAGGGCGAGCGGCAGGCCGCGATCTTGCGAGCCGAAGGTTTCGCCCTGGCCCTGAGCACCATCAACGAGCAGGCCGCCGGCGCCCACCAGAAGACGATGAGCCTGCAGTACCTGGAGGCGCTCAAGCAGATCGGCGGCTCTCCGTCGTCCAAGATCGTCGTGCCCATGGAGCTCTCGGGACTCGTCGCGGGCATCGTCGCGGTGGCCGACCAGGCGCAGGGAGACGGCCGGTCCGCAGGCTGACGCCAGGGGGCTCGGCGCCACCCGTCGGCGACGCGGGTTCCGGCCGGCGCGTGGCGGCGGCGGAACCCCGCGGCGCTCGGTGGTGTAAGCAGCCGTGAAGGGAATGGCTCCCGTGGAGGGTCGACCACTGGAGGACGCCGAGCTCGCCCGGCGAGCCCGCGAGGGCGACGACGACGCGTACGAGGAACTGGTGAAGCGGTACGGGCCGATCGCCTTCCGTGTCGCGTGGCTCGTCACGCGCGATCGGGGCGAAGCGGAAGACGCGGTCCAGGAGGCCTTCGTGAAGGCGTACTACGCGCTCCCCCGGTTCCGGCCGGACGCGCCGTTCCGGCCATGGCTGCTCCGGATCGTCGCGAACGAGGCGCGGAACCGCGCGCGGTCGAGGCGCCGTCGTGAGGGCCTGGTGCTGCGCGCGGCCGCGGTCTCCGACGGGGACGCGGCCCCGTCCCCGGAGGCCGCGGCCCTCGCCCTGGAGGATCGAGAGACGTTGGTGACCGCGCTCAACGCCTTGCCCGGCCCCGACCGGGAGGTGATCGGCTACCGGTTCCTGCTCGGCCTCTCCGAGAGCGAGACCGCGGAGATGCTCGACGTGCGCCTCGGGACCGTGAAGTCGAGGCTCTCCCGCGCCATGGTGCGGCTCCGGGCGGTCCTGGAGGGGTCGGGATGACCGCGCGACTCCGCTCGATGACCGACGACGAGCTCGGCCGAGCCCTCGCGGGCCTCGACCTGGCCTGGCCGCCCGATCCCGACCTCGCCCCGCGCGTGATCGCCGCGACCCGCGGCGAACGTCACCCGAAGATCCTTCGTCTCCCTCTCTCGCGCACGAAGCGGATCCTGCTGATCGCGGCCGCGACCGTCCTTCTGCTCGCAGGAGCAGCGGTCGCGGCCCGGTTCCTGGTGGACCTCGGGGCCGTCGTCGTGGAGCGAACGCCCGGTCCCGTCGCGCAACCGTCCCCCACGGCCTCCAGCGTCTTCGGAACCCCGCTCACGATCGCGGAAGCCGCCGAGGTGCTCGGCGACGACGTCCCGCTGCCGTTCGACCTGGGGCGGCCCGACCGGATCTGGGCCGACGAGGTGTTCACCGAGGCCGGTCAGGTCGTGCGCGTCACGGTCACGTGGCGGGCGCGCCCAGGGCTGCCCGCGATCGAGGGCAGCGAGCACGGAGCGGTGCTGATGCGCTTCGAGGGCGACGTGGACCAGGCGTGGAAGGAGCTCTACGAGACGACGGGCAGGATCGAACCCGCGCGGGTCCAGGGGGTCGAGGCGATCTGGACGACCGGACGGCACACGGTCCAGCTCCTCACGAGCGAGGGGATCGTGCACGTCGGCGTCGACGGGAACATCCTCCTGTGGCGCCACGGCCGGTACACGATGCGGCTCGAGACGTCCCTCCGCAAGGTCGAGGCGGTCCGGATCGCGGAGACGGTCGGAACCCCCTGACCCGAGGCGGTGTAGGAGGGCTAGGTGGAGCGAACATCGGACAGCGAGGAGGGATCGGCATGAGGCGAGCCGTGCTTCTCACGTTGATCGCCGGGGCGGCGACGCTGACCCTCGGCACGACCGGGACCGCGCTCGCGGGCGGCGGCTGCCACGGCGAGGCGACCCAGCAGGACGAGACCGGCCAGGACGCGGCCACCGTGCAGATGGTGGACGCGTGCTTCACGGCGACCATCACCAGCGTCGACCCCGGCACGAGCGTGACGTTCGCGAACGAGGACGTCGGCATCACCCACAACGTCGGCGGAACGATGTGGGGCAATTTCGAGGACATGTACCCGGGTGACATGTACACGGCGATCTTCGACACCCCGGGCATCTTCCCGTTCGCGTGCAGCTACCACGCCGGCATGATAGGCGCGATCGTCGTCGGGGACGGGACCGGAGCGGGCAACGGGGTGGAGGTCAGCACCGCACCGCCGAAGCTCGACCCCGCGTCGACCACCGCCGCCACGTCGGCCACGCCCTCCGCGAGCAGCGGCTCGGCCGCGCCGTGGATCGTCGCGGCCGGGCTCGGCGGGTTCGGACTCGGTGGGGCTGCCGTATTCGCGATGGGCCGCCGCCGGAGCGGGTCCACCGGCTGATCCCACCGCGCGGCGGACCGAGGCTCGCCTCAGACCGGCAGGGCGAGGCCCGCCTGCTGCATCGCGAGCTCGAAGTCGTGGCGGTTCGAGACGACCTCGAAGGCGGCCTCGGTCGAGATCTTCCCCTCCTTGAGGAGGACCAGCAGCGACTGATCGAACGTCATCATCCCGTAGAAGGAGCCGTCGGCGACGACCTCTTCGATCTCGCTGGTGCGGTCGGGGTCGACGATCCGCTCGGCGATCCGCCCGTTGTTGACGAGGACCTCGAGCGTGGGGGTGCGACCGCCGTCCACCTTCGTGACGAGACGCTGGCACACGATCCCGCGGAGCGTCCCCGCGAGGGCCAGCCGAACCTGCATCTGCTGATGCGGCGGGAAGAAGTCGATGATCCGGTTCACGGTCTCGGTCGCGTCCACCGTGTGGAGCGTCGAGAGGACGAGGTGGCCGGTCTCGGCCGCCTGGATCGCGGCGCGGACCGTCTCGGTGTCGCGCATCTCGCCGATCAGGATCACGTCCGGATCCTGTCGGAGCGCAGCCCGCAGCGCGGACAGGAAGTCCTGCGTGTCGTTCCCGACCTCGCGCTGGTTGATCGAGGCGACGGCGTCGCGATGCAGCACCTCGATCGGGTCTTCGATCGTGACGATGTGCACGGGCTTCGTCTCGTTGATGTGACCGATCATCGCCGCGAGGGTCGTCGTCTTCCCCGAACCGGTCGGCCCCGTGACGAGGACGAGGCCGCGGTGCTCCTCGGCGAGCCGGCGGACGACGTCGGGCAGCCCCATCTCCTCGAAGGTCGGGCCGCCCACCCGGAGGCGCCGCAGGACCATCGAGATCGACCCCCGCTGCCGGAACACGTTCGCACGGAAGCGACCGACGTCCCGCAGGGAGTACGCGAAGTCGACCTCCCCGGCCCCGTCGAACGCCGCGCGCCGGTCGGCGGGGATGATCGTGTCGGCGATCGCGGCCGTCTCGACCGGCGTGATCGGGTCGCGAGCCAGCCGTCGGAGCCCGTCGGGCAACCGGATCATCGGCGGCGAGCCGACCTTGACGTGGAGGTCGGATCCCTGCCCTTCCATCAGTTCCCTCAGCCAGCCGTCGAACTCCGCGACGGCGGAATCACTGTTCTCCACTGCGCCACACCTCGTCTCGGGCCGACGATCGCCGGGAGCACATGTGCCCCACGCCCGTCCCTGCTCTCCCATCGGCGGGTCGAGAGGGGAACTTCAGCACACGGGAGGGAGTTCCCCGCGGATCACCCGGCGACGACCCGGCAGATCGAGCTGCGATCGGCGAGCGGTTCGAACGAGCGCAGATGCAGGCGGGGCCGGGAGCCCTCCAGCATCCCCTCGAGCAAGCCACGGTGCACCGTGCAGACCAGCTCTCGGTGCTCTTCGAGTAGATCGCGGAACGGGCACCCTCGGAGGGCGATCTCCACGGACCCGGTGCCCGTGCGCCGGAAGCGAGGGTCGAATCCCGCCTCCGCCAGCGCATCCCGCAGCCCGGCGAGGTTCGGGCCCGGGCGCCGCGCCCCAGGCGGCGGAGCGTGCCTCGTGACGAGGTAGTCGCCCCACTCCCGGGCGAGCGTGTGCGCCGCGGCACGCGCGCGCGTCGCGGTGACGAGCGGCGCGAGGATGTCGGCGAGGAGCCGGTAGTCGCGGCCCTCCCGGTCGACCGCGGCGACCGTCGAGAAGACGGTCTGGGGGCGTCCGACCGCCGACGGCCCTCGTCGCGTCTCCGACGCCACGAGTCCCGCGTCGACCAGTCGGCGGAGGTGCGGCCGGATCGTGTTCGCGTGCAGGCTGAGCCGGGTCGCGAGCTCGCGCACGGGGACGGGCCGGCCGGACAGGCGCAGGTGCCGATACAGCCGGTAGCGGGTGTCGTCCGCGAGGGCCTTGTGGATCTCGATCGGAGCGGGTTCGTTCATCGACGCATCTCGTACGATGGGCTTTGCACGGTTGGCACCGTGTCAACCAGAGCTTAGACCCCAAGGTCCGCAGAAGGTCGGGAGGAGAGCCCGTGGCCACGGAGGCACAGGTCCGCGAGGCGCTGAAGGGCGTCAGGGACCCCGAGATCGGCCGGCCGATCGACGAGATCGGGATGCTGAGGTCCGTCGACGTGGACGGAAGCGTCGTCCGGGTCCACGTCCTCCTCACGATCGAGGGATGCCCGCTCAAGGACCGGATCACCAGCGACGTGACCGCCGCCGTCCAGCCGCTCGAGGGTGTGGAGCGCGTCGACGTCGAGCTCACCCCGATGAGCACGGAGGAACGGGAGAAGCTGGTCTCCGGCCTCCGCGGCGGGCAGCCGGCGGCCCCCGAGACGAAGATCTCGTTCCCGTCCCGAACCGCGATCGTCGCGATCGCGTCGGGCAAGGGCGGCGTCGGCAAGTCCAGCGTCACGGTGAACCTCGCCGCCGCCCTCGCGAAAGCCGGTCGCTCCGTCGGCGTTCTCGACGCCGACGTCTGGGGCTTCAGCGTGCCGCGCATGCTCGGGGCGACCGGCAAGCCGGTCGGGTTCAACGACATGATCCTGCCGCTCGAGGCACACGGCGTGAAGGTGATCTCGATGGGACACTTCGTGCCGGAGGAAACCCCGGTGATCTGGCGCGGCCCGATGCTGCACAAGGCGATCCAGCAGTTCCTCGGCGACGTCTGGTGGGGGGACCTGGACTTCCTGCTCTGCGACCTGCCCCCCGGGACGGGCGACGTCTCGATCTCGCTCGCGTCGTTCATCCCCGGCGCATCGATGCTCGTCGTGACCACACCGCAGGACGCGGCCCGCAAGGTCGCGGAGCGCGCCGGGAAGATGGCCGAACGCACGAACCTCCGGCCGCTCGGCGTCATCGAGAACATGTCCTGGTTCGTCTGTCCGCACTGCGGCGAGCGCGAGGCGATCTTCGGCGAAGGCGGCGGCCGGGAGGCGGCCGAGACGCTCGGCGTCCCGCTGATGGCGCAGGTGCCGCTCGTGCCGGCGCTCCGCGCGGGCGGCGACGAGGGCATGCCGATCGTGATCGCCGAGCCGGCGTCCCCCGCCGCGGTCGCGCTGACCGAGGCGGCCGAGGCCGTCGTCCGCGCCACGAAGTCGAAGGTGGGCAAGCCGCTCCAGCTCATGGCGCGATGACGTCGGCATCCGACGTGCTCCGCGCGCTGTTCGCGCATCGCACCCCCACACGAGCTGAGGTCCCGCCGGAGCGCCGGGGACCCTACGGCGTGGCGACGGCACCCGTTCCGGCGGGAACGGGGTCCGCGCGGCCGGGGGTCGTGGGGCCCGGCCGCTTCGTCGCCGCCCAGTAGATCAGGAGGGCGATCGCGAAGATCGCGACCGTGAGCGCGGTCCACTGGGAGCCGGTGAACGGCCCGAAGCGCTTGTCGATCCGGAGCGAGTCCTCGAGCAGCCGGATGCACCCGTACGCGAGGCCGAACGTGAGGGTGGCCACCCCCTCCCGGCGGGGCGAGCGGATGAACCACCACAGGAAGGCGAAGAGGAGACCCGCGAGCAGCATGTCGTAGAAGGCCGTCTGATGGACGCCGACCCCGCGAGCGATCACCTCGCCGCCCTCGCGCAGCACGGCCTGCGCCCGGTCGATCGTCTGGCTGAACGCCCCCTGCAGGTTCGCGGTGCAGGAGTCCTCCGCGCAGGAGAACGGCGGCGCGAGGGTGCCGCCCTCGTAGGTCCACGCGAGCAGCCACGAGGTCGGCTTGCCGAGGTGGTCCCCGATGATCAGGTCGCCGATCCGGCCGACCGAGATGCCGAGCGCGAGGCCGGGCGCGACCGCGTCGGCGATCTGGAAGAAGCGGAACCGGTACTCCTGCCGCTTGATGTTGACGGCGTTAGCGATCGTGGCCCCGGTGATCCCACCGAGCAGGGAGATCCCACCTCGCCAGATCTGGAACCACTCCAGCGGCCCGTCGAACTCCGACACGTGCCCGATCACGTACGCGACGCGAGCCCCCACGACGGCGCCGATCAGCGACCAGAACACCACGGAATTGGCCGCCTCGACCGGCACCCCGCGGCGGACCGCGAGCCTCGTGAAGAGCCACGCGCCGACCATGAACCCGAGCGCGATCCCGAGGCCGTGCGGCGAGATCGCGAGCGTGTCGCCGAACCGGAACCGGTCGAGGACGGGCCAGCCGACGGAGGCCAGGGAAGGGAGCATCTCGAGGGAGTCTAGCGACGGTCCCCGCGACGGCCGGCGCGTGACCGCGGCCAGATCCGAGCGATCGCGCGGCCGAAGAGCAGCCCGCTCGCGACATCGCTCGGATAGTGCACGCCGAGCGAGACGCGGGACGCCGCGACCGAGGCGTCCAGGCCGCTGAGCGCCGTCCGGCCCACGGCGCCGACGCCGAGCTCCCTCGCTGCCACGCGGGTGAACGTCGTGAGGACCGCGGGATGGCTGGAGGGCCACGATGTCCCGTGTGGCTCCGCGATCATCCGCCGGGTCCCATCGGGGTTCGCGAGGAAGGGCCGAGGACGATCGACCAAGCGCTTCGCTCCCTGGAGCAGGAGCCAGGTCGCGGTCGCGCCCGCCAGGGCGCGAGCGGCCACCCGGCGACGACCGGCCAGCACGAGCACACCCGCCGCCGCCGTCGCCGCGTACAGCGAGCCGAGCTCGGTGACCCCCGCGAAGAATCGGTCCGCCGTCTCGCCGTGCTCGGCGTTGACCGCGCGGAAGACGTTCTCGTCCAGCTCGCGTCCGTCCGCCGTCCGGAGCGCGGCATGACCGATCGCCGCTCCTCCCGCCGCGAGGACGGCGGCCCACGCGATCCTGCCCCATCCCCGGCTCGGCTCCATCGGCGGCCCATCATGCGACAATCGTCGTGGAATCGTCAGCCGCGAGGGCACGAGGGAGTTCGATGCATGCGACGTGAGCCGGAGGACCCCAACGACGCGGTCCCGGAGGGGAAGCCGTCCTTCGAGTACCGTCGGGAAGGCGCGGGCTTCAAGTCCGTGGCGCTCGGCACCGCGGCGGTCCTCCTGGTGATCTTCATCCTCCAGAACCTCGAGGACGAGAACATCGACTTCCTCTTCTGGGACTGGGACGTCGCGATCGCCCTCGCGATCGGCGTCGCGGCCGTGCTCGGCTTCATCATCGGCTGGAGCCTCTCGTGGGTGCGCCGGCGCGCGAGGAAGCCCTAGCCCTCTTCGATCTGTCGCTTCTGCCCGAGGATCCCGTGCCGGATCCCCAGCTGCGCCCCTCCGACGGCGTTCATCCCGGCTGCGACCACCCGGCCGAGCGGTCCACGGAACGTGTACGTCACCTCGTGGCGCAGGACGCTCCGTTGCCGGGGGAGCCTCGCCACCGACGTGTCGATGGTCGCGTCGAGCGGACCGCGCAGCCGGATCGTCGCGTGCGCCGGCGGCTCCCACCGGAGGATCTCCCCGCGCACCCGCACCTTGATGCCCATGAAGGACATCACGACCGAGTACGTCGAGCCCTCGCCGAGGCCGCCGTCCGGCACGCGCACGCTCACGACGTGCCGCTCCCAGTGGGGGATGTTGGCGGGGTCGCTCACGACCTGCCACACGCGCTCGGGCGGCGCATCGATCTCGACGGAGACCTCGGCGGTGCTCATCCGGCGGGAGCGCTGCCGCTGGACCAGCCTCGCCACCAGACCAGCCGCGACGGGGCGAGGCGGACGAGCGCATCGGCGTTCGGGTCGATCTCCGCGGCGAGCGAACGAGCCGTCTTCGCTCCGCTCCCCAACGCGTCCAGGGCGTGGATCGAGGCCGTGCCCTGCACCATCGCCCCCACCATGTCGCGGGCGCGCCAGGCGGACGGCTCGTCGACGGTGAGCGCCGCCGGCGCGTCCGGCCCCGCGGCCGCGAGCGCGAGGGTCTCGCCCGGGAGGGCCGCGTGGAGCGCGTGAGCATCGGCCCGCCAGCGAGCCGGCACGACGACCGGACCGCGGTCACCGACGAGCGTGAGCGCTCCGAGCCCGTCGGTCCCGAGCGGTCCGCGGATCTCGCGCGGCAGCGCCGACAGCGGATCGGCGCCCTTGGCGGCGCGCCGGAACGTCCCGTGGGACGTCGTGGTCCCGGCCCAGCGACCCTTCCCCTCCTGAACGCCCTCCTCGTCGACGAGCGCGGTCCGCTCCAGCTCGATCCCGACGAAGACCCTCCCCGGGGGCGTCCACGCGAACGGAACCTGCTTGGCGTCGAAGGCGTACCCCGCGAAGAAGCGAGCGTTCTTCTTGCTGAACGAGGCGGTGGCGCGGGCGATCGACGTGGCCCCGGCCACCGCGTCACCCCACGTCGAGCGGTCCAACGCGTCGTACAGCGTCGCCCGGCCCGTGAACGAGACGGCGAGGTCGCCGTGGCGCACCAGTCCGGCGGCGGACGGATCGGCCTTCCACGACCGTGCCTTCACCGACCGGCGGGACGTCGTGACCCAGAGGCGGCCGCCCGAGGAGGCGAAGACGAGGGGCGTGCAGTGCGGTCCGGTGGGCGCCGCGGTGGCCACCGCGCAGAACGGGCCCTCCTCCAGCACCGTCTGGACGGCGGTCGAGAGGAAGGTCATGCCGTCACCTTCGCACGACGGGGCTTCGGGGGCCACGCGAGCATGAGTGCGGTCCAGAGCAGGTGGCTCGACAGCGGCGCCACGAGAGGGTCGTAGGCGCCCAGGATGGTCCACGCGGCGCCGCAGACGACGGCCGCGATCAGCAAGGCGAGCTCGCCACCCAGGGCGTTGACCGCGACGTACCCGACCCAGGCCAGGACCGCGCCGACGACGACCGAGGTGGCATCCTGCAGCTCCGGGAGCACGAAGGCGCGCCAGAAGATCTCCTCTCCCGGCACGGCGATGGCCAGGGTGAGGACCCAGACGGCGACCGACGGCGTCTCCTCCGCCCGCCGGTAGGCGCCCGCCACGGAGGCCGCGAACGGGGCGATGCGCCTCAGGGGGCGGACGGCTCCGCGGGTCGCGATGAAGAGCGCGAGGCCCGATGCGATCCCGACGGCCAGGGCGGAGATCCGGAACGGACAGCACCCGTCCGGGAGCACGAACGCCGCCGCGACCCCGAGGATCGCGAAGGTGACCGACGTGGCCGGCCAGAACGGCAGCCGGCGACGGGCGACGAGCCACCACGCGACCGCCTGGGCGAGGACGCCGCCGGCCAGCACGATCGTGGACATCAGCGCGAGCTGAACGCGGCGTCCAGGAACCGGGTCTTGACCGCCACCTCCGCGGTGAACGCCGTCACGACCGCCAGGTAGTAGAAACCCGTGGCGGACTGCACCGCCGATGCTCGTTCCCCCTTGAGCGCCGCCTTGACGAGCGCGGCGATCAGCGCGGTCGCCGCCACCATCCCGAGGGCGATCCACGGCGCCAGGGCACCGGCGGTCAAGAGCGGGTTGATCGAGGTCGAGGTTTCGACCCCGGAGAAGCCGGCCGTGACCACGGCGGCGGCGGCCACGACGACCGAGAGCAACAGGATCGTCGTGATCCGATCGATCGGGCGCCGGGGCAGTTTCCGGTCGGTCAGGTACCAGTGCCCGAGGAGGAGGCCGTCGGTCGAGGCGCCCAGCAGGGCGGCGCCGGCGGCGAGCTGGAACAGGGCGAGGGCGGTCGACTGGCGGCCGGCCTGGCCCATCCACACGAGCACGACGAGCCACGCGGCCACGCTGAGGAGCCCGACGACCCGGGCGGCTCGCTGCTGCCGCGCGAACAGCAGGACGGTCCACAGCACGGTCGCGCCCGTCGCCGCGGCCGTCGTCGCGCGCAGGAAGCCCCCGGAGGCGAAGCGCGCGAGCACGGCCGCGTCGACCGAGAACCAGGTGAGCACGGCGAGCAGGGTGAGGATCGCGCCGAGGAGCTTGAAGAACCCTCGCTTGACCTCGCCCCACAGCGGACTCAGCCAGAGGAAGAACGTCGCGCCGGCCACCGCTTCGGCCAGGACCAGCGCCATGACGCCCCCGACTCCGGTCACGATCGGCCCGTCCGCATCGCGCGGGAGTCTAGCGGCGGTCCTGTGACCGCCCGGCTCGCGGGTAGGCTGCCCGGCGATGGACGACTGGCGCACGTACGACACGGTGGCCGATGTCTACGATCGGGTGCACGCGCCTCGCTTCGCCGACGCCGCGCGAGACCTCGTGGGGGCGCTCGCGGTCGTCGAAGGAGATCGGGTCCTCGACGTGGGCACGGGGACCGGCGTCGGCCCCGAAGCGGTGGCGGCCGCGGGAGCGTCCGCCGTCGGGGTGGATCGGTCCACCGCGATGCTGTCCGCGGGACACCGGACCCGCCCGACCCTGTCGCTCGTCGCCGGACAGGTGATCGACCTCCCCTTCCGCGACCGCAGCTTCGAAGCGGTCATGGGCAACTTCGTGCTGGCGCACTTCGTCAAGGTGGAGACGGCGCTGTTCGAGCTCCGCCGGGTCCTGCGGCCGAAAGGCCGGATCGGCTTCACCACCTGGTCCGACGGCAAGGACGCCTTCCAGGAAGCATGGCTCGAGCTCGTGGAGCAGGTCGTGCCACGCGACATGCTGGCGCCGGCGTATACGGCGGCGGCGCCGGGCCACGAGCGCTTCAAGCGGCCGCAGGCGATCGAGGAGGCCCTGCGCGCCGATGGGTTCCGGAGCATCCGCACCGAGCGGAAGCGCTACCAATGGACGTACGCGCGCGACGACCTCGTCGAGGGCCTCGGCACCTGGACCGTGGGCCGGTTCGTCCGGAACATGCTCGGCGAGCCGGGGTGGGCATCCCTGATGGAGCGGACCCGCGCTACCTTCGCGGAGCGGTTCCCGGATCCCCTGACCGACTTCCGCGACGTCATCGTCGCGGTCGGCTCGCTCCCGAGCTGACGCCGCGGGCTCAGCTGAGGTCGAGGACGCGGAACTCCTCGGCGTGCTCGACGCCGATCTTCGTGCCGGCCTCGACCGCTTCCTTGGCCAGGAACTCCTCGAAGAAGCGGATGCCCTCGGTCAGCTGGCTGTCGTGCTTCGCCAGCGCGTCGACCTTGACCGCGAGGAGGCTCGTGATGTCCTCGACGTGGTTCGGCTCGTTCGTCCACCCCAGCCAGATGTCGAACACGTCCTGGACCTCGAGCCCCTCGCGCAACTGCTCGGGGAAGAAGTGCGGGTTCCCGCTCCCGGGATAGGACGCGTCCAGCGCGACGAAGCCGGACGTCCGGTGGTCCGAGTGGTTGTAGTAGCGGTTGCCGAAGAACACCGCGGTCGGGTCGCAGGCCACGACGGTCTCGGCGCGAACCTCGCGGATCCGGCGAACGACATCCGCACGGACCTCCTCGGTGTTGTCCAGCTCGCTGTCGGGGATCGCACCCACCCGGACGCTCGCGAGGCCCAGCACCCGGGCGGCCTCCCCGGTCTCTCGGAGCCTCGTCGCCGCCAGCTCGGCGCGATCGATCGCCGGCTCCTGCGACCCACGGTCGCCGCTCGTGAGGATCAGCAGGTGCACGTCCCGCCCGGCGGCCGCCCACTTGGCGAGCAGGCCACCCGCACAGATCTCCGCGTCGTCCGGGTGCGCGAAGACGCCCAGGACCGGGCCGGTCCGCGGTGCACGCTCCTCCCCGCTCACGCCGCCCGGTCGAGGACGAACCGGACGAGCGCGCGCACGGGCACGCCCGTGGCGCCCTTCGGTCCGAGGTCGTGACCCTTCTCGGAGAAGGCCGGCCCGGCGATATCGAGGTGGACCCAGGGGACGTCGCCCACGAACTCCGCGAGGAACCACGCCGCGGTGATCGCGCCGGCCCATCGGTCGCCGATGTTCTTGATGTCGGCGACGTTCGAGTCGATCAGGCGCCGGTAGTCCTTGTGGAGCGGCAGCGGCCAGATCCAGTCGCCGGTCGCCCTGCCGGCCCCGACGATCTCGTCGACGAGCCCCTCGTCGTTCCCCATGGCACCGGAGATGTCCGTGCCGAGGGCGATCATGCACGCGCCGGTGAGCGTCGCCGTGTCGACGATGCACGCGGGCTTCTTCTCCGCGAGCAGCGCGAGCGCGTCGGCGAGGACCAGCCGCCCTTCGGCATCGGTGTTGAGCACCTCCGAGGTCTTCCCGCCGTAGTGCGTGATCACGTCGCCAGGCTTCTGGGCGGACCCGCTCGGCATGTTCTCGGCGGACGGGATCGCGGCGATCACGTTGATCTTCGGCTTCAGCCGGGCGATCGCCTTCATCGTCGCCAGGATCGACGCGGCGCCGCCCATGTCGATCTTCATCGACTCCATCCCCTTCGCGTCCTTGATGGACAGGCCGCCGGAGTCGAAGGCGATGCCCTTGCCCGTCAGCGCGATCGGCGTCGAGGACTCCGCCGCGCCCGCATAGCCGAGCTCGATCAGTCGCGGAGGGTTCACGCTGCCCTGACCGACGCCGAGGATGCCGCCGAAGCCTCGCTTCTTGAGCTCCGCCTCGGTCCAGACCTTGCACGTCAGACCCTCCGCCTTGGCCATGGCTTGCGCCTGGCGACCGAGCTCCGTGGGCGGCAGGTCGCCGGCCGGCGTGTTGACGAGGTCGCGGGCCCAGGCGACGGCGTCCACGAGGACCTCGGCTCGCCGGGCGGCCTCACGGCCCGCCTTCGCATCCGACCCGGCGCCACCCACCACCGTGACCTTCGTGAGGGCCCTGTGCTCCTTCTTCGACTTGTACCGGTCGAACCGATAGCCCCCGAGCCCCAGGCCCTCGGCCGCCGCCTGGACCACCTCGCCGAGGTCGCCCTCCACCGCCTGCGGGAACGTCGTGGCCGCGTGGCCGAACCTGCCGACCGACGAGGCGACGCGACCGAGGGCCTTCCGCATCGCGGGGACGTCGAACTCGCGCCGCTCACCGACGCCGTGGAGGAGGACGGCTCCGGCCGCGAACCGATCGCCGTCCCGCTTGGTGACCAGGAGCGACTCGCCCTTCTTGCCGGTGAGCTTCGCGTCGCGATAGGCCTGCTGCAGGCCGGTCTCCTCGACGCCGGGGCCGAACCCCAGGCCCTGGAACACCGGGAGGATCAAGACGCCTGCTTTCACCGCCGCAGGCGCATCGGTCGAGAACGAGTACGTGGTCACAACGTGCAGCCTCCTTCGAGGAACGCGGGCGCGGGACCCGGGGCCAAGGCGCGGGGCAGGAGGAGCAGTGTAGCCATCCGATGCGTCGGGAGACACCGGTACGCTGAGGTCCGTGAAGGTGCTCGACATCCGAGACCTGGTCGCGTTCACCGACGACGAACCACGCCGGCGCACGCTGATCGAGGGCGAGCGCCTGTGGTCCGAGGTGATCTGCCTGCAGGGGTCCCAGGGGCTCGGCCCGATCCGCGACGACGACGCGGACGGGATCCTCCTGGTCCTGGCCGGCGAGGTCGCCACCCAGGTCGGGAAGGGGCGGGCCCGGATGAAGCAATGGGAGTCGATCGGTGTGCCGGCGGGACTGGAGCTGACCGTCCGCAACGCCTCGGACGACCCCTCCGTCGTGTTGCTCGTGGTGGCGCCGCCGCCGAGCTAGTTTTTTAAGAATTTCTAGTCTGATATAGTGATTTCAGCTATATAGCTCTATACTTCTTTACAGATGAACCCCGCACGTAACCCCTATTCCCCAGGCGCGGGCCTTCGACCTCGCGAGTTGGCTGGTCGCGACCGCGAGATGGCAAGCTTCGATGTTCTCAGGGAACGCGCCCAGAATCAGTTGACCAGTCGAAGCGTGGTGATGACTGGGCTTCGGGGAGTCGGAAAGACAGTCCTGCTCAATGAACTCGCCGACCGGGCACGCGAGGACAACTGGATCGTCGCGAAGGTCGAAGCAGACAGCAGCGATGATGGTCGTCCGTTCCGACAGCAAGTGGCGCAAGGATTGAATCGGGCTCTTCGAGAAGTTGTCGGCGGACCTGGGCCAGCGGACCGTCTCCGCCGTGCCCTGGGTACGTTCAAGTCTTTCTCGCTACAGACCGATCCCAGCGGCGGCCTCGCCATCGGCATCGAAATCGACCCAGAACGTGGACGCGCTGATACAGGTTCGCTTGACACCGACCTCACCGACCTCGTGTTGGACCTGGGAGCAGCGGTCGCGGATCTTCGCGCCGGTGTCGCACTCTTCGTGGATGAGATGCAGGACCTGTCTGAAGACGAGCTGGTCGCACTCTGCCAGGCATGCCACGAGGCAGGTCAACATGAAGCCCAGTTCTATGTTGTTGGGGCAGGGCTCCCGTCCTTGCCAAGAGTGCTGGCTGAGGCAAGGTCGTATTCAGAACGCCTCTTCGAATACTGGCCTATCGGGGCGCTCGATGACGACGATGCATCCTCTGCCCTGATTCGTCCCGCTGAGGATATCGGCGTTGCCTGGGATAGTGATGCCGTTGTCTCCGTCGTGCGTCGCTCGGAGGGGTATCCATACTTTCTCCAGGAGTTCGGCAAAGCGGCTTGGGACTTCGCCCCCGGCCCATCCATCACGGTAGGCGACGCGAGAGCCGGGATCCAGGTTGGCACGAACAGCCTTGACCATGGCTTCTTCCGAAGTCGGTGGGAGCGAGCCACGCCTTCGGAGCGTGAGTACATGCGAGCTATGGCCGAGGAAGGTGACGGCCCCAGCCAGTCAGGCGAGGTCGCCAAGAGGCTTGGCAAGAAGTCCACTGCCGTCGGTCCGGCCCGAGCCAACCTGATTCACAAGGGACTCGTCTATGCGCCAGAGCATGGCGTGATTGCGTTCACGGTCCCGGGGATGGCTGATTTCATTAAGCGTCAGCCAACCTGATCGCGCATTGATCTCAGCACGTACGTGTATCTCGCTCGGAAATCTGACGGCACCGGCGAGGTAGCAGGAGCATCGACAGCATGGCGGCCACCGCGAAGCTCGGCAGACTGGCCCCGAGGCGGGAGCCCATCAGCGGGAACGGGAGCCCGACGCCGGTGAACACCTGCTCGACGCCCTCCTGCCACCATGCCGGGCCGGTCGGCACGCTCCAGTGGTACGCCACGAACCCCACGATCCACGGCGCGAGGGCGGCCCAGCGCACGCCCTCCGACCCGGGACCGAAGACGAGCGCCGACCCGTAGCGTCCCCGAGCGCGGATGAAGTAGTCGACGAGGAGGACCGCGGCGAGCGGCACGAAGACCGAGCCGATCAGGAACAGGAAGACCTCGTACCGGTCCATCGTGATCAGGAGCGCGAGCACGAACGCCACGACGCCGATCGCGACGGTCAGGACGTTCTCCGACGCCTTCGGCGCGACGTTCAACGCGGACACGGCCGCCGAGTAGACGTTGGCGAACGCATTGGGCGCCTCGCCGACGATGAGCCCCAGGACCAGCAGGGTGCCGCCGAGCAGCTCCGCGATCGCGCGCCCGAGGCCCACCGCGTCCGCCGGCGGGGCGGACGCGTGCAGCACGAGCAGGGCGCCGAGGACGTAGAACCAGGCGTTCCCGATCGCGTAGCCGGCGAACGTCGCCGTGAACACGCCGCGGTCGTCGCGAGCGAACCGCGTGGAGTCGGCGACGAGGGGGAGCCAGGACACGGGCATCACGATCACGAGGTCCACCGCCAACAGGAAGGGGAGGTCGCCGGTCGCGGGCGGCCCTCCCTCGGACGGTGTGGCGGTCGCGAACAGCGACACGGTGAGCCCGATCCCGCTCGCGAGGACGACCCAGGTGCCGAACCGTTCGAGGAAGCGCTTCACGACGACGACCGGGCCGCCGATCGCGAGCAGCGTGCATCCGACCGCGACCAGAGCGAGCCACGCGCCGAAGGCGTCGATCCCCAGGTGATCGATCGACAGGGTGTTGATCAGCCGCCCCATCGCCCAGAACTCCACGGCCGTCCACCCGAGCAGCTGCGCGACGTTGAGGATCGACGGGAGCGTGGAGCCGGTCCTCCCGAGGACGGGACGGAACAGGACCATGCCGGGGAGACCCTCGCGCGCGCCGGCGACCGCGACCGCAGCGAGCGGCAGGCAGCCCAGGACCGTCCCGACGGCGATCGCGCCGACGGCCCCGGACAGGCCGAGGCCCGGGACCAGGAATCCGCCGGTGACGAGGACGAGCAGGCCGAGGGACAGGTCGTTCCAGAGGATCCCCACGTCGAGCGGCGAGAGCGTCCGACGCTCGGGTGGGATCGGAGCGATGCTCCCCGGGGCATCGAGTGCGCGGGCCCCGTCGGTCACGGACGACATCTGACTGCTGCTCCCTCCGCCGGTGCGAGCCGGATCAGGTTCGAAGGGTCGCGGGTCCGCGCGATCGCGCGGCGCTGTTCGAGCGCTCGCGAGCGTCGCCCGCCTCTCAGCCCGGTTCGGGCTCCCCTGCTCCGCCCACCCTAGCGCGGATACGCTTGGGTGATGGCACGGGGAGCGGCGGTGGCGGCGACGCTCGCGACCGCCCGGGGGCCGCTCCCCGCCCGAGGCGTCGCCGCCACCGCCGCGGTCTTCTCTCCCGGCGCCGTCGCCTGGGACGACGACGGCACGATCGTGTTCGTCGGTCCCGCCGACGAGCTCCCGTCGGAGCCGGTCACGACGGGCCGGGTCGACGAGGGCACGATCGTCCCCGGCTTCGTCGACTGCCACGTGCACCTGCCGTTCGTCGGCTGGCGTGCGGACGAGTTCGAGGCCCGGCTCGCCGGTGTGTCCTACCGCGACCTCCACGGCCGCGAGGGCGGCATCTTCCGCTCGGCCCGGATGCTCGCCGAGGCCGAGGACGACGAGGTGCTGGCGTTCTCGAAGGCGCTCGCCGGCGAGATGGCGGCCCACGGCACGACCGCGACCGAGCTGAAGAGCGGCTACGGGCTCTCGGTCGAAGCCGAGCTCCGCCAGCTGCGGCTCGCCCGCCGGCTCGCCGACGCGATCGCGCAGGCCTGCGCCGTGACGCTCCTCGCCTGCCACGCGGTGCCGGAGGGCTGGTCCCGCGAGGATTGGGTGCGGCTCGCCTGCGACGAGCTGATCCCGGCAGCCGCCGGCGAAGGGCTCGCGGACGCGGTGGACATCTACGTCGAGGACATCGCGTTCTCGATCGAGGACCTGGCGCGGGTGGGGGCGGCTGCCTCGGCCGCCGGCCTGCCGCTACGCGTGCACGCCGACCAGCTCGGGCCGAGCGGGGCGGCCGAGGCCGCCGCCATGATCGGCGCCCGCAGCGCGGACCACCTCAACCACGTCAGCCCGGACGGGGTCGCCGCCCTCGGTGCGGCCGCGACCGCCGCGGTCCTCCTTCCGGCCTCGACCTTCACGCTGCGGGCGACGCCGGCGCCCGTCGCCGCGCTCCGGAACGCGGGCGCGGCGCTCGCGATCGGCACCGACCTGAATCCCGGTACGTCGCCGGTCTGCTCGATGCCGGAGACGATCGCGATGGCCTGCTCCCTCTACGGGATGACGCCGCTCGAGGCGCTCACCGCGGCCACGGCCAACCCGGCGTGGGTCCTCGGCCTCGACGACCGGCTCGGCACGCTCGAGCCCGGCAAGCGCGCCGACCTCGTCCTGCTGGACGGGCCCACGTTCGCGCACGTCCCCTACCGGCCGGGGCACGACCCAGTCGTGGCCACCGTCGTCGCCGGCGAGCTCCTGGTCGAGCCCCGTTAGGCGAGCGGCCCGGTCAGGGTCTCGGCCGCGGCCACGAGCGCACCGGAGCGCACGAGCCCCACGGCCGCCGCGATGTCCGGCCCGAACTCCCGATCCGCCTCGAAGAACGGCACGGTCGCGCGCAGCGCCCGCGACACGGCGCGCGTCGCCGGACCGGGCTCGAGCGGGGTCCGCAGGTCCAGGGCCTGCGCCGCCCCGAGGGCCTCGAGGGCGACGACCGTCTCCGCGTTCGCGACGACCTCCCTCGCGTGACGCGCGGCCGTCATCCCCATGGAGACATGGTCCTCCTGCCCGGCGGAGGACGGGATCGAGTCGACCGACGCCGGATGCGCCAGCGACTTCGACTCCGACACGAGCGAGGCGGCCGTGTACTGGACCAGCATGAAGCCGCTGTTCAGGCCGCTCTCGGGCACGAGGAACGCCGGGAGCCCGTTGGACAGAGCGGGGTCGAGCAGACGGTAGAGCCGGCGTTCGCTGATGCTGGCCATCCCGACCGTCGCGGCGGCGATCGCATCCATCGCGACCGCCACCGGCTGTCCGTGGAAGTTGCCGCCCGAGACGATGTCGCCGCCGTCCGGCAGCACGATCGGGTTGTCCGAGACGGCGTTCAGCTCGATCTCGAGCACGCCGCGCGCGAACGCGAGCACGTCCCGCGTGGCTCCGTGCACCTGCGGAGCGCAGCGGAGCGAGTAGGCGTCCTGCACGAGGTGCTCGCTGTCGCGATGCGACGCGAGGATCGGCGATCCCTCCAGGAGCAGCCGGAGGTTCGAGGCGCTCGCGGCCTGGCCGGGGTGCGGCCGGAGGCGCTGGAGCCGGTAGTCGAAGGGCGCGTCCGTCCCGAGGGCGGCCTCGATCGTCATCGCCGCGACGACGTCGGCCGAGCGGACGAGCGTCGAGAGCCGTTCGGCCGCGAGCCCTCCGATCGCGAGCATCCCCTGGGTGCCGTTCACGAGAGCGAGACCCTCCTTGGCCTCCAGGGCGAGCGGCGCCAACCTCGCGCGCCGGAACGACTGCGGCGACGGTTCCGTCCCGGCCTCCGTCAGCACCTCGCCAGCCCCGATCAGGGGCAGCGCGAGATTGGCCAGCGGCGCCAGGTCCCCGGAGGCACCGAGCGATCCCTGCTCGGGCACCGCCGGGATCACGTCGGCGTTCAGCATGGCCACCATCAGATCCACGAGCTCTGGACGGACGCCCGAGTGACCGAGCGCGAGCACGTGGGCGCGGAGGAGCAACATCGCCCGCGCCTCGGTGCGAGAGAGCGGACGGCCGACGGCCGTGGCGTGCGAGCGGACGATCCCGTGCTGCAGGTCGGAGGCCTTCGCGGGATCGATCCGGACGTTGGCAAGCCCGCCGAAGCCGGTGGTGACGCCGTACACGACGTCGCCGGAGGCGACCGCGTCCTCCACCACGGTGCGCGCCGCGGCCATGCGTTCCCTCGAGGACGCGGAGAACGTCACGTCGTCCCCGTCGGCGACCGCGGCCACGTCCGCCAGCGAGAGCGACTCCCCGACCGCGACCGTCACGGCAGCGAGGCTACTACCCGGCGTTGCGGCCGATGCTCCGCATCGACGGGCTCAGAGGTCGCGCTGCAGCATCTCGAGGAGCGAGACGAGCGGTCCGGTGTCCTGCATCACGTAGAAGTGCGCCGAGGGCACCCCCTGCTCGAACAGCTGGATCGTCTGCTCGTGGGCCCACCGGATCCCGACGTCGGCGACCCGATCGTCGCTCACGCTCGCGACCTCGGCGACCAGCGCCTCCGGGACGGAGACGTTGAAGACCCGAGGGATGCTCGTGACGTGCGATCGGCGGGTGAGGATCTTGAGGCCCGGGACGATCGGGATCGTGACGCCCTGATCGTGCGCGGCCTTCACGAACCGGAAGAAGACCTCGTTGTCGTAGAACAGCTGCGTGACCGCGTACTCCGCCCCGGCGTTCTGCTTCTCGAGCAGCACCGCGATGTCCCGCTCGAGGTTCGGCGCCTCCGCGTGCTTCTCCGGATACGCCGCGACCCCGATGCAGAAGTCGGTCGGCGTCGACTCCACGAGCTCCTCGAGGTACTCGCCGTGGTTCATCGCGGCCACCTGCCCCACGAGCTCGAGGGCGCCCTCGTTCGCGCTGCGGCCCTCCGCCGGTGCGCGCCGCTCGCCGTCGCCGCGGATCGCGAGGACGTTCTCGATCCCGAGGTAGTTCAGCTCGATCAGCGCGTCCTCGGTCTCCTCGCGCGTGAACCCGTTGCACAGGACGTGCGGGACGGGGTCGATGTCGAAGCGGTACTTGATCGCGGCGCACAGGCCGAACGTGCCCGGCGCCTTCCGCGTCACGCGACGGCGGAACGTGCCGCCGGGCACTTCGTCCCACACGGTCTCGCCCGCGTGGCTCGTGATGTCGATGAACGGCGGCTCGTAGGGCATCAGCGTCTCGACGGCCTCGTAGATGCGCTGCACGCTCCCCCCGCGGCGAGGCGGGATGATCTCGACGCTCACCAGCGGGCGGGTGGCGTTCGCGAGGTGCTCGATCACCTTCACTGAGATGCGAGCCTACCGGTGGATCGGCAGGATCCGGGTCACTCACGCCACGGGAGGCGGATCCCGCGGGCGGCGGCCACCTCGAGCGCCCGCTCGTAGCCGGCGTCGGCGTGGCGGATCACCCCGGTGCCCGGGTCGGTCGTGAGCACACGCTCGAGCCGTTCGGCCGCGTCCCGGGTCCCGTCGGCGACCACGACCATGCCGGCGTGGATCGCGGAGCCGATCCCGACGCCACCCCCGTGGTGGACGCTCACCCAGTGCGCTCCGGCGGCCGTGTTGATCAACGCGTTCAGGATCGGCCAGTCGGCGATCGCGTCCGAGCCGTCCTTCATCCCCTCGGTCTCGCGGTGCGGCGAGGCGACCGACCCGCTGTCCAGGTGGTCGCGGCCGATCACGACCGGGGCCGAGAGCTCGCCGCTCGCCACCATCTCGTTGAACCGCAGGCCTGCCTTCGCGCGCTGGCCGTACCCCAGCCAGCAGATCCGCGCCGGCAGGCCCTGGTACGCGACGCGCTCCTCGGCCAGGGCGAGCCATCGGAGCAGCCGCTCGTCCTCGGGGAACAGGTCCGCGACCGCCCGGTCGGTCGTCGCGATGTCCTCCGGGTCGCCCGACAGGGCCGCCCACCGGAACGGCCCCTTGCCCTCGCAGAACATCGGTCGGACGAACGCAGGGACGAACCCCTGGTACGCGTACGCCCGATCGAACCCACCCGTCTCCGCGCCCGCGCGAAGGTTGTTCCCGTAGTCGAACACGAC
>JBOGVD010000078.1:0-5341 GCA_050696355.1 Actinomycetota bacterium
CCGCGGCGATCGTGCCGCCCGGCAGGGGTGCGTGGACGGTCTGCCCGTGCCGCGCCCGACCTCGCTCGATCATCGCGAGCGCGATCGGACGGCGGAGGGTCGGGCTCGCATACGACGAGGTGACGTGGCCGACCATGGGCATCGGGATCCGGCCCGTGTCCTCCTCGACGAGCTGGGCGCCCTCGGGGAGGAGCTCCTCCGAGAGTAGACCGACGAGCTGTTTCCGATCCGGCCGCGACGTGTCGGCGCGTCGGAGGGACCGCCTCCCGACGAAGTCCGAATCGTCCTTCCGGACGATCCACCCCATCCCGAGGTCGTCCGGCGTGACCGTCCCGTCGGTCTCCTGTCCCACGATCACGAAGCCCTTCTCAGCTCGGATGACGTGCATCGCCTCGGTCCCGTACGGCGTGAGGCCGAACGGTTCGCCAGCGCGCATCGTCGCCTCCCAGAGCTCCAGCCCGCGTCGGCCGTCGACGAGGACCTCGTAGGACAGCTCGCCGGTGAAGCTCACCCGGGCGACCCGCGTCGGGATCCCCGCGACCCGCCCGTCCCGGAACGTCATGAACGGGAACGCGTCGGGCGCCAGGTCGATGTCGGTCCCGACCGCTCCCAGCACGTCCCGGGCGCGTGGTCCGGCGATCGCCACGTCCACCCACTGCTCGGTCACGCTCGTGCACCAGACGCGGAGGTCCGGCCACTCGGTCTGTGCCCACTCCTCGAAGCGGTCGAGCACGAGGGCCGCGTTGCCGGTCGTCGTGGTGACGAAGAATCGGTCGTCGGCCAGTCGCATCGCGACGCCGTCGTCGAGGACCATCCCGTCGAGGCCGAGCATCAGGCCGTACCGGATCGAGCCGACGGGCAGGGTGCTCATCCGGTTCGTGTACATCCGGTCCAGGAAGGCGGCAGCGTCGGGGCCGGCGACCTCGATCTTCCCGAGGGTCGAGGCGTCCAGCACGGCGGCCGCGTTCCGCACCGCGAGGCTTTCACGCGCGACCGCCGCCTCCATGTCCTCGCCGGGACGCGGGAAGTACCGGGGGCGCTTCCACTGCCCGACGTCTTCGAAGACCGCGCCGTGGCGCTCGTGCCATGCGTGGATCCGCGTGACGCGGACGGCGTCGAGGAGCTCCCCGCGGTTCGGGCCCGCGATCGTGGCGTAGGAGACCGGGACGGCCGGAGGCCGTGCGCTCGTCGCGCCCTGCGCGTCCGGGCCGGCGCCCAGGAGCTGGTTCACGATCGCGGCCGCCAGCACGCCGCTCGTGCGTCCCTGGTCGATCGCGGTCCCGATGTAGGTGGCCCGCTTCACGTGCTCGACCGACGTCAGGCCGGCGTCGAGCGCATCGGCGATGTCGGCGACGGTCTGGTCACGCTGGAGATCGACGAACGCGGTGGATCGGTCACCGTCGAGGAACCACACAGGCACGGAGGCGGGAAGGAACTCGCCGTTCGCCGCGCCGACGACCTCGAGCCACTCGGGCCCGTCGCCGGGGACGAAGCACGCGAGTCGCTCGTCGTAGCGAACGGTTCCTCCGATCGCCCGCCAGAGCGTGAGGTTCGGCGTCCAGCCACCGGAGACGAGGAGCGGGCCGTCGTCCGGCAGGGTCTCGATGGCCGTCCCCCGTCGGAGATCGATCTTCAGGGCGGGATCCGCGCCGTGTTCCTGCAGCCGACCGAGAGCGACGCCGCCCCGGTCGTTCGTCGTGATGAGGCACGGTCGGTCGCCGACGAGGACTCCGAACCGCCCGACGTACGAAGCCGCCGCCGAGGCGAGCATCACGCCGGGTCGGTCGTTCCCGGCGAACGCGATCGGGCGCTCGGTCGCGCCGGTCGCGAGGATCACGTGATCGGCGCGAACGTGCCAGAGCCGATCGAGGTCGGAGCGCCGCTCGAGCGCAACGACGTACCCGTCGTCGTAGACGCCGAGGGCCGCCGTGCGGGACAGCACCGTTACGACGGCCGGGGGGTCGTCGATCTTGTGGCGCTCGTCAACGAGCAGGACGCGGTGTCCGAGCTCGGCGGAGCCCGCGGCGACCACGCGCCCGACCGAACCCCCGCCGACCACGAGCGTCTCGACGTGGACGTGCCGGTGCTCGGCTCGGCGGGAGGGCACGTCCGCCGCTGGCGGGCGACCCACGCCTGCCAGCGGCTCCGCTACCAACCCGTCGACCAGCTCGACCGTCGTCGCGGCGACGATCGGGTCGAACCAGGGCTCGCTCACCTCGACGAACGCGTTCGGCTCTTCGGGCCCCGCGGTCATCACGCCGCGCGGTCGCCCGAGGATCGGGCTTCGGAAGCCGCCGATCACGCCGTTCGCCAGCAGGGCACTCGCCAGGGTGTCGCCCTCGAAGCCCGCGTACTCCACGCCATCGAACCGGAACGTGATCGGCTTCGACCGGTCGATCCATGAGCCGCCCTCCGCGAGGCGTCGCGACGTCACGCGGGCGGCTCCTCATCGATCCGGTACGTCGTGATGAACCGATGTGTCGCGGTGTCCCGCACCGCGTTGAACCAGCGTCGGCACCCGTGCACGTGGTACCAGCGCTCGCGGAACGGCCCGCGCGGGTTGTCGCGCATGAACAGGAAGTCTGCCCACTCCTCGTCGGACAGCGCATCCGGATCGGCCGGATACGCGGCGTGCGCCTGGCCGCCATACCGGAACTCGATCTCAACGCGGGGACCGCACCACGGGCAGCGGATCAGCAGCACGCCTATCCACCGTCCCCGTCGAACGCGGCCACGAGCCGCTTCGGCGCGGTCATCCGCCACGCCTCGGTGACGAGTTCGCGCATCTCTTCCCGGTCCACCGTTCGGATGCGCACTCCCACCCACCCGCTCGAACCGACGTAGGAGGGGACGAAGAACGTGTCGGGATCCATCTGGGTGAGCGCCCGCTGCTCGTCGTGGGTGCTCTTGACCCACGCCTCCCGTTCCTCGGCGGACAGCATCACGAAGATCTTCTTGCGCACCCGGAACGTCGGTTGTCCCCAGGTCTCCTGCTCGGTGGCTTCCGGCAACGCGAGAGCCACCTTGCGAAGGGTGCCCTTTCTCATCTCGGCCTCATCGATCTAGTGCGCGACCGCCGCGGCGCCGTGCTCGTCGATCAACGCGCCGGTCGTGAATCGGTCCAGGGAGAACGGCCGCACGAGCTCGGAGGCCTCGCCCCTCGCGAGCGTCTCCGCGTACGCCCAGCCCGACCCCGGCGTCGCCTTGAACCCCCCCGTGCCCCAGCCGCAGTTGAGGAACAGCCCGTCGATGCCGCTCGGGCCGACGATCGGCGACGCGTCGGGGCACACGTCCACGATCCCGCCCCAGGTGCGGAGCAGCTTCGCGTGCGCGAAGGCCGGGAACAGCTCGACGGCGGCTGCCAGCTGGCGCTCGACCACGTGGAAGGAGCCGCGTTGCGCGTAGCCGTTGTAGGCGTCGATCCCGGCGCCCATCACGAGCTCGCCCTTGTCGGCCTGCGAGACGTAGACGTGCACCTTGTTCGACATCACGACGCAGTCGAGGACGGGCTCGTACAGCGCGCTCACGAGCGCTTGGAGCGGATGGGACTGGAGGGGGAGCCGCAGTCCGACCATCGACGCGAGGACGCTGGTGTGCCCCGCGGCCGCCAGGGCGACCGTGGGGGCGCGGATCTCCCCGCGGCTCGTCGTGACCCCTTCCACGCCCCCACCCGGCCCCAGGAGGAACCCGGTGACCTCGGCGTGCTCGACGATGTCCACCCCGAGCTCGCTCGCTCTCGTCGCGTAGGCCCACGCGACCTTGTCGTGTCGCGCGATCCCCCCGCGGCGCTGGAGGGTGGCGCCCAACACCGGGTATCGGAGGGAGGGCGAGACGTTCACGACCGGGCAGAACGCGGCGACCTCCTCCGTCGTCAGCCACTCCGCGTCCACGCCGTTCAGCCGGTTCGCGTGCACGCGGCGCATCGAGGAGCGCACCTCGCCGAGGTCGTGCGCGAGGTTCAGCACGCCGCGCTGAGAGAACTCGACGTCGACGCCGAGGTCCTCCTCGAGCCCCTCCCACAGCTTCAGCGAGTGCTCGTAGACCGCCGCGGACTCGTCCCAGAGGTAGTTGGAGCGGATGATCGCGGTGTTGCGGGCCATGTTCCCGCCGGCGAGCCACCCCTTCTCGACCACGCACACGTCCGTGATGCCGTGGTTCTTCGCGAGGTAATAGGCGGTCGAGAGGCCGTGCCCCCCGCCGCCTACGATCACGACCTCGTAGGTCGATCTGGGGTCGGCGGCTCGCCAGTAGCGCACGGCGCCCATCTTGCCGCAGCGGCGCCGTCACCGTCCGCCGTATGCTCAGCGGCCATGAGCGCGCCCGGCCTCTCACCGCACGAACGCGCGATCCAGGACCGTGCCAGGCGCTTCGTCGACGAGGACCTGATCCCGTGGGAGGTCCACGCCGAGGAGCACGACGGCTCGATCCCCGATGACGCCCGAGCGGGGCATCGCGCGAAGGTGAAGGAGCTCGGACTCTTCGCGATGAACATGCCGACGGAGCTCGGCGGAGGCGGTTTCTCGATGTTCGAGCAGGTCCTCGTCTCGGAACAGATCGGCCGCGTCACCAACGCACTCGGCTGGTGCGTGCACACGCCGCCCGCCTGGGCACCGTCGGTCTGCACGCCCGAGCAGATGGAGCGGTGGATCGTGCCGGCCGTGCGAGGAGAACGCCACGAGTGCTACGCGATCACCGAGGAGGGCGCGGGCTCCGACGTCGACGCGATCGAGTCGACGGCCCGGCGCGACGGCGACGAGTACGTCCTTCGCGGGACGAAGATGCACGTGACCTCGTACAACACCGCGGACTGGATCTTCTTCCAGGCCAAGCTCACCGGCGGCCCCCACGAGGGCGAGCACGCCCTGTTCTTCGTCGACAAGGGCACACCGGGCGTGCGACTGGTCCGCGAGCCGCGCTACTCGCACACCTACCCGGACACGCACGCGCTGGTCGCCTTCGAGGACGTCCGTGTCCCGGCCGCGAACCTCGTGGGCGACGAGGGCGACGGGATGACGTTCACGCACGCGTGGTTCCGATACGAGCGGCTGATGATCGCCGCTCGCTGCTGCGGCGCGATGGAGCGTCTGATCGACGAGGCGACCGTCTTCGCCAGGGAGCGGGTCCAGTTCGGGCAGCCGATCATCGAGTTCCAGGCGATCGGCCACATGCTGGCGGACTCGCTCACCGACCTGTGGGCCTCGCGGCTCATGACGTACGAGCTCGCGCGAGGGATCGACGCCGGGGTCGACGTGAAGGTCCAGCACGCCCAGTGCTCGATGGCCAAGCTCTACGCCTCCGAGGCGGCCGGGCGGGTCGCTGATCGGGCCGTGCAGATCTTCGG
>JBOGVD010000079.1:0-17261 GCA_050696355.1 Actinomycetota bacterium
CTTCGCCGACCTCGGTCAGCGCCGGTGGCTCGAGATGTCCAGGGCGATCGAGGCCGAGATCGCCCGACGGGACGGGCATCCCGACCAGGCCGAAGGGCTCCTCCGCTCCGTGCTCGTCTTCTTCCGCTATCAGGGGGATGCGAACAACGCCCTCCAGATCGCGGCGACGCTGTCGGAGGTGCTGTGTGATCTGGGCCGTTTCGACGAGGCGGACCTGCTCGGCGGCGAGGTGGCGCGCGAGGCGGCGCCCGACGACCTGGAGACGCAGGTCGCCTGGCGGTCGGTGCGCGCGAGGACGAAGATCGACGTGGGCGACGCCGCGGGCGCCGTCGCGTTGGCGGAGCAGGCCGCGTCGATCGCCGACTCGACCGACTTCGTGCTGCTGCAGGCGGAGGCGCACCGTTCCCTCAGCGAGGCCCTCGCAGGAGCCGGGCGTCCTGCCGACGCCGTGGCCGCGCTCGAGGTCACGATCGAGCGCTACGGCGCGAAGCGCGCGATCGTGCCGGAGGAAGACGCGCGCGAACGACTCAGGAAGCTTCGTCGCGCAACGGGATAGGACCGTGCAGCTCCTCGGTCCGGTCTCCATCCGCGAACGACGTGGCGGTTCGCACGACGCCGTCGATGTCGCGCACCGCAGCCTCGACCCGTTCCTCGATCTCCTCGACCGACGATCCGGTCATCTGGAGCAGGAGGTCGAAGTGACCCGACACGCCGGACACGCCCACGAACCCGGGTGGATCGCGCTCGATGATGGCCGACCGAACGGTCCGCGCCTTCCCGGGGCGCACCTTCACCTGGGTCAGCGCGATCAGGCCCGGGGACTTCCGCTTCGCACCGAACGCGGTGATGCGGCTCTCGATGTGCCAGGAGCACCGAGGGCCGGCGTTCCAGATCGGGTCGGCCATCAGGTCCTGGAGGTGACGTATGTCTCGGGCCCGCACGTGCGCGAACGCAACGAACTCCCCGGAGAACGTCGACGCGTACATGATCGGTGGCTTCCCGAGGGCCCGGAGCTTGCCCACCACTTCCTCCGGACTCGTCCCCGGTGCGACCTGATCGATCAGGACGAAGGCGTGCAAGCCCGTGTAGTCCGCGGGATGCCCCTGCTCATCGGACATCTGCCCCCCTCTCGACGATGGAAGAGACCACGCTGCTGCCGGCCACTCTGCTGCTGACCGAGCGGATACGCAAATCAACGCGCCCCCGGTTTCCACCGGGGGCGCGCCGTCGAAACGACGGGTTCGAGGGGTGGTCAGTCGTCGTTGAGCTTCTCGCGAACGGCGTCGACGCCCTCGCCGACCTTGTCCTTCGCGTCCTCGGCTCGACCCTTCACCTCGCCGCTCGCCTGATCGAGCTTCCCCTCACGTTCGAGACGCTCGTCGTCCGTCATGTCACCGACGGCTTCCTTCATGTGACCCTTGGCCTTGTCCACGTTCTCGCCCATCGAGCACCTCCGTTCCGGTTCCCCGTTCGGTACCCGGGACGGCGTCGGGGGAAACCGGCGGCGCCAGCTCGAACCACACCCGAGTCCTCCCATTGCGATCGACACCCCAGCGTGTCGCCACGTGCTCGAGCAGCCACAGACCCCATCCTCCGTCGCCCGACGAGGGGTGCGGCGCTCCCGGCTCGAACCCCGGTCCCGGATCGATCACGTCGACGTGCAGCATCGACCGCGTTCCGCGGATCCGGACCTCGATCCGATCCGCCTCCCCGAGCCCCCCGTGGCGAACGCTGTTCGAGACCACCTCGCTCAGGAGCAAGGTGGCGTCCTCGACCACCGTGTCGTCGAGCCTCGGTCGCAGGGCGTGTATGCGACGACGCGCTTCCGCTGGAGACCGCGCGTCGGGGCGGAGCCGGAGTTCGATCTCGAAGAGCACATATCTGGGGTACCCACTCCGGCTTACGCAGCAAACGCCCTGGGTCGCGAGCGCCCTGGGTCACCCTCAGCCGGTGGGGGGCGGTGGCGAGGGATCGGGCTGAGGCTGCGGGACCGGCTGGGGATGGGGATCGGGCTGGGGCGGCATCGGCGGGCTGGGCTCCGGCGGCTGGGGCGGCTGGGGCTCGGGCTCGGGCTCACGGCGCACGTCGTCCATGGATGTGAGCGTCGCGCTCATCAGCACAACCTCCTGTCTCGAACGGTTGGCGGTTGCCAGAACAGACGGATCTCGGTCAGCGGCGGGAGAGGACGCGTTCGAGCTGGGCTTTCGACATCTTGGACCGGCCGTCGACCCCACGGTCCTTCGCCTCTTCGTAGAGCTGACGGTAGGTTCGGCCTCCGGGCCCGGAGTGCGATCGCGATCCTCCGCGCCGACCCGAAGAGAGGTCGTCGAGCGAGGTTCGGCTGGCGGTCCGCGACTCGCCCGCGCGGGCGCGCTCCTTGTTGACGGTCCTCGCGGCGATCTCCTCGGCGGTGTCCTCGGAGCGTCCCAGTTCTCGCAATCCCTCCTTGATGTGTTCGTACTGCCGTTCGCGCTTCTCGCTCCATGCTTGTTGCGGCACCCCGCATCCCTCCCCGCTGTTGCCGTGGTCCTGCTCGGGTCCTTGTCGTTCATACCCGGGCGAGTCGCTCCGCACACCTGCGCGAGACGCGTTTGGCGAGGGTACATGTCGGGTATCTCGCCGGCCAGACAACGAGGAGGGAAACCGATGCAGCTGTCCGTCGAACTGGATCCCGCGTCCGTCCGGACGGAGTCGCAACAAGACGGACCGCCGGTGCCCCGCTTCCACGAAGGACGCGTCTGCGAGATCGCCGGGTGCCAGACGGTGCTGTCCGTGTACAACGACGGCGATCGATGCTGGTCCCACCGACCGATGGAGCGCGTCACCCCCCTCCGGAACCACCGCCGGTAGATCCACCTCTCCTCGAGCCCCGTGCTCGAGGAGACGTGAGCCCGCCCAGAAGGAGGATCGATCTCGGCCGAGATGGTGGTCGATGGGGTTGCCGGACCGGTGTCCGCAGGCGACCATGTGCGGAGCATGGAGCATCGAGTCACGTTCCAACTGCTTCCGGAAGCCGCTTCCCAGGCTCGAGCCGTGGTGAGCGAAGGACTCGGCCGGTCCGTATCGACGAAGGTTCTCGAGGATGCCACCCTCCTCGTCAGCGAGCTGGTCACGAACGCTGTCCGACACGCGCCGCCCGCTGGGATGCCGGGGATCGAGCTCCGGCTCAAGATCGATCCCGAGCGCGTCAGGGTGGTGGTCTCCGATCCGGGGAGGGGGTTCGTGGCGACGCCGAGACTGCCCACGGCGTCGGAAGGCTCCGGATGGGGCCTGTACCTGGTGGATCGCATCGCCGATCGGTGGGGCGTGATCACGAACAACCGGAGCGAGGTTTGGTTCGAGATCGACGTCGAGGCGTGACCGATGTTCGACGAGATGAGGTCGTCGCCGGCTCGTCCCCGACGCCGGGTCCCCCGGACCCCTGGGTCGCTCGGCCACTGGATCTGGAACGCCCGATGGATACCCGGCTTCGTGCTCGCACAGGTCGCCGGATTGCTCCTCTTCGTAGAGCCATCGTCCCGCAGCTTCGAGGGGCTCCCCGGCGGGATCGGCGCGATCGTCTCGGTCGCGACGGGGATCGTCTGCGGTCCGATCGCGGGGGCGCTCGTCAGCCTCGTCGGCGGCACCATCTTCGTGCCGCTCGTGACGGACTTCGCCTCTGGATCCATGTTCTCGACTTTCCTCTGGCTCGTCGCAGCAGTGGGCTCGGGGGTGATCACTGGTCGGCTCCGAAAGGCCGACGACGATCGCACCGAAGCGGTCGATCGTGAGCGGATAGCCGCCGGCCGGCTCCATCGGTTGCAGACGGTCACGGAGATCCTCGCCCGGGCGGTGACCTCGGAGGACGTCGCGCACGCCACGGTCAGGGCGGCGATGGAGGCGCTGGGGGCGGATGTCGGCGGACTCACGGTCCGGGTCGACGACGAGCCGAACATGCTGCAGGTGCTCGTCGGGTCGAACGCCGAGCCCCGCGAGGTCGGCGGGTGGACGCGCCATGCCATGGATACGCCCGCACCCGGCCCGGAGATCGTCCGGACCGGCCGCGCGATCTTCATCGAGACACGCCGGGAGCTGCTGGCCCGGTTCCCGCTGGTTCGGAGGATCGAAAGGGAGGCTCGCTTCGGCGGCTTCGCCGGCGTTCCGGTCGCGATCGGGCCGGAGGTGCTCGGCGCTCTCGGCATCGGGTTCCATCGCGATCACATGGTGCCCCCGGAGGAGCGAGGCCTGTTGCTCTCGATCGCCTACCAGGCGGCGATCGCGCTCCATCGGATCCGCTCGAGCGACGACGAACGTCGCGCGCGCTCGACGGCCGAGCGGGCGGGAGACCGCCTCCGCAAGCTCCAGGCCGTGAGCGACGCGGCGAACGCCGCGAAAGGACTCGACGAGTTGGTGGAGCGGGTCCTCCCGGTCGTGCGCGACGCGGTCCTCGCTGACGGGGCGTCTTTCCTCCTCCTCTCGGAGGGCCGGAAGGAGCTCCGATACGAGGGCCGCGTGGGGACGGAGGAGGAGGAAACGGAGGAGGACGACGTGATCCCGTTCGGCGCCGGGGCCTCGGGGCGGATCGCCGCCTCCGGGCGCGCGCTCATCATCAGCCAGCTCACCACCGAGGACGTCATCAGCCCCGTGCTGCGGAAGCGCCGATCCTACGTCGGGGTCCCCGTGCGCTTGGACGGGCGCGTGGTCGGCGTCCTCCACGCATCCGCCGAGGCACCCGGTGCGTTCGACGAGGAAGACGCCGACTTCCTCCAGAGCATCGCCGACCTGCTCGCGGTGACGATCGATCGCACCCGCCTGTTCGACCAGCGCGACCGGATGGCGACCGCGCTCGAACGCGCGCTCCTCCCGACGGCGCTGCCGCATGTGCCCGGGTTCGAGATCGCCGCGATGTATCGACCGTCCAGTCTCGGAGATGAGGTGGGCGGCGACTTCTACGACGTGTTCGGAGACGGGGACGTCTGGTACCTCGCGATCGGCGACGTGTGCGGCAAGGGGCCCGAAGCCGCCGCGATCATGGGGATGACCCGGGTCGCGCTCCGGAGCCTCGCGCGCGAGGACGACGAGCGTCCGCTCCCCCAGGTGCTCGAGGCCTTGAACGGCTTCCTCCTCGAGAGCGAGCTGATGGGCGATCGCTTCTGCACCGTTTGCGTCGCCCGGCTGGAGCTCGATGAGAGGAGGGTGTCCCTGACGACGTGTCTCGGCGGCCATCCACCGCCGCTGCTGCTGCACGCGGACGGCTCCCTCCGGACGGTCGGCACGCCCGGCTCCCTGTTGGGACTGTTCGCCGACGTCTCGCTCCACGAGGCGTGGGCTGAGGTTGGCACGGGCGATGCGCTCGCCCTGTTCACGGACGGCGTGACGGAGCTCTCGGTGGAACGCCCCGACGAGGGGGAGTCGATGCTCCGAACAGCGCTCGTGCGTGCCGCGACGGACGATGCGGCAGGGATGGTCAAGACCGTGGAACGGGACGTGCTCGACCCGAGGGGCGTGCTGCGCGACGATGCCGCCCTCGTCGTGGCGAAACGCCTGTAGGTGAGGGTAGGTATCGCCTGGGCTGGGTAAGGGAGCCTGGACGGCTCGACCCCGAGGAGGGACCGCAGATGAGACAGCCGGCAACGATGCACGAAGCGAAGTCCATGGTCAAGGAGCGGTTGATGGATCGCCGCATCGACAAGCTCACGCAGGAGAACGACAAGCTCCGTGAGGCCGTCGGCGAGCTTCGAGAGGACCTCGACGACGCCCAGGGCCGCTCCAAGGAGACGCTCGCGGCGCTGTCGAAGACCCGTCGCCCGGGCCGCCTCAAGTGGCTGGTGCTCGCCGGCGGCGCGTACGTGCTCGGCGCCAAGGCTGGGCGCGCACGCTACGACCAGCTCAAGGAGTGGGTGCGGTCGGTCGCGCCGCAGAACGGGAAGAGCCCGGCCGCGGAGGGAACGGATTTGACCACGCAGGCCTGAGTCTCTATCGACCCCTAGACAGGGAGGGGCGCCCCAGGGCGCTCCTCCCTCGCGTTTGCGCTCTCGGCGCAGCGGGAACGGTGTCCTACGTGATGGACCTGCTGGACGGCTTGCTCGCGCTCTCCGGTGGCGCCGCCACCTTGCTGTGGATCCTCGCCGTCGTGCTGGTGATCATGGGGATCGTCAGCATCGTTCGCGGCGGCGTGCTCACCGGCATCGTCCTCGTGATCGTCGGTCTGTTGATCGGCCCGGGAGGTGTGAGCCTCTTCTGACGTCCGGGCCGCCCGCTCCTCCGTGCGGGCGGGCCCGGCTCCACCCTCACGCCCATGACCGAAGACCGCAACCTCCACGAACGGTTCGAGCCCCGCTTGAAGAGCCGGCTCTTCGTCGGCCTCCTCGTGGGCTCCCTCATCGGCGCCACGATCGGCATCGTCGTGGGGTTCCTCGCGTTCGAGGGGCGGGCCGGCGCGGTCGCCGCGTGCGCGCTCGCCGGTGTCATCGCCGGACTGCTCTACGGGACGATCGTCGGGACGTTCTCCGCGCTCGAGTCCCCCGATCCCGGGAAGGAGCCATCCGAGACGCCCCATCCGATGTCGGATCCGGCGGTCGAGGAGGAACACGAACCCGGCACCGGCGACGCCGAGCGTCCTCCCACCCGGTAGCTCGCGCGGTCCTCCCACCGGAGGAACCCCCGCACGTCGTTCTCAGCGCCGATCGTCGACCCGCCGGAACACGGGGATGGCGAACCACGCCACGCCGAGCATCACCATGACCGCGAGCGCTACGGGAACGGCGGCCGCCAGGCCATACAACACGTTCGCGATCAGGAAGACGACGCTCGCCATCGCCACCATGAGAAGCACGAGGCCGACGATCGCGAACGTGTTGGCGAGGTGGAGCATCCGCTCCTTGTCACCCTGACGGAACCGGATGCGGTGGTAGGCGGCCGGCATCGTCAGGGCACCGATCGCGGCTACCGTGACGAGGACCGTGGCGAAGTACACGATCTTGTCGGTCGGGGTGGCCTTGGAGAACCCGCTGGAGAACGGCACCGTGAGGAGGAACGCGAGCAAGACCTGGACGCCGGGCAGGATCACCCGGAGCCCGTTCAGGAGCTCGATCAGCTCCCGGTCGACCCGCTCCTTCGGCGACTCTTCGGGTTGTGGACCTGCGGTCGACTCCGGGTCCTGGTCGCCGGCCTGCTCGCTCATCGGGTTCGCGCCCTCGCCGCCCTGGCATCAGCCGACACGCGTTTGGGGCCGACCCTTGACGGGAACGAAGGGGTGTGCGCGCCCCGAGAGCAGAACGACGGGGTGTGCACGCCCCGGGAGCATGAGGAAAGGCGGATCCCCATGATGCTCGTCCGACACGCGATGGCATCGCAGCCCGTGACGGCCTCGCCCGACATGAACGCCGGCGATGCGGCCGGCCTCATGGCCTCCAACGACATCGGGGTGCTGCCCGTCACGGAGGACGACCGGTTGGTCGGACTGATCACCGATCGGGATCTGGTGCTTCGCGTGATCGCAACCCGGAAGGACCCTCTCGCCGTCCGGCTCGGCGACATCGCCACCTCGAAGGGGATCGAGACCGTCTCGCCGGACATGCAGCTGTGCGATGCGCGCGCGTTGATGGCTCGACGCCGCATCCGGCGACTACCGGTGGTGAAGGATGACCGGCTCGTGGGGATCCTCTCCCTCGGAGACGTCGCGCTCGGGTCGGCCTCGATGCGCGGAGTCGGGGAAGCGCTCGCGACGATCTCGACGTCCGCCGCGACGGAGGAGACGAACCCCGGCCCCGAGGTCGGAACACCGGAACGGGTCCGGGGGGCGCGGGAGGCCTCGTAGGAGAGGACCCGCGAACGACGTGGGGCGGGAGCCGGTCGCGAGCCCCCTCCGTCCGGCTCCCGCGTCACACTCCCCCCGCTTTCTCCCGGAGCTTCTCGAGGGATTGTGACACCAGCCGGGAGACGTGCATCTGTGAGATCCCGAGCTCCTCGGCGATCTCGGTCTGCGTTTTCCCCTCGAAGAAGCGGAGATACAGGATCGTTCGCTCGCGCTCGGGCAGATCGCGGAGCGCCGGCGCGAGACTCAGCCAGTCCTCCGAGATCTGGAACCTCACATCCTCGGTCCCGATCGATTCCGCGGCCGTCGAGGTCGCGTCGCCGATCGGAGCGTCGAGGGAGTCGGTCGTGTAGGCCTGCAAGGCGTCGAGGGCCTGGAGGACGTCGTCCTCTCCGATGTCCGCCGCACGGGCGATCTCCGCGACCGTCGGGGCTCGGCCGAGGTCCTGCCACATCGTGGAGACGGTCCGGTTCACGAGGATGGCGGTCTCCTGCACGTTCCGCGGGACGCGGAGCGCCCACCCCCGATCGCGGAAATGGCGCTTCAGCTCGCCGACCATCGTGGCGGCCGCATACGTGGAGAACGGGACCCCCCGCTCCGGGTCGAACCGATCGATCGCGTTCAGGAGTCCGAGGGAGGCGGTCTGGGTGAGGTCGTCGACGGGCTCGCCTCTGCCGGAGAACCGTCGCGCGAAGTACTCAGCGAGCGGCAGGAACTCCGTCGCGAGCTCCTCCCGAGCCGAGGGATCCGGCAACCGCCGGAACAGTGCGGCGATCTGTTCCTCGGACCGAGTGGATCCCGTGCGTTCCCTCACCGAGCCACGCGCTCACGGCCTTTGGTGAAACCGATGGACGGTCCGGAGCCGTCTCCTCGTTCCGCTCGGATCCCGTCGGTCAATCCCTTCACGACCAACCAGCCCCAGGAGCCCAGCACCGCATCGCTCGGCCACGGGTCGACGTGTCCGTCCGATGAGAGGGTCACGTCGAGCGTGTCGCCGTCGCGACCGATCGCGATGCGCAAGACGGTCGCCTCGGCCTGGCGGAGCACCAGGGTCGCGGCCTCCGTGACGGCGAGCCGGACATCCTCGATCTGATCGATCGGCATGTCGAGCCGGGCGGCGACGCCGGCGGCCACGTTGCGAAGGACCTGGACGAACTCGGGCGTCGCCGGAACCTCTGCGGAGACGGTGGTCGGGAGGGTAGTCACGGTGGCGACCTATACTACCGGCGCCTCATCGACGGCTCGACCCGGGAGGATGGCACGGTGGACCTGACCCTCGACAGACGCACCCACGGGAGTTGGACCATGGTCGAGGTCGGCGGGGAGCTCGATCTCTACACCGCTCCGAGCTTCCGAGAATCCATTCTCGACGCGGCGGGGGACACCGACCCATCGAAGGTGATCGTGGATTTCGGCGGGCTCGGGTTCATCGATTCATCGGGCCTCGGTGCCATCGTGGCGTGCCTCAAGCACCTGCGCGAGCGCGGTGGCGAGCTCGCGCTCGTCGCCCCCGAGGGCTCGGGGCTCCGTCGCCTGATGGACCTCACCGGGCTCGATCGGGTCCTCACGGTCTATCCCACCGCCGACGAGATCCCGCAGGACTGACGGGGCAGAGGCATGCCCACCTCCCGGCTGCACGTTGCTGGTGATCCCGCCCTCGCGCTCATCGTCCGGATGTTCGTCGGCGCCGTCGCAGAGCGGTGGAACGCGCCCGAGCAGTCGCGCGACGATCTCCGCCTGGCGGCGTCGGAGCTCTTCTCCATCGCGGTGGAGGCCGGGAAGGGGCCGGTGACGTTCGAGCTCTCCTCCGCCGAGACCGGGCTGGAGCTGCGCGCGGGGGACGTCCACCTCGGCGGCGCCGACGGCGAACATGAAGGATGGAGCGGCGTCGAGCTGATCCGTGCCCTGTTCCCCGACGCCGAGATCGGCGACACCGTGCGGATCCGCATCCCTGCGCCCGCCTGAGGGCACAGGGCGCACTCCCGTCGCCGCACGACCTGATCCCGCCCAGGGGTTGAAGCGCATCGGCGCTGGGTATACCTCCGGCCAGACGAGGCTGGCCGATCCAGGCCGGAAGGAGGCCAAGACATGCGTGCGATGCATCAGCACGACGACGCGGATGCAACCTCGACCCAGACCAGAGCGGTGAGCGAGAGCCCTTCACCGTGGCTCGCCGTCCGCGTGATCCTTTCCGTCGCGGCGGCGGTGGCGCTGTTGCTCGGGAGCTTCTTGGAGTGGGCGGGGGGCACCGACGGCTCCGCCCTGGCGATCCAGAGCTACTGGGAGACGGACGCCGGCACGGCGGGATTCGCTTCCTCTGCCGGCCTGGTGACCGCGATCTGCGGCGCCGTCATCCTGCTCGGCCTCGCCTTCAAGGGCGGCTGGCTGACCCGGTTCGCAGGGGCCGTCGCGTTGGTGGCGTTCACCCTCGTGGTCATCCAGTTGGGCCGTGAGGGATCGCTCGACACCCTCGAAGACGTGGGCATCGGGCTATGGCTCGTGCTGGCCGGAGGCGTGCTGGCGTTGCTCGGCGGCTTCTTCCCGAGCACCCGCACGGTGGCCGCATCCACCGCTGCCACCGATACCGACAACGACCACGACCACGACGCGTAGGAAGCGGTCCCGGAGCTGACGAGACCCGCGTGATCCGGCCGCCCGGCGGCCTGATCGCGCGGGTTCCTCGTGCTCGGACCGCGCCGGCGCGACCGCCGGCGCTCGCCTCCATCGGATCGCACGCGAACCGACACGCATCCTTGGACGGCGTACGCATAGAGCGGTCGAACCGTGGGAAAGGTGGCATCACACGACAGCACGGCGCGCGATCGGAGACCAGCGATGATCGATACGGATCGGTACCGGGAGCTGCTCGAGGAGGAACGCACACGCCTCGTCGACCTGCGAGCGAGCATCTCGGAGGCGACGGAGGACGCGGAGCGGAAGCCGGCGGGGGACCCGGCCACCGGCGGCCATGTGGCCGACGCCGGCTCGGAGATGTTCGAGCGGTCCCGAGACCTGTCGATCCTCATCGACGTCGACGCGCAGCTCGCGGACATCGAGCACGCGGAGACCCGACTGTCGAACGGGTCCTACGGCGCCTGTGAGGCATGCGGCCGGCCGATCGGGGCCGAGCGCCTGCGGGCGCGGCCGGCGGCGCGGTTCTGCATCACCGACCAAGCGGGCGCGGAGCGCGAGGTCCACGTCCGATGAACGAGCCAGGAGGTGAACGGTCGTGCCAGACGAGAGGCCGAGCGTGAAGAACGAGGAGCAGGACGAGGCCCTGAAGGAGAAGGGCATGTCCAAGGAGCGGGCGGCGAAGATCACCGATCCACCAGGGGCATCCAGCCGCGGCGGGAAGAAGTCCGGCAGCGGGACCCGCCGCCGGACGACGAGCCAGGGTGGGACGACCGCTCAGAAGAGGGCGGTGGGCCGCAAGGGCCGCACGGCCGCCGCGCGGAAACGCTCCTCGTGAGCCGACGGGGCAACGTCGCGATCGTTCGCATCGCGGATGACGGTCCGCTGCTCGTTCGCGGTCCGATCCGGTTGGTCGACGAGCGAGGCGACGAGGTGCCGACACGGAGGCGGGTGAACGCGATCTGCCGGTGCGGCCGGTCAGGGACCCAGCCCTTCTGCGACGGCACGCACAAGATCGTCCCCTTCAGCCCGAGGGCCGTGCGCGCAGCCGCCGACGGAGACGCCGAGACGGGGTCGCCGCTCGTCGGATGACCGAGCCGGCGTAGGGGCTGCCCCCGCCGAGGAGCCGCCGCCCGACCGCGAGCCACGCGAGGGCTGATCGCTCCACGATCCAGACGGGGGCGAACAGCGGCGAGACCCGATCGAAGACCTCCTGACCGCGATGCCGGATCCGGCCCACCTCGGCGAGGAGCACCGCTGCACCGGCGGCGGCGAGGAGACCCGGCGGCCATCGGCGCGCGAGCCGGACGAGCGCGGGTCCCGCCAGCAGGAACGCGCCGAGTCGCGCGGGTTGCGCCCAGTCGTCGTACGCCTGCCGCGGACGTTGTTCCAGGAATCGGGCCAACGTGGGAGGACGGCGCCGGACGAACAGCGTCGGCGCATCCACCACGCGTCCCCCGCCGGCCCGCACCGTCCGGATGAGCTCGAGGTTCTCGAACAAGACGTCGCCGTCGTAGCCATCCGTGGACCGGAGGAGGGACCGCCGGACCCCGAGCGTCCCCGGATAGTCGCTGCCGATCGCGCGGTTCACCAGGATCCGGGCGGTATCCCATCGAGCGTGCCACGGGATCGGCTCGAAGAAGTTCTGCGGGCGGACCAGATCGGCGTCATGCAGGAGCTGCCCCATCTGCTCGAGGCTCGAGTCGTCGTAGCGGACGTCGTCGTCGGCGATCACGACGCGCTCGTCCTCCGCGAGCCGCAACCCCGTCAGCACGCCACGTACCTTCCCGTTGGCGCAGCGGATGTCCTGGGCGGGGGGAACGTGGGTGGCGAACCTCGCCCACCGGTCGCGGTGCCGGAGGAACGTGGCCGGCTCGGATCCGTCGACGATCACGAGGTGCGTGCGCTCGGAGAGCCAGGCGACATAGTCGGTGAGCTCGTCCGTCTCGTCGTCTCCGGGACGGCTTCGGACGGGCAGGAGGTAGGTGAGCCCGTTCATCGAGGCGCGGCGCCGGGCTCGCGCAGGGCCGAGGTTCCCGTGCGCCACGCACGCAACAGCAGGTCCGAGAACCGATCCTCGAGCGCGGCGAGGGCCGTCGCCCCGAAGACGACGTCGGCGGCGAGCCCGGGCTCTCGCTCGGCCACCTCGACGGCCAGGTCGCACGCGAGGACCTCGTGGACCGAGTCGGCTTCCACGTGCTCGTCGAAGAAGCGCGTCACCTCGTCGCCGAACCCGAGACGGCGGAAGCCTCGCCCGTAAGCCCGGTTCGGCAGGCTCGACGACATCTCGAACGCGGCCAGATGCCCGACGAGCGCACCGCGCCACCGCCGGTGGAGGCCGAACAGGGAGATCAGGTTCACGGTCGCGAGGGTCCGACCCGGGAGCCGTTCCACATACGCTCCGTACGTCCCGTCGAGTCCCGCGCCGACCATCGTCGTTCGGAAGAGCTCGGCGTGCATCCAGTCGGGATCGCCGCTCCCGTACTCGTCGTACTGGATCTCCATCACGGTGGACTTCGCGGTGCCCTCGAGACGAGGAATCACCCACGAATGGGGGTCCGCCTCCTTCAGTTGATACGCGGATCGGTGGATCAGGAACTCTCGAGCCTGGTCGACCGTCGCCGCTCCCTCCAGGAACGCCGCCAGCGACCCCTCCCCCGGCGGCGGCGTGATCCGTCGGAGTTCGTCGGCCACCTCGCCGGGTTCCACCTCCCGATGCCCGACGGCCCGCCGGAGCCCGCCCTCGAACGCGGACTCGAGCTCCCGCCGGACGCCGAGGACCCGAGGGTCCCATTCCAGGTCGTCACGCACCCCCGGCAGCCCGCGGTAGTGCAGCTCGTAGGCGAGGTAGAGCGCGAGGTGCAGGTCGTCATCCTCCAGGGGGTCTTGCGGGACGGGCCGGAGGCCCTCGAGGACGTCGCCACCGTCGAACAGCTCGAGCATCTCGGAGCTGAGCGGGCCCCGGGCAGAGGGCAACCGGACTCGCTCACCGTCGAGCGTCCGTTCGAGCATCCCGTCACGCATGCATGGCTCCAGACCGGAGATACCCGGGTGGGCCGATCCCTACCCGTCCCGGCCGTGTCCGGCGGCCACGCCGCCGGGGGCCTCCGACCCGTGCCCGGCGGGTCCCTATCGGTTGGGCGGTTCCTCGCTGATGTCGGCCAGGACCGAGCGCCGGTCGCGCTCGACGGCGAGGTCTCCGAGCGAGAGGACACCCACGGGCTTGCCGCCCTCGAGCACGGGGAGGCGCCGGATCGCCTTCTCACGCATCAGCTCGATGGCCCGGTCGACCTGGTCGTCGGGCGAGACCGAGGTCAAGTCGTCGCTGACGACCTGTCCCAGCCGGGTCGTGTTCGGGTCCACGCCCTCGGCGACCCCTCGGATCACGATGTCCCGATCCGTGACGATGCCGGCGGCATCCTCGCCTTGGAGCACGATCACGTCCCCGATCCCCCGATCCCGCATCAGTCTCGCGGCGTCCGCGAGCGAGGCGTCCCGATCCAGAGCGATCGGCCGCTCCGTCATGATCTCCTTGACCTGCTGTCCCATGATCCCTCCCCTTCGGATGCGCAGTGGCGAGCCGCTCGTCAGGTGATTCCCACCAGGACAGCGGCAGAAACCGCGCGGTTGCGGGGAGCGTCAGCGGGGCGCGTACACGAGCATCAGACCCGCCACCACCGTGAGGACGATCGCGGCGACCACCAGCGGTGTCGTGGAGGACTCGACGTCGAGCTCGACGGACAGCTCGGAACCGAGGTTCTCGTAGATGGCTGTGAGCTCGCCCGCCGAGGTGGCGGTGAAGGTCTGGCCGCCGCTCCGGTCGGCGATGACCTCCAGCGTCTCGAGGTCCACCCTCGGACCCTCTCCCGCGCCCACCTCGCCGATCACGACGGTGAAGACCGGCACGTCGAGCGAGTCGGCCCGGTCGGCCGCCGCCGCCGGTGAGACCTCGCTCCCGGTGTCCCGCCCGTCGGACAGCAGGAGGGCGGCCGCAGGGGTCGCCTCGGCGTCCCGTCGGATCTCCTCGATCGCGTCGAGGGCCGCGGCGAGGCCGTCGCCGATCACCGTCTTCGGCGACGTGGTGAGCTCTCCGAGCGCGCGCACGACCTCGTCCCGGTCCTGCGTGGGGGCGACCGGGACCTGCGCCATCCCTGCGAAGGTGGCGAGGCCGACGCGGAATCCTGCCGGGAGCTCATCCAGGAAGGCGACCGCCGCTGCCTTCGCGGCCTCGAGCCGGTTCGGGGCCACGTCGGTTCGCTCCATCGAGCGCGAGACGTCCATCACGAGGACGATCGCCGGGGAGGTCTCCTGCACGTTGAGTCGGAAACCCGTGAAGGCGAGGACGAGACACCCGACCGCGGCGACCAACGGGACGATCGGGAGCAGCCTCCGCCACCGTGAACGGCGGCGGAGCATCGTGGGCGGCGGCCGGCGGCCACGAGCGGGCTGGGGACGGAGACCTGCGAGGTACGCGACGACGATCAGCGCGATCACCACGAGCGCGATGATCAGGAGAGGAGGCATGTCGCCGACAACGGTACCCCTCGGCTGCCGGCCCGGGCGGCACTCCTACGAAGTCGCGTGGACCACCTTGAAGGAGTTCGAGATCGCGAGGAGGCGATAGCCGTCGTCCATCAGGAGCCGGATCTCGTACGTACCCACCTTCAGGGGCCAGGTCCGGTAGCCCGCGAACGACGCCGGTCCGATCAGCGCGGATCCCTGGATCTGCGTGTCCGTGTAGTCGTAGACGAGGTAGTGGCCGTTCCCGCAGGTGCCGGCGTCGCAGTCTTCCGCGTTCTGCGCCGGGCCACGCCCGGGGGCGAACACGCCCATCCAGTCGAAGCGGTATCCGGGCGCGGCGCGCCACCGGACCCGGATCGGCTCGCCCACCTCGTAGACCTGCTTCGCGGTCCGCAGGCTCGGCGGCGTGCCCGCCCCGTACAGCCAGAACGGGCTGCGGGAGAGGACCGCCCCGTCCCCGTTCAGCAGGAGCGCCTCGTGCGCACCGGGGGCGAGCCCGCCGGTCGGGAACGTGAGGGTGACGTCGCCCGCGCCGCCCGTCGATCCTGAGGCGACCGCGGCGCCGGGCCCCCCGCCCGCCGGCACGAGGGCAACCCGGGCACCCGGGCCATGGACGCGCACGTCCAGGTCCTCCCCCACGAAGACCCGGCGCGTCCCCGCCGCGGCGAACGGCGCGGGATCGGCGGGCTCGACACGGAAGGTCGACACCACGCCTCGATGATCCGTCGGGTAGGGATCGCGCTCCACGTCGACGTCCGGACCTCCGGCCTCGCCGACCAGTTGCGTGTCGAGCGTCTGCGCCGGCCCCTGGACGAGGACCCAGTCGATCCGGTCGTGGACCTCGTCCGGGACGGACTCGAGGGTCCCCGGAGGCGTCCACGTGAAGCCGGGCACCGCCACCGGATCGGGATGCACCTCGCGATACGAATCGCGGAACCCCGCATCGGCCAGCGCCTCCGAGACGGGCCAGACCACCGGATACCGGACCTCCTCGCGGACCGCGTTGACCTCGGGGGTCCAATCGAGGTGCGAGGGCGAGTTGAAGTCGCCGGTGAGGAACACCGGGACGCCGGCATCGGCCAGGGCGGGCAGGACGTCGAGCTGCGGCTCGATCGCGGGCAGGCGCGTGGTGCGCTCGAGGTCGAGCACCGCGTTCCGAGGCTCGCCGTCGCGCACCCAGTACGGGCCGTAGGGGTCGGACGGCAGATGCACGTTCGACATCGCCACGAACCGGCCCGGCGTCACCTCGGCGAGGGCGTAGGTGCCGTTCGCCCCGGGGGGATCGATCAGCGGGAAGCGGGAGATCAGCTGGAGCCTCGGCTCGCAATACCAGCCGAGCCGGTCGGCGATCACGCACTCGTTCGCGGTGCCTTCCTGCAGACCGACGATGTCGGGGTCGGCCGCCTCGATCGCCGAGACCACGTGCCCGATCGTCTCCGGGCAGCCCGCCTTGTCCACGCACCATTGCCCCGTCCGGAGGTTCCATTCGTCCCCGCCGTAGAAGACGTTCAAGGTCATCACCTTGACGGTGATCGGGGCCGCGGTGGCCGTCGAGGTGAACAGCAGCAGGACGAGGGCGAGCGCGCCGATCAGGGCGACGAGACGTCGATGCATCCGAACCTCCTGTGGGGGCACGATCGCAGAAGCCTATCCCGCAGCGTTCTCCTTCGAACACCCCGGCGATGGGCCCTGCCCGGCGTAACGTCGGGGAACATGCGCACACAGGGAGACGTGAGTGAGGAGCGGGCAGCGCGCGCACCGGAGAGCCGTCGCGCCACCGGCGCGACGATCGGGGTGCTCGCGGCGGGCGTGGCGCTCGCGGCGGCGGAGCTGCTCGCGGTGGTCTTCGGGCCCGCGTCCTCGCCGATCGTCGCGGTCGGCGGCGCCGCGGTCGACGCGAGCCCGGAGTGGCTGAAGGCGTTCGCGATCCGGACGTTCGGCGAGCAGGACAAGCTCGTCCTGCTCATCGGCATCGGCGCGGTGCTCACGATCGTGGTGGCACTGCTGGGCGCCGCCTCGTGGGGGCGGCCGCGCCTCGGGATCGTGACGTCGGTCGCCCTCGGGGCGATCGGCGCGGCCGCCGCGGTCACCCGGCCGGCCAACGGCCTCGCCGACGCGATCCCCTCGCTCGCCGGGGCCGTCGCGGGCGTGATCGCGTACGGGCTCCTCCGGAAGGCGGCCGGGATGCCGGCGGCGACGATGACCGCCCCGCATCCCGGGGCGTCGCCGGCGATCCGGAGCTACGACCGCAGGCGGTTCCTGCGGGCGGGCGTCGCCGCCGCGGGGATCACGGCGGTGGCCGGCGGCCTCGGGC
>JBOGVD010000080.1:0-6370 GCA_050696355.1 Actinomycetota bacterium
CCCGTCGTGATCGACGACACGATCGCGATCCGCTCGATGGTGAACGTCTCGATGTCGTGGGACCACCGGACGATCGACGGCGAGATCGCGACCCGGTTCCTCGCCCGCGTCAAGCAGAACCTCGAGAGCTGGGACTTCGCCGAGGACGTCGCCGTCTGAGCGGCCGCGTGGTGACCCGCGAGGCGCTGCTCCTCCGGCCCGACGGTCCCGTCCCGTACGGTCCGGCGAACGAGGCGATGCACCGTCTCGCGGAACGCCGGCTGGCCGGCGAGATCCCGGACGCCGTGATCTTGCTCGAGCACCCGCCGGTGTTCACCGCGGGCCGCCGCGCGCGGCCCGACGACCTCCTGTGGTCGCCCGACGAGCTGGCCGCGCGCGGCGCCGAGGTCCATCGCATCGATCGGGGCGGGGCGTTCACGTTCCACGGACCGGGCCAGCTCGTCGGCTACCCCATCCTCGACCTGGGTCCGAAGCCCGACGCCGCCGCACACCTTCGGCGGATGGAGGAGGCGGTGATCCGCACGGCCGCGGACCTCGGCGTGACCCTCCATCGGCGCCACGACGTCCAGACGGGGGTCTGGCACGGCGACGACAAGGTCTGTGCGATCGGCGTCCGGCTGATGCGGGCGCGGGTCACGCTCCACGGCTTCGCGCTGAACTGCGACCCCGACCTCGCGTGGTTCGACGGCATCGTCGCCTGCGGGCTCCCGGGGCACGGTGTGACCTCACTCAGCCGGCTCGCCGGACGGCCGGTGCCCGTGGCGGAGGTCGCGCCCCTGCTCGAGCGCCACCTCGCGGACGTCTTCGACATCGAGCTCGTTCCGGCTCCCGATGCGGTCGCGGGTTCCTTGCGACCGGTCGCCGTCTAGGCCGGCTCGCTCGTCGTCGGACGCGCGTCGACGGCCCGCCTCCACACGGCCCACGACGCTCCGGACACGGTGAGGAGCCCCAGGAGCGATGCCAGGAACAACGTGAGCTCCGTCGGCTCCTTCCGCTCGTCCACGAGCGCGCCCAGTCCGATGACCGCCACCCCCACGCCGGCCCCCGCGATCAGCGCGAACAGCGCGCCGAGCCGCCGGCCTTCCGGGAGCACCACGCCGACGAGCCCCGCGACGACGCCGCCGAGCCCCATGCACATGACGCCGAGCGTGACCCACGTCTCATCCATGCGCCGATCATCGGTCGCGCGACCGGGCGGCGCCAGTTCCGCCACGGAGATGCGACGGGAACGTCACGAGCTCGTCACTCGGGTACCCTCCGCGCCGATGCCTCGACACGTCAGGCTGCGCGCGGTCCGGCACGAGGACCTCCCGATCCTCGCCGCGCATCAAGAGGACCCCGAGGCGAACCGGATGGCCAACTTCCCTCCCCGTGACCTCGAGACGTTCATGGCCCACTGGGGGAAGATCCTCATCGACGACGCGGTGATCGCGCGAGCGGTGGAGGTCGAGGGCGTCGTCGCGGGCAACGTCGTCAGCTGGGTCCACGACGACGAGCGCGACGTCGGGTACTGGATCGGCCGGGAGCACTGGGGCAACGGGGTCGCGACCGCCGCGCTCGCAGCCTTCCTCGCCGAGGTCGAGCAACGTCCGCTCTTCGCCCACGTGGCCGAGCACAACGCGGGATCGATCCGCGTGCTGGAGAAGTGCGGGTTCGCGAACCTCGGCCGGGTCGACCTCCGAGGAGAGGACGGGACGGAGCTCCTGTTCCGGCTCGAGGGATCCGAGGGTTAGGTCTCGGCGACGAGCACGAAGCGGTGCCGGTGGCGCAGCCAACCGATCGGCCACGGAGCCTGGCGGTCGACCGCCCACTCCACGTCGCGCAACCGAGCGAGCCGCGGCCGTCGCCAGCCGGCCTCGCGGATCGCGTCGAGGAACGGCCGCGGGGACGTCGCGTTCCGGAGCGGGAGCCGATCCGAGATCTCCTGGGGATAGGGGCCATGGTGGCCCTGGTCGGCCCCCCCGGATCGCTCGAGGGCCGACGCGACCGCGTCTTTCACCGCGACCAGCGCCCCCTCGCCGGCCCACGAGCCCTCGAACAGCGCGACCCGTCCGCCCCGGGGCACGACCGCGCGCCAGGCGCGTAGCGCCTCCACCGGCTCCGGCAAGGTCCACAGGACGTGACGCGCGATCACCGCGTCGAAGGGCCCGGCGGGCGGCTCCTCCGCCGGACCGATCACGAAGGTGAGGTCGAGCGAGCGTTCGGCCGCCTTGGCCTTCGCCTGACCGAGCATCGCGCCCGACACATCGAGGGCCGTGACGTCGTGTCCGAGATCGGCGACGACGAGGGAGAGGGCGCCGGTGCCGGCCCCGACGTCGAGGACGCGGGCCGGTGCGGCGGGGAGGACCGAGGCGAGGGCGTGGCGCCAGGCCGCGGCCTCCACCGGATCGGACATCGCATGGCCGGCGGACGCGTCGTAGGCCGACGCGTCCTCGTCCCACCACACTCGGATCCGGTCGCGGAGCTCCACCGGACTCAGAACAGGGCGGCCGCGAGCCGCTGTCGGTACTCCTGGATGACCGGATCCTCGTCCCCCACGGCGGTGAAGACCGTGACCATCGCGTCGCGGGCAGCATCTCGATCGTCACCGAGGGCCTGGAGCATCCCGGCGAGCCCGGCGGTCACGTCACCCTCGGCGGCGAGGTGCTTCGCCTCGCCGAGGGTCCCGTCGGTCGGCGCCTCGGACCAGCGGCGCATCGCGACCGTCGCATGCACCTTCTCGGCCTCCGGGTCGGGGCGATGCTTCGCGATGAGCTCCTCCGCTTCCTCGAGCTCGCCGCGCTCCACGAGGATCCGCGCGAGGCCGACCGCCGCCTCGCGGTTGTCGGGGTCGTCCTGGAGCACGGTCCGGTAGCCCTCTTCGGCCGAGGCCAGGTCACCCGCCGCCTCGATCGACCGCGCCTCGTCCGCGCGCAGCTCCGCTTCGCTCGGCAGGATCGAATCGATGAAGCGGTTCACCTCGGGTTCGGGGTAGGCGCCGACGAACCCGGTCACGGGCTGCCCGTCCTTGAAGGCGATCACGGTGGGGATGCTCTGCACACCGAAGGACGACGCCGTCATCTGGTTCGCGTCCGTGTCGAGCTTGGCGAGCAGGAACGCGCCCTGGCGTTCGTCCGCCACCTTCTCGAGGGTCGGCGTCAGCTGCCGGCACGGCCCGCACCACGCCGCCCACATGTCGACCACGACCGGACGTTCCTTCGAGCCTTCGACGACGACCTGCTCGAAGGTCTGGTCGGTCACCTCGACGACGTTGGTCGACGTTGCCATCTCTCGTCTCGCTCCCTCGGTTGTGCGCCTGATGTCAGTCTCGACGACGACTTCCTTGGTGACAACGCGCGCGGGGGCCATGCTGTTCCACGGTCATCGAGCCGAGAAGCGAGCCACGGCGCTCATCAGCTCCTCGACCTTCGCCTCCCCGTCGCCTCGCTCGATGCTCTCCGTCACGCAATGCCGGACGTGCGCGTCCAGGAGCCCCATCCCGACCGCCTTCAGCGCCGCGGTCACGGAGTTGACCTGGGTCAGGATGTCGATGCAGTAGCCGTCCTCCTCCACCATCCGCTGGAGCCCGCGCACCTGACCCTCGATCCGGCGGAGCCGCATCAGCAGGTCGTCCTTGTTCCTGGCATAGCCGTACACGTGGCCTCCTCAGGGTCGTCGTCCGCGCCGCCAATGATACCCCCAGGGGGTATCGATGGAGCATCGCCCGAGGCGAAGGCCACTGTTATCCTGCGACCCACGGTGCGAGGAGAGACGGCGTGTCCACCCGGGTAGCCGACACCCCACACAGCGCGCTCGGCCTGTCGGCCGACGACCTCGCGGCGATGTACCGCCTGCTCGTCATGACCCGTCTGCTGGACGAGGCCGCCCTCCGCCAGAACCGCATGGGCCGCGCGCCGTTCGTCGTCCCGGCGGCGGGCCACGAGGGCTGTCAGATCGGCACCGCGTGGGCGATGCGCCGGGGAACCGACGTTTGGCTCCCCTACTACCGCGACCTGGGGGTGGTCCTGACCGCCGGCATGACGCCGTACGAGGTCTTCCTCGGGGTCTTCGCCAAGGCCGAGGACCCCTCCTCGGGCGGGCGGCAGATGCCGGCGCACTGGGGCTCCCGGCGCCTGAGCATCATCAGCGGGTCCTCCCCGATCGCGACGCAGGTCCCCCACGCGGCCGGGATCGCCTACGCGTCCGTCTACCGTGGCGAGGACGCGGTGGTGGGCTGCTGGTTCGGCGACGGCGCGACGAGCGAGGGCGACTGGCACGAGGGACTGAACTTCAGCGGCATCCACCGGCTGCCCGTGATCTTCGTCTGCGAGAACAACCAGTACGCGATCAGCGTGCCGCAGTCGAAGCAGATGGCCGTGAAGGACGTGGCGTCGCGCGCCGAGGGCTACGGCTTCCCCGGCGTCGTGGTCGACGGCAACGACGTCCTCGCATGCTACGGGGCGATGAAGTCGGCGCACGAGCGCGCGCGGGCCGGGGACGGCCCCACCCTGATCGAGTGCAAGACCTACCGCTTCCTCCCCCACACCTCCGATGACGACGACAAGAGCTACCGCTCGCGCGAAGAGGTCGAGCAGGCGAGGGCGAGGGACCCGCTGGTCCAGTTCGGGGCGTACCTGCGGGAGCACGACCTCCTCGACGACGCGAAGGACGGGGCGCTCCGGGCGAAGGTCAAGGAGGAGATCGACGAGGCGATCCGGGCCGCGTGGGACGCCCCCGACCCGGACCCCGACACCGCGCTGCGGCACGTGTTCCAGGAGGATCCGTCGTGAGCGAGAAGAACGTGGTCACCGCGATCCGGGACGCGCTCCACGACGAGATGGCGGACGACGAGCGGATCGTCCTGCTCGGCGAGGACGTCGGCGCCCGCGGCGGCGTGTTCCGGATCTCCCAGGGCTGGCTGGAGGAGTTCGGCGAGCAGCGCGTGATCGACACGCCGCTCGCCGAGTCCGGCATCGTCGGGATCGCGATCGGGATGGCGCTCCACGGCCTGCTCCCGATCGCCGAGATCCAGTTCGCGGACTTCATCCATCCCGCCTTCGATCAGGTCGTCTCGGAGGCCGCCCGCCTCCGCTACCGATCCAACGGCGACTTCGGCGTGCCGATGGTGATCCGGACGCCGTGCGGCGGCGGGATCCACGGCGCGCTCTACCACTCCCAGTCGATCGAGGCGTTCTACGCCCACATCCCGGGGCTGAAGGTCGTGATGCCCTCCACGCCGTCCGATGCGGCCGGCCTCCTCCGCAGCGCGATCCGAGATCCCGACCCGGTCCTGTTCCTCGAACACAAGAAGACCTACCGGGCGATCAAAGGGGAGGTGGCCGACGACGCCTTCCTCACGCCGATCGGGGTCGCGGACGTGAAGCGCGAGGGCGACGACCTCACCTGCGTGAGCTACGGGTACTCGCTCCACCTCTGCCTGGAGGCCGCCCAGCGGCTCGAGGACGACGAGGACGTCTCCGTCGAGGTCGTGGACGTGCGGACGCTCGCGCCGCTGGACGTCGACGCGATCGTGAACTCGGTCCGGAAGACGTCCAAGGCGATGGTGGTCTACGAGGACAACCGCACCTATGGCGCGGGGGCCGAGATCGCCTCCACGATCGCCGAGCAGGCGCTCTACGACCTCGACGCGCCGATCGTCCGGATCGGCGGCCCCGACATCCCCGCGATGCCGTTCGCGGCGCCGCTCGAGCACTTCTTCATGGAGCCCGAACCGGATCAGGTCTACACGCGCATGCGGGAGCTCGCCCGGCTCTAGTCGGACCTCCGGCTAGACTCGAACCGATGCCATCCGTCGCCCGCGAGGCCGACCACAATCCGCAGAAGCGACGCCTCCACCTCCCGATCGTGGGTGTCACGAACGGGCCCCCGGTGGACGCGGCCGCCGGCCGGAAACCGCCGTGGCTCAAGGTTCGCCTCGTCACCGGCCCCAACTACGAGGACCTCAAGGGCATCATGCGGGAGCGCTCCCTCCACACCGTGTGCGAGGAGGCGATGTGCCCGAACATCCGCGAGTGCTGGGAGGAGCGGGAGGCGACCTTCCTCATCCTCGGCGCCAAGTGCACCCGGCGGTGCGGGTTCTGCGACGTGATGACCGCGAAGCCCGATCCGGTCGAGGAGGACGAGCCGGCGCGGATCGCCGAGGCCGTCGGCGAGATGGGGCTCCGGTACGTCGTGCTCACGGGCGTCGCTCGCGACGACCTGGAGGACGGCGGGGCGCGCATCTGGGCCTCGGCGATCCACGCCGTCCGCGACGCCGTGCCCGGGATCCGCGTCGAGGTGTTGCCCTCGGACTTCAAGGGCGGCGAGCGCGACATCGCGACGGTGCTGGACGCAGAGCCCGACGTGTTCGCCCACAACCTCGAGACGGTGC
>JBOGVD010000081.1:0-4184 GCA_050696355.1 Actinomycetota bacterium
CTCGACGGCAGGACCGTCGAGCTCGCGCCCGGGGACACGGTCACGCTCGAGACGGGCGGCGTCCAGGTCGTCGACGTGGAGCTGGGGTTCGCTCGGAGCATCCTGCAATGGCTCGCCGACCCGAACATCGCGTTCCTGTTCATCTCGATCGGGACGCTCGCGATCATCTACGAGCTGGCGAACCCGGGGATCGGCGCCGGCGGGATCACCGGGGCGATCCTGCTGCTGCTCGCGTTCACCGCGCTCTCCGTCCTGCCGGTCTCCGCGGCGGGCTTGATCCTCGTCGTGCTCGCGGCGGCGCTCTTCGCCGCCGAGCTGTTCGTCCCGGGTATCGGGGTGTTCGCCGCAGGCGGCACCGTGGCGCTCGTCCTGGGAGGCCTGTTCCTGTTCCGCGGGCCGGTCGGCGTCGATCCGATCGCGCTCTGGCCGGTCGCGATCCTCGTGGGCGGCGGGTCGCTCGTGCTCGGACGCGTGGCCTGGCGGACGCGCCGCCTCACGAGCGTGTCCGGCACCGATGCGATCGTCGGGTCGCGCGGGATCATCAAGGGGGTCGACGGCCCGGACGCGCAGGTGTTCCTCCAGGGCTCCTGGTGGGGCGCCCGCAGCCGGTCCGGCGACCTGCGTCCTGGCCAGGAGGTTCGGGTCGTCGAGATGGATGGACTCCGGCTGATCGTGGAGCCGGAGGGACAGCCCGGCGCGAACGTGGAAACGATCGAGGAGGAACAGGGATGAACGAGGAACTGCTCTACGGGATCGGGGCGGCCGTGCTGCTGCTCCTCGTGATCCTCTTTTCGGCGATCAAGATCGTGCCGGAGTATGAGCGCGGCGTGATCTTCCGGCTGGGACGGGTGATCGGGGCGAAGGGCCCGGGCCTGTTCGTGATCATCCCGATCGTGGACCGGATGGTCCGGGTCAACCTCCAGACCGTGACGATGGACATCCCGCCTCAGGACGTGATCACACGCGACAACGTCACGGTCCGCGTGAACGCGGTCACGTACTTCAACGTGGTCGACCCAGTGAGGGCGACCGTCGTGATCCAGGACTACATCCTCGGGACGTCGCAGCTCGCCCAGACGACGCTGCGGAGCATCCTCGGCCAGGTCAGCCTGGACGACCTGCTCGAGAACCGCGACGAGATCAACCAGCGGCTCCAGACGATCATCGATCAGCTCACCGACCCGTGGGGCGTGAAGGTCACGCTCGTCGAGGTGAAGGACGTCGAGCTCCCGGAGACGATGCGCCGTGCGATGGCCCGCCAGGCCGAGGCCGAGCGCGAGCGCCGCGCGAAGGTGATCCACTCGCAGGGCGAGTTCGAGGCTGCCGAGCAGCTGAGCAACGCCGCCGAGCTGCTGGAGCGGCGACCGGCGGCGATGCAGCTGCGGCTGCTCTCGACCATGACCGAGGTGGCGTCCGAGAAGAACTCGACCCTGATCTTCCCGGTGCCGGTGGAGCTCCTACGCTTCTTCGAGCGCGCGGCCGGGGAGGCGGACGAGCGGGCGTAGCCGCCGGCCGGAACCCGGCGTGTGAGCTCAACTTGTGCCAGGTTACGCATCAGGTTGGCGTACTGATCTTCGCTTCGCGCCGATAACTCCTCTAGTGGAATCGGTCTCGAGCCAAACTGTCATTCGGACGGCGTGAGGGGCGGCCCGCCAGGGCCGCCCCTCACGGCACACGGTGCGCCTCTCAGTCGTTGATGCGGATGCCGAAGATGTCCGAATTGCCGAACGCGCTCGTCTCCGTTTGCACGCATTGGTTGTTCGGCTCCGGACGCGGATTCGGTGTGACCTGGTCCGCGATGTTCTGACGGAACGTGTCCACTGCGGGGCAATCCGCCGCCTCCCGGACGTCGTTCCACACCGCCACGGCGAAGTCGAACGTGGCGCTCACGAAGTTGTAGTCACCGAAGAACTCGGACGTGAGCCCGTTCGCGCTCGACCCGCGGTTGTCCCCGGCCGGCCCGCGATGCACCGTCGTGAACGCACCGACGGTCGTCCCCGCGATCTCCGCTCGCCGCACGACGCCCTCGACGTTGCGCGCCGGTGTGAGCGTCGAGGGCTGCCACGGCTGCAGGAACGCGTCGTACGCGAGGTACACGTCGGTGCCGTCCGGTGAGATCCCGACGGCCGGGAAGTCGGGACGGTCGGCCGTCTCCGCCGCGTTGACCGGGGTGGTCCACGTCTCGCCCTGGTCGTTCGAGAACTGGATCAGGGCCTCCTCGTTGGGACCGGGCTCGGTCGTCGAAGGCGTCGGGCCGTCGCACCACGTCATCGCGATCGTGTCGGGTGCCGGATCGCCAGTGGGCGTGCCGTCGACCGTGCCGTAGGGCGAACCGTTGGCGATGTCGACGCTCGGGAAGCTGTTCGTGCGCGATCCCGCGACCCCGTCGAACGTGAGGCGTACCTGAACCGGATCGAACAGGCCGCAGTCCTGGACGTCCGCCACCACGAACGGGCGCTCGAAGCTCCTGCCTCCGTCGAACGAACGGGTGAGGAGCTGCGCGGGGTCGAAGAGCGGCGGGTTGTCCTTGTCCTTGTCGGCCGAGTTGAAGAACAGGTACACCACGCCGTCGCTGTCGGTGCGCACCGTGCAGCCCTGCCGACCCTGGCCGAGTCCGGTGTTGGCGGCCGAGGTGATCTGCCGCTGGCGCCAGGTGTCGCCCCCGTCGGTGGAGCGAGCCAACATCACCGGCTCGGGCCCCGCGCCCAGGCTGCGGAACGCGACGTTGCACACGTAGGCGTTCCCGAAGAACGGGCTGGAGGACGCGTTGTCGACCGTGATGGCCTCCTTGTCGGAGAACGTCGTCCCGACCTGCTTCGAGGCGATCACCGGGTCGAACCAGGCGTCGTTCTCTCCGGCGATGGCACCCTCGATGTCGTCGGTGCGCGAGACCGCGATCGCCACCGGCCCCTGGAAGGGGTCCTGACCGGGGAACTCGCTGGCGAGGTTGGCGTAGTAGAGGCGGGCGCCGTTCTCCCAGGAGAACCCGTCAGGGCCGGGACGCGGGCCCCACGCGAGCCATGGGTCGCCGTTGGAGACCATCCCGAACTCGGTGTAGTTGGGCAGCGTTCCGATCTCCCCGTTCGGGTCCGGCGTGCATGGGTTCGGCTCGTTGCCGACGACCCCGTCGCAGGCCCGCGCCGAGTACCCGGCGTAGGTCGGCTGGATCCAGCTCGTGCCGCCGTTGATGGAGAACTGCACCCCGGAGAGCCCGACGCCGGGCGTGAACGGGCAGGTGTTGTCGGGGCCCACGTTGCAGGCCTCGAGGTCGATGTTGTCGTTCGCGCCGGCCGCGACGATCAGCGGGTCGATCGGGTTCACCGCCACCGCCGGCTCGTTCTGCTTGTTCCCCGAGAACAGGTCGTCGGCGCTTCCCACGGTGACCTCGCCCGGATCGGGCTGCGCGATCGCCACGGGAGCCGAAGCAAGAACGACGAGTGCGACGATCCCCGTCAGTAGCGGGAGCCGCCGTCTGGCGGCTCTCGATCGGTTGAGCATGTGCTGGTCCTTTCGCTCGTGTCGGGGGATGGCCGGTCGATCGCCGGCCAGACTCCGAGCCTGTGGAGCACTTCCACGTCGCATCGAGTTCGGCGGGCCGCGGGCCGCGGCAGGGCAGAGCGAGCGGGGCGCCGCGACCGCATCGCGTGTGCCGGATCGGTTGCGAGCGGGAAACCGGCCGGGCGCGTAGGTCGAGACAGCAGCCGCACAGGTTCCACTCAGCCCGAACCACATCCGCGGGTTCCTTACCCGCTCCTCTCGACCCTATGCGTCGCCAGTTCGGGCTACATCGGTGATGCTGTCCTTCCACGATCGCTGCGGCTCCCGGTTCTTCGTCCGGGCTCGCTGCCGAACGCGTTGCTCCCGTGCTCAGCCATCAACTGCTGGACCCGCTGGTGCGAAGACCGAGTAGCTCGGCGGCATCCCTCAGCGACAGGCCGCAGATGGCCGTCAGGCGGGGCCTGCGAGAAGCTCGGATCAGCGGGCGAGGTCGAGGGCCTCGGCGACCTGCCGGGCGGCGAGGTAGCCCTGCGCGTGCTCCGGCGTCAAGCTCTGCACGATGCCGTGGACGATCTCCGCAGCCTCCGCGGCGTGCCGGTCGGCATCGCCTCGCTCGTCCGGCACGTCGCGTTCGGTTCTCGCCAGCGCCGCCCGCGCCTGCCAGCGAAGCAGCGGTGAACCGACGG
>JBOGVD010000082.1:0-2985 GCA_050696355.1 Actinomycetota bacterium
GGGCGAGCGCCCGGACCGGCTCGGCTGAGCGCGGGCCGTGGGCCGCTCGTCGCCCGGAAGGCCACTGCCTGGACAGGCGAGTCATACAAGATATAGAGTGCGCGAAAATCCGGGTCGGTTCGACAGAGGGGGTCCGCGGATGGTTCGTCGGCTGGCGGTTCTTGGTGCGGTGGTCGCGCTCGTCACGCTCAGTGCGTGCGGCGGGGACGGCGGGGGTACGGCCGACGGCGAGGGCGGCACGATGCGCTTCGTCTTCTCTCCCGATCCGGTGTGGAACTGGCTGGAGGACGAGGGGATCCTCTCCGAGATGGAGCAGGAGTCGGGGATCACGATCCAGCGCAACGAGTCGGAGGACGAGTTCGCCTTCTTCGCCGGTGGTCACGCGGACGTGGTGTCGACCGGCAGCTACGAGACTCCGGTGCTCGAGGCCGAGGCCGGCGTCGAGACCGTGACGATCGGCAAGTACAACAAGGCGAAAGACATCATCATCGTCAAGGCCGACTCGGGATACGAGACGTTCGACGACCTCGAGCCGGGATGCAAGCTCGGCGTGGAGTCGTTCAGCGGCTCGACGATCGTGTGGCAGGCGCTCGCCCAGGACCTGCACGGCAGGACGATCGGGGAGGGGCCCGACGACATCCAGATGGCGATCACCGACTTCAACACAGCGGTCGACCTGGTGCAGACCGGGGCCCTCTGCGCGGGCGTCACGTCGATCTACAACGCGGCGGGAGCCCTGATGGATGGAAGCGTCGTCGGGCTGTACGACGGGAAGTCCGCCTCCCAGCTATACGGTGAGGAGTACGTACCGGGGCACGAAGGCATGAACAGCAACAACTTCGTCGTGCTCAAGAGCTGGTACGACGAGCACCCCGAGGAGGTGGCGTTCTTCCTCGAGGTCTGGGATCGCGGCCTGCAGGAGTGGGAGACGAACCGCGACGCGATCCTCGATGCCTATCCGGACGACTTCGGCTACAAGAACCCGGAGGAGCTCGCGTTCCTCAAGGAGTGGTACGACACGCAGTTCAACGAGTTCACCGAGACCGTGTACCTGGACGAGACGTGGATCGAGGGCGAGCTCCAGGTCACGGACCTGCTCGCCGATGCGGGGCTCGTGCCGGAGGGACAGCCGGCGCCCATCCACGTGTGCATCGATCCGGGGTCCGGCGAGGAGACGTGCAGCCTGCCCGCGTGAGCCGGGTCCGACGCCACGGAACGACACAGGAGCGTGATGGCGACACCTTCCGTCACCGACGTCGAGCAGTCGGAGAGCATCAGCGCGATCCCGCTCGCCGCCGCGAAGCGGCCCGCGACCACCCGTTGGAAGGCCACCGCGTACTCCCTCGCGGGGGCGGTCTCGCTCCTGGCGATCTGGCAGCTGGCGTCCGGGTACAGCCCCACGGAGTTCGACCTGCTGCCTGCCCCGCTCCACGTGCTGGAGCGGATGGGGGACTACACGTTCGGCAACGAGCTCGAGGGCATCGAGGGCGGGTTCGTGTTCATCAACTTCTGGGAGACCTTCCGGAAGACGTTGCTCGGCTTCGCCGGCGCGCTGGTCGTCGGGGTGCCGATCGGCATCCTGATGGGTCGCTACCGGTACGCGAAGAACTTCTTCTTCGACTTCGTGTACCTGACCGCGAACGTTCCCCTGATCATCTATGCAGTCCTCAGTCTGCTGCTGTTCGAGCTGCGCGACACCGGGCCGGCGTTCGTCGTGGCGCTCCTGGTCTTGCCGGTCATCTCTCTGAACGTCGCGGCGGGCGTCGAGGGCGTTGACCGGAACCTGCTGGCGATGAGCCGTGCTTACGGCATGCCCACGTCGTCCGCGCTGCGCGACATCGTGGTCCCCTCGTTCGCCCCGTTCCTCTTCGCGTCCGCCAGGGCGTCGTTCGCCGCTTCCTGGAAGCTCGCCGCCCTCGCCGAGACGTTCGGAGGCACCACCGGCGTCGGTGTGCAGATCCGCAAGGCCTTCCAGGGATTCTCCGTGACCGACATGCTTGCCTGGATGATGTTCTTCGTGATCTTCGTCGTGTTGATCGAGCGCGTGCTGCTGATGCGGTTGGAACGGTTCGTGTTCCGGTTCCGGCTGAAGCGCGGCGAAGACGTGCTTCGGTACTGAACGGATCGAGGGGAGATCGTGGCTGAGACGATCGCCGGTACGCATCCCCGAACGGCGGAGGGACTGCTGGGGTTCCTGCGGCGCGACCGGGCGGCCCGATGGGCGTCACGCCTGTCGCTCTTGGTGCTGTGGCAGCTCGCCGGCACCCTGAGCGACCGGTTCCCCACGCCGGTGCAGACCGTGGACATCCTCGTCCGGGAGTTCCAGGCTCCGTTCGGCGGGGACGCGTGGAGCGTCTGGAACAACGAGCTCGTGCAGAACCTGCAGATCAGCCTGACGCGGACGCTCATCGCGCTCGTGATCGTCGTGGCGATCGGGGTGCCGATCGGATACGCGATGGGCAGGTGGTGGCGGGTCCAGGCCTACTTCACGGACGTGGTGACGGTCGGGATCGCGCTCCCCGCCTACATGTGGGCACTGCTCGCCGTGATGTGGTTCGGATTTGGGATCCGCGCGCCGGTCTTCTGCGCCGTCGTCTCCGCCACGCCGGGACTGATCGTCCACGTGTTGCAGGGGGCCCTGGCGATCCCCCGCGACCTGCGTGACATGTCGGATGCTTACGACGTGCCGGGAACGACCCGGGCCCGCGATCTCGTGCTGCCCTCGATGGCCGGCGCGTTGATCGCGGGGATCCGGCTCTCGATCATCGCGGCGTGGGGGTGCGTCGTCCTCGTGGAGTGGTTCGGCAGCGACGAGGGCGCCGGTTTCCGTGCCCGGCACTGGTACACCTCCGCCGCCGACTACAACGGGCTGATGGCCTGGGGCGTCGTGGTGCTCGTCGTGGTGATCCTCGTGGATCGAGCGATCATCGAGCGCATCGATCGCGCCGCGCATCGCTGGCGCGGGTCGATCGCGTCCTTCGGGGC
>JBOGVD010000083.1:0-60547 GCA_050696355.1 Actinomycetota bacterium
CGTCATGAACGTTCCGCCCGGGCATGACGTTTGGGTCGTCGGGGATGAGCCGGTGGTCGTCGTGGACGTGCTGGGCAATATCGGCGCGCTCGGCGTGCCGGGCGAGCACGAGCGCCTCGTGACGACCCTCCTCATGTCCGACATCGTCGACTCCACGCTCACTGCGACGAGGCTCGGGGACGCTGCCTGGAAGCAGGTGCTCGCCGAACACTACCGCCTCATCCGCGCGCAGTTCGATCGCTTCCGGGGCAGGGAGGTGAACACCACGGGGGATGGCTTCCTGGCGACGTTTGGCAGCGCCGCCGGCGCTCTACGCGCCGCGGTGGCCACGCGGGACGCGACACGAGGCCTGGGGATCGAGCTCCGCATCGGCGTGCATACTGGCGAGGTGGAAGTGCTGCCGAACGACATCGGAGGAGTCGCGGTCCATGCGGCCGCCCGGATCATGGCCCTGGGGGGCGCATCCGAGATCATCGTGTCGTCGGTGACGCGCGGCCTGGTGGAGGGAAGCGATTTCCACTTCTCGGAGCACGGACATCACCAGGTGAAGGGCCTGGAGCGGCCGATCGAGGTGTTCCTGCTAGAGACCTGACGTGCCCGTCGGCTCCGGCTGTCGGCTCGCCGTCAAGTCCCCTCGCGGTCGTCGGCGACTCCGACCAGACGATCTACACGTTCACCGGCGCGACGTCAGCGGAGGACTTCTTGTGCGCAGCGTGACCTATTCGATGAACGTCTCACTCGACGGCTACATCGTCGGGCCGGACGGCAGCTTCGACTGGACGGCACCCGACAAGGAGGTCTTTCGCTTCTGGATCGACGAGATTCGAGGGGTCGGCGTCCACCTGATGGGACGGCGGCTGTACGAGACGATGCTGTACTGGGAGACCGCCGAGCAGGACCAGTCGCTCGACGAGGCGGAGCTCGAGTGGGCTGCGCTCTGGAAGCCGCTCCCGAAGGTGGTGTTCTCCACCACGCTGTCGGCGGTGCAGGGCAACGCCCGCCTGGCCTCCGACGGGCTGGCGGAGGAGATCGAGCGGTTGCGAGCCGGGCCGGGGGAGGGCGACATCGCGATCGGCGGCGCGACGCTCGCCGCCGAGGCGGCCGAGTTGGGTCTGATCGACGAGTACCGGGCCATGGTCCACCCGGTGCTGGTTGGCGGCGGCATCCCGTTCTTCCCCCGGCGCGAGCGCCGGGTGGATCTCGAACTCGTCGAGACCAGCACCTTGAGCTCGAGGGTCGTCTACCTCCGCCACCGCGTGGCGCGGTAGCCCTAAGCGTCCGGTCGGAGCGGGGGCTCTCGCTTGCGTGAGCGACGTCCGTGGGAACTGCACCTAGGACGCCGTCATCGGGCGGGATGCGATCGCGGTCAGGTCGGCGACGACTTCATCGAGCGGTCGGCAGGCCTGAGCCGCTAGGCGACGTCCCGGATCGCCCCTAGCGGCCGCGGCCGACGGACCTCGTCAGTGTCGGCTGTCGCGATCAGCGTGGCGAGGTCGGTCATGTGGACCACTCAGGTGCCTTATCGGAGATCTGTAGGAACAACTGATGGCCGCCCTCTGTGTTGCCTCGCTCATGGGCGTGGATGAGGTACCTCCCTGGTGGAAAGGTCGGGCACCCGGAAGCTAAGGAACCAGCTCTCGTCCTCACCACGTGCGGAGATGCCCTCGGCGACCACGACAGCGTCGGACGTGCCCCTGCGCACGAGCTCGACGTCGATGTTCTTCATCGGGCGCTCATTGCCGGGGCCATAGCAAGCGCCTCCTCCCCCCGGGCCGACGCAGTCGTTGGTCCAGTACTCGCCAACGATCGAGACCACGACTCGGGGTTGGACTTCCAGGATCCTTTGATCCGGCACGTTGGAGAACGTGAGCATGAAAAGCTGGCAGGTGGTGGCACGTGATGGCGAGATCGTGAGCAACGGGAACAGCAGGAGGGCAAGCCAGACGCCGGCCGATCGCCGAAGCTTGCGGCGCTTGGTTCCGTTTGTCTCCTCCGCCCAGCCTCGCATGTCCCGAAGTATCGGCCTCGCGAGGCCCGGATGCTATAGCGGCCTGGAAGCACGCCGTGGTGCCAAAGCGCTTGCCGATGTCTACTCGAATGTTCCTCGAGGGCGGGCGCGCCTAGGACGTCTTCGTACTTCTAGAGCGCGGCAGGCGTAATCGTGAAGCCCCGTTGGGCTATCGTCGGTCAGCCGCGCAGTCGCACGCGATAAGCCCGGTGACGTCGGTGGTCATCCGCGACAATGGCCGACGTGGAAGAGGTCGAGGTCGTCGTTGCCCATCAGGAGCGGGCGACCCTGCGCGTCGGCGACGTGTTCCTGAAGATCGACACCGATCAGACGCGCACCCACGTCGAAGTCGAGGCGATGGCCATGGCGCCCATCCCGACTCCGGAGGTCTTGTGGCGGAAGCCGCCCGTGCTCGCGCTCGCCGCTGTCCCGGGGACGGCACTCGGTCGCCTCGGCGAGCGATCGACCGCGTCGTCGGCGGCGTGGGTCGCGGCGGGTGCCGCCGCACGGATGCTGCACGACGCGCCACTGCCGCGATGGCCCGGTCGGAGCCTCGACGAGATTGCATCGCACCTCGACAGCGAATGCGAGTGGCTCGTCACGCACGGCGTCCTTCCCACCGACATGGTCACGCGCAACCGCCGGATCGCGGAGGCCGCGCTCCGGCCGTGGAGACCGGTGTTCACGCACGGCGACCTGCAGATCACCCACGTGTTCGCCGACGGTGACGAGATCACCGGCGTGGTCGACTGGTCCGAGGCGGCCCAGGGCGATGCCCTGTACGACCTCGCCAGCTTGACGCTGGGACACGAGGAGCACCTTGCCGACGTCGTCTCCGGCTACGGCACCCACGTCGACGTCGACGTGATCCGCGCGTGGTGGTCGCTTCGAAGCCTGCTGGCGGCCCGCTGGCTGATCGAGCACGGCTTCGACCCGTCCTCGCCAGGCTGCGAGTTCGACGTGCTGAGATCCGCGCAGTGAGGCGCTGCGCGAAGCCGGCAACCGAACGCTGACCTAGACTCCGTCGCATGCCGGCGTGCCCCGCATGCGGAGCCGTCAACGCAGCCGACGCGAGGTTCTGCTCGGCGTGCGGCTCTGCTCTGCAGCCTCCTTCCGCGTCCGTTGAGGAGGTACGTAAGACCGTCACGATCCTCTTCTGCGACGTGACCGGATCGACGGAGCTCGGCGAGCAGCTCGATCCGGAGTCGATGCGGAAGGTGATGGGGCGCTACTTCGACGGGATGCGGGTCGAGATCGAGCGGCACGGCGGAACCGTCGAGAAATTCATCGGCGACGCCGTGATGGCCGTTTTCGGGATCCCTTCGCTCCACGAGGACGACGCCTTGCGGGCCGTCCGAGCGGCGGACGGGATGCGCACCGCCCTCGCGGAGCTGAACAAGGAGCTCGAACGCGACTTCGGCGTGCGTCTCTCGGCCCGGATCGGGGTGAACACCGGTGAGGTGCTGGTCGGACCCGACTCGGCAGACTTCGGGCGTGTGACCGGAGACGCCGTCAACACCGCGGCTCGGCTCGAAACAGCAGCGCAAGCGGACGAGATCCTGATCGGCGGCGACACCTACCGGCTCGTCCGTTACGCGGTCGAGGTCGAGCCGGTCGAGCCGCTCGTGCTGAAGGGGAAGGCGGAACCGGTCCCGGGGTACCGGCTGCTCGGCGTCCCCGCCGGGACCGCGGCCCCGTCGCGCGCATTCACGTCGCCGCTCGTGGGGCGCGAGCGGGAGCTCGAGGATCTCATCCGTGCGCTCGACCGGTCGGTGCGGGACCGAGCGTCCCTGTTGTTCACGCTCCTCGGCTCCGCCGGTGCCGGCAAGTCGAGGCTCATCGAGGAGTTCCTGCAGCGCGCCGGCGGCTCCGCGGAGGTCGTCGTCGGCCGATGTCTGCCGTACGGCGAAGGGATCACCTACTGGCCCGTCGCGCAGGCGCTCCGGTCCTTGCTCGACGTGCACGATTTCGACGAACCGGAGGAACTCGTCGACCGTCTGAGGCGGATCGTCGGCGGACACGACCACGCCGACGTGGTCGTCGCGCGGCTCGCCGAGGTGCTCGGGATCAGGGAGGGTCAGGCCCCACCGGAGGAGATCGCCTGGGCGATCCGACGTTTCCTCGAGATCCTGTCGACGGACCGGCCGGTGATCGCGGTGTGGGAGGACGTCCACTGGGCCGAACCGGCGTTCCTCGACGCGGTCGACCACGTCGCGGGATGGTCGCGGGATGCGCCGATCATGCTGCTGTGCACGGCGCGCCCCGAGTTCCTCGACGAGCACCCGGGCTGGGGCGCCGGGAAGCTCCAAGCGTCCGCGCTCTCGCTCCCGCCCCTCGACGCGGGGACGTCGGCGGAGCTGATCTCGAACCTCCTGGGCGGCGCGAGGCTGCCGGTCGAGGTGAGCGACCGCGTGATGGAGGCGGGCGGTGGGAACCCGCTCTTCGTCGAGCAGATGGTGTCGATGCTGATCGACGACGGCCTCGTGGTCCGGGACGACGGCGGCTGGCGGCCGGTCGCCGACCTCTCCACGATCACCGTCCCGCCCACGGTCTCGGCGCTGCTCGCCGCCCGGCTGGATCGACTCACGCCGGACGAACGGCAAGCGATCGGGGCGGCCTCGGTGGTCGGCAGGGTGTTCTACCTGGGGGCGGTCCGTGAGCTCCTCCCCGAGGCGCTGAGCGAGAGAGCGGAGACGCTGATCCGTTCGCTGGTGCGGAAGGACCTCGTGCGCGAGGCACGCTCGACGATCCCGGGCGAGGACGGCTTCGAGTTCCGACACATCCTGATCCGCGACGCCGCGTACGCGGCGATCCCCAAGGAGCGGCGTGTCGAGCAACACCGCGGATTCGCCGAGTGGAGCGTCCGCGTGGCGGGCGATCGGATCGAGGAGCAGGAGGAGATCGTCGGCTACCACCTCGAGCAGGCGTTCCGCTACCGAGCGGAGCTGGGGCCGCTCGACGACGACGCTCGACGGCTGGCGGGCGACGCCGCCGCCCGGCTCGAGGCCGCGGGGATGCGAGCGTTCGACCGGCCCGACATGGCGGCGGCCACGAACCTCCTGGGCAGAGCGGCGGCGCTCCTGGAGCCCGACGATCCACGGTGGGTCGCGATCCAGCCGACGCTCGCGTACGCCCTCTGGGACACCGGCCGGCTCGACGAGGCGCTCGCCACGATCGCCGAGGCTGAGGAGCGAGCCAGCGAGCTCGGCGATCCGGTGGCGGCCGCCCACGCATCGGTCGGTCGCGGGTTGCTCCAGCGCGGGGTCGCAGAGGCCGCCGCGAATGAGGCGAACGAAGCGATGCGCGTGTTCGAGTCGGCGGGCGACGAGCGCGGCCTGGCCCGAGCGTGGAACCTGGTCACCGGGATCCATTGGGTCCAGGGTCAGGGCGGTCCGCAGCTCGCGGCAGTGGAGCGGGCCCTGGAGCACGCGCGACGCGCTCAGGCCGGCTACGAGCAGCGCGACGCCTTGCTCAACCTCACGGCCGGGCTCGTGCGAGGCCCGATGCCGGTGCCGGACGGGATCGCGCGGGCGGAAGCGACGATCGCCGAGCACTCCGCCAGCCGCGAGGTGGAGGCGATCATGTCCCACGGCCTCGCGCACCTGCGCGCCCGTCTCGGCGAGTTCGATGCCGCTCGCGAGGCGATCGATCGGTATCGGTCCTACCTGAAGGACACCGGCCAGACCTTGGGGCACGTGCGTTCGTCCGAGGTCGTCTTCGACGTGGAGATGCTCGCGGGGGAGGTCGAGACCGCCCTCGGGATCGCGGAGGAGGCGTGGATCTCGCTGGCGGACCTGGGCGATCGATTTCCCTATCTGTCGGCGTTCCTCGGGCAGGGACGCTACGCGGTGGGGCGGTACGAGGAGGCCGCGGAGGCCGCTCTGTTCGCGGTGGACAACGGCGACGCGATCGAGGGCTCGTTGGGCCTGGGCGTCCTGGCGAAGGTCCAGGCCCGATCCGGCGAGCCCGATCGCGCCCTCGAAACGATCGGGGAAGCCGTGGAGCGGATCGACCGCACCGACTTCCTGTTCGACCGCGGCACCGTCCACACCGACCGCGGCGAGACGATGCGGCTCCTCGGTCGCGAAGAGGACGCGCTGTCGGCGTTCGGCGAGGCCGTGAGGCTCTTCGAGCTGAAGGGCGATCGCGTTTCGGCTGATCGCGTCCGCCGCATCAGCCCGACGCGGTGACGGTCACCGTGCGTTTCCAAGGGTGGATCCAAGGTAATCGCCTTTCGAGCCGAACCAGAAGGAGGTCCTTCGGAGCGAGCTTGGGCCGACGCAACCGACGCTCACCTATCTGTTCGAGCCCGCGGACGGAGGGAGGGGGTCACCGTCGGGTCCAGATCGAGGTCTCCGGCATGGCCAGGCTGATGGAGCCGCTGATGCGCATCATGATGCCGAAGCGGAATGCCGGCTTCCTCACCAACCTCAAGCGGGTGCTCGAGGACGAGGCACACAGCTCATGACGAGCAGGAAGAGGTGCTGCACCCGTTGACCCAGCGGCGACTTCGCGTTCACACGTTCTCGTCGCGGACGACCGACGCGAGTTGGGCGGTGAAATGCCGCCAGCCCTCCTCGTGCAACGCGGCGGCGGCTCCGTCGGGAAGCCCGGTGTGACGGAGCGAGAGCACGGTTCCGTCCCCGTCGGACTCGAGCGTGAGCTCCACGGTGGTCGAGCCGGGCGGAACGCCTTCATCGCCTTCCCAACCCCACGTGAAGACCACGCGACGCACCGGCTCGACCTCGACGAACTCCCCGCTCGCGACGGTGTTTGCATCCATCCAGACGCGGTACACCCCTCCCGGCCGCGGGTCGAGCTCGGCCCTCACACCCTGCCACTTGACGTACCGCTCGGCCTCGGTCAGGTACGGGAAGACCTCCTCCGGCGGATGCTCCAGACGGACGGTGAGCTCGACGGTGTTCGTCCGGTCTGGCGTCATCCTTGCCCCACCACGCCTCGGAGCCGGTCCAGATCCTGCGACCACATCTCCTCGATGGCGGCGCGGAGCGATCCCAGGGCCTCCTGGTCAGCGCGGTAGAAGCGCCGATTCGCCTCCCGCCGCTCCGTCACCAGACCCGCCTTCCGCAGGATCGCGATGTTCTGCGAGATCGCGGGCCAGGTCACGTCGAACTTCCGCGCGATGTCCCCGGCCGAGAGCTCGCTCTCCCAGACGAGCCGAAGGATCTCACGGCGGCGGGCGTTCGAGATGGCGTCGAGTACGGCCTGCATGCTGCATAGTTAAGCACATCCTTCAGGTTGACAGCTTCATTTAGGATGGGCTTAAATACGGCTCCCGGACACGTTCCTCGATCGAGGGAGGCTGAGGAGAGTGAGCAGAGACATCGTGCACGGGATCGAGATCCATGCGGATCCCAAGACGGTCTTCGACACCATCTCGACACGATCGGGGCTGGCCGCGTTCTGGACGCCCGACGTCCAAGGCGATGACACGGTGGGCGGCGAGCTCACCTTCGGGTTCTCCGACGCCCCCGTCCGGTTGCCGATGCGAGTCGCTCGTCTGGAGCCGCCCAAGGAGATCGCGTGGGACTGCCCGGGCGGGTTCCCGTACTGGGAGGGCACCAGCGTCGAATGGTCGCTCATGTCGAGCGATCACGGCACGAAACTCGTCTTCCGACACACCGGATCCCCCGACGACGAGCCGGACTACGACTTCGGATCCGTCAGCCTCACGTGGGCATCGATCGTGGCGCGGCTGAAGGACGTCGTGGAGGCGGGCGGCGACCCGAACCCGGCCCTGTCGTGACGGTGCGTCCGTGAGCGTCGACGTCACGACCTCCATCGTGATCGCCCGCCCGCGAGCGGAGGTGTTCGCGTACGCGATCGATCCGGATCGCACGACGTCCTGGTATCGGAACATCACATCCGTCCGGTGGTTGACGGAGGAACCCTGGCGGTCGGCTCCCGTCTCGCGTTCGTCGCGCACCTCCTCGGTCGGAAGCTCGCCTACACGTACGAGGTGCGCGATCTCGTTCCGGGGGAGCGGTTCGTCATGAGCACGCAGGACGGACCGTTCCCGATGGAGACGACGTACATCTGCGAGGAAGAAGCAGATGGCGCGACTCGCATGACGCTCCGGAACCGGGGCGAACCTTCGGGGTTCGCGAACGTCGCCGCCCCCGTGATGGCTCGCGCCATGCGACAAGCGAACCGGAGAGATCTCGAACGGCTCAAGGGACTCATCGAGGCGCGCGAGAGCTGACGGGGCGGGCGAGTTGCCCCACATCTGGGACGTCCCAGTCGTTCACCGACCAGCCGCCGTAAGTGAAGCCGCCACGGGATCCTCCTCCGGTCCGCCGGGCGCCTGCATCACCCCGTCGAGGGTCAGGAACGTGGGCCCGATCACCTTTCGCATGGCTGATCCCTCCCGTTCGGATCGCGATCGCAGCTGCTGCCTCAGGTGCTCGAGCTCTTCGGCTCCGCTGAGACCTGATCCCCGCTCACGCGCCAGCGAAGTCGGAAGGGCGATCCGGGTCCGGCGGGCGACGGAGCGGCGCGACCGGATCCACACGCAGCGCGAGGGCGCCGAAGGCGACGAGCGCCACGCCGATCCCCGGCCACAGCAGGACCTCCCCCTGCACGGGGAACGCCTCGCGAGCGAGCACGGCGAGGCCTCCGGCGGCGGTGACCGCACCCACGAGCGCCCACGCTGTGCCGATGCGCCCGCTTTCCACGGCGACCGGCCGCTCGGCCCACCGGAACCCGAAGAGGAACGGCAGCAGGCACACGGCACACAGCAGCAGCCACGCCGGCCGGAGCCACCACCACGCCGCCGACAGGGGCTCGGGCTGCGGCGCGATCCCGGTCGGGAACACCAGCACCGCGGCAAGGACCACCGCGGACATGTTCCAGAGGTAGAAGGTCATGATCATCGAGTTCGCCACCGCGACGGCCAGCCAGACGCGAGGACGTTGGAGCCACCGGTTCGCGGCGCCTTGCACCATGAGGACCAGGCCCGTCTGCGCCACGCCGAGCGCCAGGAGCGCGAGCGACGGCGGGAACGCGTTCGACCGGTCGGCCTTGCTCAGCGTGATCATCGAGACGGGGTAGTCGAACGACGTCGCGAGCACGATCAGGGTCGCGAAGCCGGCGCCCAGGAATGCCCACGGTATCCACGGCCGGGCCGTCAACCGCCCATCGCGCCAGAGGAACCCGAGCTCCAGGACGGCGAGCCAGACGAACGCGTAGTTCGCCACCGAGATCCATGCCTGGTCGAGGCCGTAATGCACGACATCCGTGAAGACCGTTCCCAAGGCGAGCGCGACCACGAGCGCCGGACCGAACCGACGATGGAGCCCCAGGAGAGCCGGCGCAGCGGCGACCACGAGGACGTAGATCGACAGGAACCAGAGGGGCAGCGCGACCTCCTGTCCTCCGACCCGCGCCATGCCCGACGGGAGAGCGATCGCCACGGCGAGCATCGGGAGCACGGTCCAGAACGCGACGAACCACAGGGCGGGTCGGAGCAGCCGCGTGCAGCGAGCGCGGAGCCAGTCGCTGTAGGACTCACCGCGCCTCGTGGCCGACGCCCAGGAGATCGCGTTCGTGTATCCACCGACGAGGAAGAAGATCGGCATCACCTGGAAGTCCACGTCGCGATCTGGAGGTCGGGGGCCAGCTCGAGCAGGTTCTCGCCGACGAACTCGCCGTCGCGGAAGCCGAGCACCGCGAGCAGCCAGTGACCGATCACGACGAGCGCGATCGAGAGGAACCGGAGGAGGTCGACGTAGCGGTTCCGCGTCGCCGGCGTTGCATCGGCAAGCTCTCGCGCCGAGCTCACGACGCGATGCTAGTCCAGCGCGGGTCGATAAGGTCCAGGAGCGCACGATGCCGATCGGAGACGACTTCCCGCAGGTCCTCGACGCCGCCCGACTGGGCGCCGACTGGGCGTGGGCTGCCCTCTATCGCGACCTCGTCCCCTCGGCTCGCGGCTACCTGGCTGCGCGCGGCGCGCCCGATCCCGACGACGTCGTCGGGGAGACATTCCTTCAGATGGTTCGCGACCTCCCGACGTTCGAGGGCGGCGAGCGCGAGCTGCGGGCGTGGGTGTTCACGATCGTCCACCACCGGCTCCTCGACGCCCGGCGTCGCGAGGCGCGCCGACCCCTCCAGCCCGCCTCCGACGAGGCGCTCGTTCGGGCCGGCGTCCGCGCCGGGGAGGTCGGAGACGTCGAAGATGAGGCGATGGCCGGTCTCACGGTCGCCAGGCTGCGCCAGCTGGTTGGGAGGCTCTCCGCCGATCAGCAGGACGTGCTCCTGCTGCGACTCTTCGGCGACCTCGCGATCGCCGATGTGGCCGCGATCGTGGGCAAGCGGCCCGGGGCCGTGAAGGCGCTCCTCCGCCGCGGCCTCGCCTCGCTCCGGAAAGAGATCTCGAGGGAGGGCGTACCCATCTGATGGACCACGGCGCTTACCCAGATGACATGGCCCGGTTCCTTCGCATGAGCGACGAAGACGTGGAGCGCCTGTTCAGGGGCCTCCCGCCGGAGGACGACGAGGATCTGCGAGACCTCGCCGGCTTCCTGGCGGAGGCGGCCGACACGCTCTCCCGTCCGCCTCGCCGGGATGTCGAAGCCGAGCACCTGGCGCTGCTCGCCGGGTCGATCCGGACGCGCCCCGCCGGGCTCCGAGGGTCCTCGGAACCGATCACCGCGGAGGCGCCCGTCGCCCGGCCGACCGAGAGGAAGAGGAGAGGTCTCATGCGCATCCCCGCCGTTCGAAGGACAGCCAAGGTCACCGTCGCCGCGGCCAGTCTTGTCGTCCTGACCGCCGGGCTCGCCTTCGCCGGCGTCGACCTTCCCGGTACCGCCGCCGAGACGGCGTTCGCGAAGGTGTTGGGAGTGGAGCTGCCGAACCAGGCCGAGGAGCACGCGGGTAGCGTCCCGGAGGAGCTCCCGGAGAGCGCGGCCGATACGGCCAACGCCGTCCTCGACATGATCTGCGAGTGGCGCTCCGGGGTGGACTGGAGTGGCTGCGAGTTCGGAGCTACGGTCTCAGCGGCCGCCCGCGGCGAGAGCGAGCCCGACACCTCCCACTGCGAGGCCGGTGGCGCGAGCGGCTCCGTCGCGAGCGCGGGCTCGGAGAACGCTGCGAAGGCCGCCGAGGGCCTCGAGACGGCGGACGAGGCGTCGGGCGGAGCCGCGTCCGACGGCGCGGACAACGCCGACGAAGGGCTCCAAACCGGTGACGAGGCGTCGGGCGGCGCCGGATCCGAAGGGTCTGACAACGCCGACGAGGGGCTCGCAACAGCCGAGGATGGGCTCGGCACGGCCGACGAGGCGACGGGCGGCTCCGTCCCCGGAGGAGTGGGCGGCCCCTAGCCATCCGTCGAGTCGGCTCGTGTTGCGAACGGGATGACCCGCTGGAGCTACCGGAAGAGGCGGTACTCAAAATGAGTGACGCTGCCGGTCTGGCTTAGGCTCGTCAGCTCGAGATCGACGCGCTGGGAGCATGTCGAACAGCCGACGGCCGCCGCCGAGCAGGACATCGACCAGCTCGGTCAGACCAGGGCGAGCACCCGATCATCCCTCTACGCTTCGGCCCGATGGCCGATGACACCTTCGAGGAGGCGCTCGAGCTCGTGCAGGCTGCGCAAGGCGAGCGCGTGACGCTGAAGCTGATCGGAGGGCTCGCGGTGCGAGCCCTCTGCCCCTCGTTCCCCCCTCGCGGCCACGACCGTCAGGACCTCGACTTCGCCTCCACCTCCACCGGCCGCGCAGCGGTGACCCCGTTCCTGGCCGCACATGGCTTCGAGGCGGACGACCACTTCAACCAGATCCACGGCCACAAGCAGCTGTACTTCCGGTCGCCGTCCGGCCGCTCCATCGACGTCTTGATCGACCGGTTGGAGATGTGTCACGTGCTCGACTTCCGCGACCGTCTCGACCGGATGCCCTTCACGCTCGACGTCACCGACCTCCTGCTCACGAAGCTCCAGATCGTGGAGCTGAACGAGAAGGACGCGGCCGACGTCCTCCAGCTCCTCGGCGCCTATCCGGTTCGCGATGGCGACGCACCCGGCAAGATCGGGCTCGCTCGGTTCGGCGACATCGTGGGGAACGACTGGGGATGGTGGCGGACCGTCACCTGGAACCTCGAGTGGATCCGGTCGATCGCGACGGGCGACGGAGGTTCGCTCGTGCCGCCCACGCCGCCGTTGGACCCGGTCGAGCAGCTCGGCGTCCTCCTGACCGAGGCCGAGCGCGTCCCGAAGTCCCCCCGCTGGCGCCTCCGGTCGCTGATCGGCGAACGGGTCCGCTGGTACGAGCTCCCCGAGGAGGAGCCCCATGACTGACCTCGGCGGGACGGCCGCTCGGAGAGGGCCACGGGTCGTGGACCTCTCGATCCCGGTCGGCCCCGAGACCCAGATCTATCCCGGCGATCCCGCGCCGGCGGTGCGGCGGGCCATGACCATCGAGCGCGACGGCGCGAACGTGCTCGCGCTCGAGCTCGGGTCCCACACCGGCACGCACGTCGACGCGCCCTTTCATTTCGAGGCCGATGGCGAGCGCCTCGAGGACGTCGGCCTCGAACTCTTCGTCGGACCCGCCGTGATCGCCGACGTGACCGGCCACGGGGACCGGGAGCCGATCGGCTGGGACGCCCTCTCGCCGTACGCCGACCGGATCCGGCCGGGAACGATCCTCGTCATCCGGACCGGGTGGTCCGAGCGGTTCTACGGCACGGAGCGCTACTACGACCATCCGTTCCTGACGGCCGCGGCGTGCGAACGCGTCCTCGAGCGAGGCGTCCGCACGCTCGCGATCGACGCGTTGAACCCGGACGAAACGATCGTGGACGAGACCGAGGAGCGGTGGGATGTCCACCACCTCGTCCTCGGCGCCGGCGGCGTGATCGCCGAGAACCTGACGAACCTGTCCGCGATCGACTTCGAGGAGCCGCTGCTGTGCCTGTTCCCCCTGCGGCTCGCGGGCGAGGCGGACGGCGCGCCGTGCCGTGCGATCGCGCTCGACCTGGCGGGCGCTACTCGACCGGCAGCTCCTTGAACGCTTTCGAGATGTCCACGCCCCGGCTGCGCTGCACCGCTCGCGCGATCGCGTAGATCACCAGGCCGGACGCGAAGATCCCGATGTTCATCCACACGAGGGCTGGACGGCCGTTCAGACCCGCGCTCGGATCGGTCAGGAACGCCCATGCCATGATCGCGAGCGCGACGACCGAGAGCGCGCCGACGACGCTCACGACCGGGATGCCACCGACGCGCCACCGCACCGGCGACGCCTCGAAGACATCACGCATCCGGAACGGGAACACGATCGCGGAGACCGACACCAGCAGGAAGCCGAGGATGAACCCGAAGATCCCGACGAGCGTCGCGAACTCCGGGATCCAAACGAAGGCTGCGAGGGCCGCGATCGAGCCAGCACCCACGAGCATCAGCGCGTTCACCGGCGTGTGATGTTGCGGATGCACCCGCCCGACCCACGCCGGCATCATGCCGTCGAGCGCGTACGCGAGGAAGTTCCGGCTCGCGTTCGTGATCTGACCGGGCAACCAGGTGTAGCTCTGGAACAGGAACGGCACGAGGATCAGCAGAGCGACCAGGACGCTCCCCGATCCGAAGGCAGCGATCTGCGTGAAGACGAGCCCCTGTGTGGCCGCGAGCTGCCCCATGCGCTCCAGCCCGACCGCCCTGTCCGCCAGCGCCAGCATCACGAGCAGGTAGACCGTGCAGACGGTCGCCACGATCGGCATCGACCACAGCTGCAGGCTCTTCGCCCGTTTCACCTCCGAGCCGATGTAGGCCGAGGACTGGTTGAAGACGAGGTTGATGTAGATCCACGTGCCCGCCAGGAGCGTCCACTTCAGGCTGAAGGGGCCGCCTCCCGCGAAGCCCGCCTCCCCGGCCGCTTCGCCCAGACCGCGGAGAGCGGCCTCACCGAGCCCCACGCCGAGCGACGCCGTGATGTCGGCAGGTGACTTGAACAGCCATACCAGCATCACGAGGCCGATCCCGCCGAGCGAGATCAGGAACACGACGTTCTGGTACCGGAAGTACGCCCGCAGGCTGCGCGAGAACACGGCCACCAGGAAGACGATCAGCGCGCTGCCGGCGAGGAACGTCCCCCACGGCGACGCGAACCACTCCCCGAGGTCCGTCATCCACTGGACGCCGGCCATCTGACCGACCGTGACGAACAGTGGCGCGAGCCCGAACTGCGCGAAGAACGCCGAGGGGACCCCGCCGTAGATGAACCACCAGACCGTGTTGTTCCAGCTCGACATCATCCCGAGCGCCGGGTGCAGCGCGCGGCTCACGAACACGTAGTCGGCGCCGGACCGAGGCATCGAAGCCGCGAAGAACGCGAACACGAGGCTCGTCGGGATGACGAGGAGGAACGTCAGGATCGCCGTGAGGTAGAGGTTCGCGCCCGGATAGAACGCCGTCGAGAAGAGGAAGACGAGCGCCGCCATCAATCCGAGCGATACGAAGTTGATGTTGTAGATCAGGACGTCGAGCGTTCCCGCCTCCCGGACGAGCCCCGACGCGCGCCGCTCGAACGTCGCAGGCGTGGTCTCAGCAGCCATCGTCCCCCCTCGAGGTCGGCAAGCACGCGGAGCGTAGCGCAGGACGCCGCTCGCCGCAGCAAGGGAGCGGGCAGTGCGGCCCTACGGCTTCACAGGAAGTGAGCGCGCGTAGGTCGCGCCGAGCGTCACCCACTTCGCGAGCTGGCCCTTGGTCCGCAGGTCCTCCGGCGCGACCCGGAGCCACCCTTGCATCCCCTGGCCGCGCATCTCCATCGGGCGGGTGTTCGTGGAGGCGACGATCGCGTCCGACCTATCGGGATCGACTCGGACCAGGGCGCCTCCCTGGCCGCTCGCGGCGACGGCCATGTTCCCTCCGATCAGGAACGCGAGCCCTCCGAACATCTTCCGTTCGGTCACACCGGCTTCGCCGGCGAGGACCTCACAGATCCGATCGGCGAGCGCTTCGTCGTACGCCACGGCCGCGATCGTACGTCGCCAACGGCCGGGCCGTGCCGGTGGCGATCCTCACTGCCGCGCGGCCCGGTACCACGATCCCGATGTGCTCCACCAGGCGGAACTCGCCGAGATCCTCGGCGATATCGCCAAGGTCACGCCTCCGGCGATCGATCCTCCGCGAACGACCCGGTGACGATCTCGCCCGCCGGCTCGTAGGTCCCGATCACAACGCCGGTGGTGGAGACCTTGCTGTCGACGAGCTTCAGCCCTGCGGGGATCGTGCCGTCCGCGAACAGGCGCTTGCCCGAGCCGAGCACGAGGGGGAAGACCCACAGGTGGTACTCGTCGACGAGCCCGTGGCGCATCAGCGTCTGGGCGAGGTTCCCGCTGCCGTGCACCTGCAGCTCCGGCCCGTCGTCTCCCTCCTTGAGCGCCGCGACGCCCTCGGCCGCGTCTCCCTCGAGCAGGAGCGCCGGGGTCCAGTCCAGTGCGGGACGGCTCCGTGACGCGACGTACTTCGTGGCGTCGTTCAATGGCTTGCCGTAGGCCTCCTCGGGGTGGTTCGGCCAGTACCCGGCGAAGATCTCGTAGGTCCTGCGTCCGAGCAGGAGGTCGAACGGCACGTTGAACTCCTCGGACTTGACCTCGCCCATCAGGTCGTCCCAGTAGTTGACCAACCAGCCCCCGTACGCGAAGCCGCCGCTATCGTCCTCCTCGGGCCCGCCCGGAGCCTGCATGACCCCATCGAGGGTCAGGAACGTGCTCACGATCAGCTTCCTCATCGCTCGTCTCCCTCCGATGTGATCGGTCGTCTCGACATCGCCTGAGGTGCCTCCTCGGTTCGGCGTTCGGGCAGCGAGAACCGATACTCCACGATCGGGATGTCCGCACCCAGCTGGTACAGGAGCGTGTTCACGTCCCCGTGGTGTTGACGCTCGTGCAGCATGACGTGCACGAAGAAGTCCGCGGGGCTGTAGACCCGCGGCTCGCCGTCGACGTTCATCTCCCGCGGCGTCAGCAGCTCACCCTCGCCGAGCGAATCGAGGTAGTCACGGGCGTGATCGCGGACGCGACCTCGGTAGGACTCCAGGTCGTCCCACGACTCCACGCGTTCCATCGGCTCGTCGCTCGTTCCGGCCGGGTCCGCCAGCCAGCGAACGTATGCCCAGTTGATGTGCGCGAGGGCGTCCCGCAGTGCCGGCCAGCCCGAGCCGGGCGCGGGGTGTGTCAGCACTTCGTCGCCGAGAGGGCGGATCGTGCGCTCGTGTTCGTGCCAGCTGTAGTCCGTGAAGGTGAGGAGCTCGTCGATGGCAGCGCGATCCATGGGCCGTACGGGAAGATACGACCATCGTGACATCCGCGGCTGGCTACGACGCCGAGAGCTCCTCGATCTGTTCCTCGAGGAACCGCCGGTCCGTTTCCGTCGTGGCGAGGTGGGCGGCGCGCTCGAACGCGGCCTTCGCGGCGTCTCGTCGTCCGATCCGGCGCAGCATCGTCCCGCGGGTCGCGTGCATCAGGTGATAGTCGTCGAGGTCGGGCGCGATCGCGTCGATCGTCGTGAGCGCGGCACCGGGACCCGCGATCTCGGCGATCGCGATGGCTCGATTGAGCGCAACCACCGGGGTGGGCATCACCGAGAGCAGGTGATCGTAGAGAGCAGCGATCTGCGGCCAGTCGATCGCCTCGAACGAGTCGGCGTCGCAGTGCACGGCTTGGATCGCTGCCTGGAGTTGGAACGGACCTGGCTGTTCTCGTCGGATGCAGGCGCGAACGATCGCCTGTCCCTCGTCGATCATCGCGCGGTCCCACCTCGTTCGATCCTGATCGCGCAGGAGCACGAGGGCACCCTCGGCGGCGCGGGCCGGAGCCCGTGACTCGCTGAGCAGCAGCAACGCGAGCAGGCCCGCCGCTTCGGGCTCGTCCGGCATCAAGTCGACGAGAGCGCGCGCGAGCCGGATCGCCTCGGTCCGCAACGAGGCCCGATCCGGACCGTCGAGACCGGTGCTGTAGATCAGGTACAGCACCGACAGGACCGATCGGAGTCGGGCAGGGAGATCGGCCTCGTCCGGAACCCGATAGGGGATCTTGGCGGCCTTGATCTTGTATTTCGCTCGTACGAGCCGCTTCGCCATCGCCGACTCACTCACCAGGAACGAGCGGGCCACTTCATCCACGCCCAGCCCGCCGAGCAGTCGCAGGGTCAGGGCGACGTGGTGCTCGGTGCGCAACGCCGGATGGCAGCACGTGAAGATCAGTCGAAGTCGATCGTCCGTCACGGGTCCGTCCTCCGCCGCTTCCTCGGCGCCGGGGCCGTCTGTTGTGGCTGCGACCGTTCCGAGCTGTTCATGGAGCTCCCGGCCGCGGGCCGAACGGCGAAGACCGTCGATCGCACGGTTCCGTGCGGTCGTCACGATCCACCCCGCCGGGTTCGGCGGGACGCCGTCGCGCTGCCACCGGTCGCTCGCCACGACGAACGCCTCCTGAACGGCATCTTCGGCGAGGGTGATGTCGCCGAAGATGCGGATCAGCGTCGCGACCGCCTGGCCGTACGCCTCACGGAACACATGCTCGACGGCCGTGGCGTCCGCCCGGGAGGGGACGATGCGGGTCACGCCTGGACGCGTCCGGTCGCTCGGAACGGGCGGACTTCGATCGGATGGTCGATCGCGTCAACGACCTTGCGGCCCCAGGCCAGCGCTGCATCGAGGTCGTCCGCGTTGATGACGTAGAAGCCGGCGATGTGCTCCTTCGCCTCGACGAAAGGCCCATCGGTCATGACCACGTCGCCATCGCCCACGCGGAGCACCGTCGACGCGTCGGGGCTGTGGAGAGCGCCACCGAAGACGAACGTCCCGCTCTCGTCCATCTCGGCTTCGAGGGCGGCGACCCGGCCCATGAACGCGTCCAACTCCTCGGGCGTCCTCGGCGCCCCGGGGACCTCCCCCTCCACGGCGTAGGTGGACAACAGGTACTGGCTCATGAGTGCTCCTCCCGTCGGCGCGGGTCGTTCCCGCTCACCCTCCTGACGGTTGGGAACGGCCCGCGAGGACACCGGCAAGGATAGTTCCCAACGATCCATCGCCCTCGTCAGATGGTGATGACGATCTTGCCGGCGGCGTGGCCTTCCTCGAGGTGGCGGATCGCGTCGGGGGCCTCGATCAGCGGATACGTCCGGTCGATCACCGGCCTCACCGTGCCTGCCTCGATCAGCTCCTTGACCGCGACGAGGTCCTTCTGCTCGATCTTCGTGCTCAGCGCCCGGAGTCGCTGACCCACGAACAGAGACAACAGTGGCGCTCGCAGCGCCCCACGCAAGAAGCCGCCGGTCCAGCGTCCGCCCCCGTCGCCGCCCACGATCACCAGGGTCCCTTTCGGGGTCAGGGCGCGGCGCAGCTGCGACAACGGGCGACGGCCGGCGGTGTCGATGATCACGTCCCAGCGGCGGGACCCGTCCGCGAAGTCCTCGCGCGTGTAGTCGATCACGTCGTCCGCGCCGAGCGACCGGACCAGGTCCAGCTTCGACGTGCTGCAGACGCCGGTGACCTCCGCCCCGAACGCCTTGGCGATCTGCACGGTGAGCGAGCCCACACCTCCGGCCGCGCCGACGATCAGCACCCTATGCCCCGGCTGCACCTTCCCCTCGTCACGCACGGCCCGCAGGGCGGTGACGCCGGAGATCGGCACCGCACCTGCCTGCTCGAAGCTGAGGTTCGCCGGCTTGGGGACGAGCTTGTCCGCATGCGCGATCGCGAGCTCGGCGAACGAGCCGCTCTCGGCGGTGCCCATCACCTCGTCGCCGGGCCGCAGGTCCGTGACGTTCGTGCCGACCGTCTCGACCGTTCCCGCGACGTCCCAGCCGCGGACACCGACCTTCGGCCGGCGGAGCCCGATCGCGGGGCGCGCCATGTAGGGCATCCCGGTCATGATGTGCCACACGTCCGGTCCGCAGCCGGCCGCGTGCACGCGCACGAGGACGTCGTTCTCGCCGGCCACGGGTGCCTCGATGTCTCGGAACTCGAGCACGTCGGCCGAGCCGTACCGATCCTGCACGATCGCCTTCATCGGGTCCTCCGCTCTCCGGTCACGCGAGCACCGTGATCGCGACCTTGCCGCGAGCGCGGCCTTCCGCGACGTAGCGGATCGGTCCGCACCGTCATCCGAGCCCTCCGTTCGGGTCGAGATCCGGTCGCCTCGCCTTCACGATCACCGACGTCGCGACGTGATCGTGCTGCTCACGAGGGATCGTCGCGCGCATCAACGCGATCACCTCGTCGGTGAAAAGCGGGTATTGGGATGCCTCATCGATGCTGGTTGGCCGGTGTGCGCCGACCCAGACGTCCACGAACCCCGCTCTCCCGAGCTTCTCGGCGAAGACACGCTCCGCCAACGCGCCGGCCACTCACCCAGCCCAGGCGCTCTGGTCGTTCGCGATCTCCGGTGGGAGCTCGCCCTCGACGGTGAGGTCCGCGAGGGACATCCGTCCACCCGGACGCAGCAGCCGGTGGATCTCGGCGAGCGCGCGGCTCTTCCGCGCGGCGAGGTTGAGCACCCCGTTCGAGATCACCACGTCGACCGAGGCGTCCGGCAGGGGGATCTGCTCCATGTCGCCCAGCGTGAACTCCGTCCACGCCGCCACACCCGCCTCGCCCGCGTGCGCGCGGGCCCGCTCGGTCATCTCCGGGACGATGTCCAGGCCGATCGCCTTGCCCGATGACCCGACGCGCCGCGCTGCGAGGATCGTATCGATCCCGGCTCCTGAGCCGATGTCCAGGACGACCTCACCGGGCTGCAGGAACGCGTACCGGACAGGGTTCCCCACGCCGAGGGCCCATTCGACGGCACCAGGCGGGAGCTCGGCGAGCTCGTCGTCGTCATAGATCCGGCCGGCCACGGCCTGACCGCCGCCGGAGGAGATCGCGGCGTAGGCCTCTCGAACCGATCCCTTGATCTCGTCCTGGAACATCAGGTCCTTCGCCATCGATCACATCTCCTCGACGAAGCGCTCGAGGCGCTCCTTCACGTCCGTAGGGATCTCCTGGGACGAGCTGGATGCCAGGAAGCGCCGGATCTCCTTCGCGAACTCGAGCTCCCCGCAGCAGCGACGGCAGAACGCCAGGTGATGCTCGACCTTCTCCTGGTCCTCCGGCGCGATCGAGTGGTCGAGGTAGTCCCACAGCTGCCGCACCGCCTCCGAGCAGGGGATCGCTGCCGTCGTCTCACCCATCGTCGTCTCCCGCCATGATCAGCCTCGTTTCCTCGGCGTAGGTCCACATCGTCCGCTCGAACACCCGACGTCCCCGATGGAGGCGGGCGAGGATCGTGCCGAGCGGAGCGTCCAACAGCCGAGCGATCTCCTTCGTGGAGAACCCGTCCATGTACCGGAGCACGAGAGGGCCCCGGTAGATCTCCGGCATGCGCATCAGGACCTCCCGCAGATCGTCCCGCCCGAACGCGTCGAGGAAGTCCGTGTGGAGCGAGTCGGAGTACGGGAGCGGATCCTCGTCGATCAGCGTGCGGTAGAGGGAGAAGTCCTCCAGGTCCCCGGTGGCCACCTCCTCGACGGTGCGGGCGCGCTTCCTGAGCTGGTCGCGGAAGACGTTCACGAGGATCGTCTTCAACCAGCGCCCGCCGGCCGCTTCCTCCTTCAGGCTCCCGAACGCTCGGTAGCCCTGGAGCAACGCTTCTTGCACGAGGTCCTCCGCACCGTCTCGGACGAGCCGGCGCGAGAGGGAGTAGAGACCAGGGAGCTCCTGGCGCACGAGCTCCTGGAAAGCTTCCTTCGTCCGATCCGTCGTGTCGATCCGACTCATCTCTGTTCGGCGGGCGCGCATGTGGGTCCGCACAGGGATAGACGCTCCGCACGTCGACTTCATTGCATCACCCTTCGCGGGCAATGCGCGGGCGTCGCCCGGCGTCCTAGGGGACGAGGAGGTGAAGAGAGATGGCAACCATCACAGCGGAGCGCTCGCAGCCCGCGTCGGTCGAGCGAGACCTGAAGCGGGGATCGTGGTTGATGGGGGTCGCCGCGGTCGGTTTCATCGGCTACGCGGTGATCTTCTTCATCCGCAACTTCACCGACGCCTTCCTGGAGCTCGGCATCGGTCCGGGCCAAGTGGACGTCGGGAGGGATGCGATCCAAACCTTCAGCCCATCGCTGTACCACTACATCGGTCACCTGCATATCGCGGTCGCGGGCTTCATCGCGGCCACCGGTGTGGCCGTCCTGTTCCTCGTCGCCTACGGCGTGCGACGCGGCCAGATGTGGGCCTGGGTGGGGGCGGTGGTCGCCCCGGTCCTAGGATTGCTGGTGGCCCTGCCGGACCACTACCCGAACGGCTTCGACACGATCGGGCATCTGGGGTTGATCTACCTGGCGACGGTCATCTTCATCGTGGGGGCGATGCTCGCCCTGCGCGGCGTCCTGGTGGGGCGGAGCGAGTGAAGGTGGGCGGGCCGTTCCGGCGAGCACCGGAGCGGCCCGTCGACTCACATGGGAACGGAGGTTGCGAGGATGGCGCAGCTCGAAGCATCGCTCTGCGCGAAGTGCGGCGGATCGGCGGACGGCTGGAAGTGCGCGATCTGCGGCTCGGTGGCGAGTGAGCACGACGAGCATCACCTGCACTCGGGCTCGGACCGGTACTGCACGCTCAGGTGCGGCGCCTGTCAGGAGGCGGACGTTCACTGCACGTGCGTGTAGGGACGGCCTCGGCACGGGCGGCTCACGACGTCGTCACGCGAGGCTCACGGACCGTCGCTGGTCGTGCGGATCGAGCACGAAGTGTTCGGAGACCGTGGCCCGATACAGGCGATGGCGGGCCGGTGACAGCACATCCGCGCGCGTCCACGCACGGAGGCCCTGCGCCTCCCCGTGGCGGGAGAAGATCTGGATCCCCTCGTCGACGTCGGCGAGCTCCTCGGCGACCGCGGTCATGTAGAGCGCCTTCCAGCCGCCGGGCTCATGCGAGTCGAAGATCACGATGGCGAGCTCGGGGCGGGTGGCGAGGTTCCGCGAGTGCCGGGCCTCCGGCTTCGAGACCCAGAGGAACTCGCGGTACTCCACCGGCGCGTACCACACGGGCGATGCCCAGGGCACGCCGTCGGCGTCGGCCGTGGCGAGCGTCATGAACCGGTTGGAGTCGATGATCGACCTCGCGACCGCTCCGAGATCGTCCGGGTCCGACATCTCGGCTCAGGTCTGGCTCGGAGCGGTCTCCCAGAGCCCGACCACGTTGCCCTCGGTGTCCTTGAAGTAGGCGAACGCTCCCATACCGGGGATCTCGGTCCGCGCCCGGACCGTGCTGCCGCCGGCCGCCTCGATCTGGCGCAACGACTCGTCGATCCCGTCGACCTCGACCGTGAGCACCGGCGAGGGCGTGTCCTCCGTGCGCTTCATCAGACCGCCGTTGATGCCGCCCGGCTCCGTCGGGATCTGGGTTCGCTCGTCGACGGGCGTCGTCATCACGATCGTGTACTGCAGATCCGGCATCTCCTGGAGCTGCCAGTCGAAGACGGACCCGTAGAATTCACGCGCCCGCGCCTCGTCGTCCGCCGGGATCTCGAAGTGCGCCACCTTGCCCATGCCGGACCTCCTCTCGCGCCTCTCTGACAGGGTATCGATTCGCGCCGCCTCAGGCCGCTTCGGTCTTGTCTTCGATCCGCCGTGGGGGAGGTCGATGGGAGGAACGGGGTCTTGAGCTTCGAGGACCTGATACGGAGCCGGAGCGCACCCGAGTAAAGGCGTTCGTCAGGCCCTGAACGGCTACAGAGCGATCAGACCCGCATCGGTTGGAGCGAACCCGCACGCATCAAAGTAGAAGGGACGGAGATGATCGTCGAAGTCGACGTGCAGCCACTCACATCCAGCCGTGCGTGCCTCCGCCACAGCCACGGTCACCAGTTCGGTCCCGATCCCCTGGTGACGTGCCGACATGGTGACCATCGTGTCTTGGATCCAGGCGTGAACGAGCCCGTCCCAGGGCACGTTCACGAAACCGACGAGCCTAGCGTCGTCTCTTGCCACCACCCAGCCGAGGCTGTTCCGGTGCACGAGCTCTCCTCGAAGGGCAACGGAACCGGCCGGTGGGCACACCTCAGTGTGGGGGCGATGCCACGCTCCTATCAAGCCACGCCGGCCGGTTCTGTATGCCCGAGGGGCGGCAAGAGGCATGGGTCCACGAAGGACACGCACCCTAGGAGCCACCCCTCGGACACCGACCAGCTTGACACTGACGGACACCCGACGGGAGGTGACGTCCACCGATGTCGTAAGCCCGCCGGCTGGGTTGCGCGGCCTTTCGGGGCACGTCTAGCATCAGCCAACCGCTCTCGAGGGAGCACGGCATGAGGAGGGGTTCGATGAAGGCACGGAGGGCCCGAACATGGGTGGTCATGTTCGCCGTACTGGCGACGGTCGCGGCCGCCTGTGACGGCGGCGGCGACGGCGGTGGCGACGGTGACGGAGACGGCGGGGGCGAAGGCAGCATCTGGGTGCTCCTGCCGGACACCGAGTCCTCGACCAGATGGGAGGAAGACGATCGCCGCTTCTTCGGTGAGAAGTTCGAGGAGGCGGGCCTCGCCGACGGCGAGGACTTCACGATCGTGAACGCCGAGGGCGACGCCACGACGCAGCAGTCCCAGGCCGAGCAGGCGATCGCCGACGGCGCGAGTGTGATCGTGCTCACGAGCCTCGACACCGGATCGGGCGCGGCGATCATCGATCAGGCCACCGAGGCCGGCGTCGACGTCGTCGAGTACGACCGCTTCAACACCGGCGGGGCGAGTGGGGCGGCCTACGTCAGCTTCGACAACGTGCAGGTGGGCGCTACGATGGCCGAGGTGCTTGAGTCGGAGATCGAGGCACTGCCAGACGTGCCACAGGTCGTGGAGCTGAACGGCGGCGAGGAGGACAACAACTCGTTCCTGTTCAAGGAGGGCTACCACACGGTCGTCCAGGAGCACGTGGATGCGGGCGAGTGGGAGCTGGCCGCGGACCAGCACGTCCCCGGCTGGGACAACCAGGAGGCCCAGACGATCATGGAGCAGATCCTGGTCGACCTGAACAACGAGGTCGACGCGGTCTTCGCCGCCAACGACGGGCTGGCGGCCTCGGCGATCAACGCCCTCGACGCGGCAGGCGTGGGCGAGGTGCCGATCAGCGGCCAGGATGCCACGGCGGTCGGGATCCAGAACATCCTCCTCGGCAAGCAGACGATGACGGTCTACAAGCCGATCGAGGCCGAGGTGGCGGTCGCCGCTGCGGTCGCGCTCGCGCTGCGGGCGGGCGAGGACATCACGGCGATCGATCCGGGGGTCGAGTACTCCCTGATCGGGATCGAAGCGGAGACGGGCCAGCCCACCGAATCGGCCGAAGGTGACGGGGTCGTGCCCTACTTCGGGCTGGTGCCGATCGCGGTGACCGCGGACAACATCGCCGACACCGTGATCGCGGACGAGTTCCGGACCGTCGAGGAGATCTGCACCGGCGACGTGACGGAGACGGACTTCTGTCAGGAGAACGCCGCCTAGCGGGACCCAGGCGGCATCGGCGACGACGACCGGGACGTGCGACCATAGCCGTCCCGGCCGTCGCGTCTCGTCGATCGAGGAAAGGGGTCCGGAGATGGCTGAGTCGCCCCTGCTGGAGGCCAGCGGGATCTCGAAGTCCTTCGGCGCCGTGCAGGCCCTCTATCGCGTCGACTTCGAGGTGCGCGCCGGTGAGGTGATGGCGCTCGTCGGCGACAACGGCGCCGGCAAGTCGACGCTGATCAAGGGCATCGCCGGGATCTATCCGTTCGGTGAGGGGCAGATCCGCTTCGAGGGACGGCAGGTCCGGATCCACGGCCCGCGGGAGGCGGCCCGCCTCGGGATCGAGGTCGTGTACCAGGACCTCGCGCTCGCGGACAACCTCGACGTCGTCGGCAACATGTTCCTCGGCCGGGAGCGGACGCGCTTCGGGGTCGCGCTCGACGAGCCGAGCATGGAGGGAACGACGAAGGAGACGCTCCGCAGTCTGTCGGTGACGACGCTCCGATCGGTCCGACAGCTCGTCGCGGGCCTGTCCGGCGGGCAGCGGCAGGCCGTGGCGGTCGCGAAGTGCGTGATGTGGAACTCGAAGCTCGTGATCCTCGACGAGCCGACGGCGGCGCTCGGCGTGGCGCAGACCCGTCAGGTCCTCGACCTCGTCCGGCGCCTCGCCGAGCGCGGCCTCGGGGTGGTGCTGATCTCTCACAACCTCCACGACGTCTTCGAGGCGGCCGACCGGATCACGGTCCTGCGCCTTGGTCAGCGGGTCGCGTTGGTCGATCGAAGGGAGACGACGCAGCAGGACGTGGTCCACGCGATCACCGCCGGCACGCTCCAGCACGTGCCCGGCATGGACGCCACGGCGGTCCAGTCGTGACGATCGAGCGCGGCACCGAGACCCCCGTCGTCCCCGACGACGGGGACGTGCCGGTCGACGAGACCGGCGCGGCGGTGCCACCGGCCGACCAGACGCTCGCCGGCTACGTCCGCCGTTGGTGGCAGAAGGTCCGCTCCGGCGACCTCGGCTCGCTCCCGATCCTGGTCGGCCTCGTCGTGATCGTGATCGTCTTCGGCACGCTCGACGACGTGTTCCTGACCGAGCGGAACTTCACGAACCTCCTGCTGCAGACCGCACCGTTCGCGATCCTCGCGATCGGGATCGTCTTCGTCCTGCTGATCGGGGAGATCGACCTCTCGGTGGCGTTCGTGAGCGCCGTCGGCGGGGTCGTGATGACCCTCCTGATCCGGCCCGATGACCCCGGCTTCCCCTGGTGGGCCGCGATCGGCGTGGCGTTGGCGACCACGACGGCGATCGGGTTCGCGCACGCCCTGATTATCACGAAGGCCGGCGTCCCCTCGTTCGTCGTGACGCTGGCGGGCCTCTTGATCTGGTCCGGGGTCGTCCTGTATCTGATGACCGAGGCCACCACGACCGGCACGATCCGGATCTCGGACGACACGATCGTCGCACTGGCGAACAGCTTCCTGTCTCCGGCGTGGGGATACGTGATCGCTGCGCTGATCGTGATCGGGTACGCCGCGTCGCAGCTGCAGACGGCGAGGTCGCGGCGCGCCGGAGGGCTCGATGCGAAGCCGCTCCCGCTCCTGGCCCTCCAGCTCGTCGGCCTCGCCGCGCTGACGTTCGGCGCGGTGTCGTACGCGAACCAGGATCGCGGGGTCCCGATGGTGATCGTGATCCTCGGGGTCTTCCTCGTGTTCTGGACCTTCGTCGCCTCGAGGACGCGGTTCGGCCGGCACGTCTACGCGGTGGGCGGGAACCCGGAAGCCGCTCGGCGAGCGGGGATCGAGGTCGACCGGGTGCGGATCGCGGTGTTCATGATCAACGGCTTCATGGCGGGGGCGGGAGGGATCATCCTCGCGTCGCGGCTCCGATCCGTGGCCACCAGCTCCGGCGGCGGCGATCTCCTCCTCAACGTGATCGCGGCCGCCGTGATCGGCGGCACAAGCCTGTTCGGCGGGATCGGCCGGGTGATCTCGGCGCTGCTCGGCGCCGCGGTGATCGCCTCGATCAACAGCGGGATGAACCTGCTGGGGCTGTCGCAGGGGTTGAAGTTCATCATCACCGGCCTCGTGCTACTCGGCGCCGTTCTCGTGGACGCGCTGTCGAAGCGCAGTCGCACGCGGAGCGGCGGGTGAGTCCGAGACCCCGATCCCGGGAGGTGGACGCGGGATGAGCCTGGAGCCGGAACCGGAGCACCGGTTCTCCTTCGGCCTGTGGACCGTGGGCCACCCGGGTTTCGACCCGTTCGGCGACCCGGTCCGCGAGGTCCTCTCGCCCGTCCAGCTCGTCGAGCTCCTCGCCGAGGTCGGCGCGTGGGGTGTGAACCTGCACGACAACGACCTCGTGCCGGTCGATGCGAGCGCGCATGAACGCGACCAGATCGTGTCGGACTTCCAGAAGGCGCTCGACGCGACGGGGCTCGTCGTCCCGATGGCGACGACGAACCTCTTCCGCGATCCCGTCTTCCGCGACGGGGCCTTCACCGCCAACGACCCCCGTGTCCGCGCCTACGCGATCCGGAAGACGATGCTGGCCATCGACCTCGGAGTCGAGCTCGGCGCCACGACGTACGTGTTCTGGGGCGGGCGAGAGGGCGTCGAGACCGATTCCTCGAAGGACCCGCTGGAGGCGCTTCGGTGGTACGCGGATGCGCTGAACTTCCTGTGCGCATACGTGCAGGACCAGGGCTACGATCTCCGGTTCGCGCTCGAGCCGAAGCCGAACGAGCCGCGCGCCGACATCTACCTTCCGACGACGGGCGCGATGCTCGCGTTCATCGAGACCCTCGACGCTCCCGAGATGGTCGGGGTCAATCCGGAGGCGGCGCACGAGCACATGGCCGGCCTGAACTTCACGCACCATGTCGCGCAGGCGTGGTCGATGGGGAAGCTGTTCCACATCGACCTGAACGATCAGATCCCGGGTCGCTTCGATCAGGACCTGCGGTTCGGCTCGGCGAACCCGAAGGCGGCCTTCTTCCTCGTGAAGTTCCTCGAGGACGTGGGATACGAGGGCAGTCGGCACTTCGACGCCCACGCGTACCGGACCTCCGACTACGCCGACGTGAAGGCCTTCGCCCGCGGGTGCATGCGGACCTACCTGATCCTCAAGGAGAAGGCCGAGCGCTGGAACACGGACCCGGACGTCCAGGGACTGCTCGAACGGATCCGGGAGGACGACGGGACGACCGCGACGATCCTCGGCCCGTACTCGCCGGAGCGAGCGGCAGCGCTGCGCGAGGCCGATCTGGATCGCCGGGCGATCGCCGCGCGAGGCCAGCCCTACGAGGAGCTGGACCAGCTGACCGTCGAGATCCTGCTCGGCGTGCGGTGACGCTCCACGAGGTCGAGTTCGAAGGCCACCGCTCGGTCCGCGTCGACGGCGAGGCGTCGGAGCTGTTCGTCACGGTCTCGGTGGGCCCTCGGGTCCTCGGGTGCGTCGTCGGCGGCACGAACCTCTTCGCGGTCCTGCCCGAGGCGGAGCTGGATGCGCCCGGCGGCGAGCGGTACCGGCTGCTGGGCGGCCACCGGCTGTGGGCGGCGCCGGAGATCCCGGCGGTCACGTACCGTCCGGACGACCGACCCTGCGAGACGACGGAGCTCGCGGACGGCGTCCGCGTCGAGGCGCCGCCGGACGGCGCGGGTCTGGTCAAGGCGATCGCGGTCCGCCCCGACGCCGGCGGCGGATGGATCGTGGAGCACGAGCTCCGGAACGCCTCCTCGTCGCCGGTCACGATCGCGCCGTGGGCGATCACGCAGCTCCGGCCGGGTGGCGAGGCGGTCCTGCCGGTGCCGGCACGAGGGATCGGTCCGCAGGCAGATCGGTCCCTCGTGCTCTGGCCCTACACGGACCTCGGCGACCGGCGGATCCGGACCGGCCGCAGGGAGGTCCGCGTCGACGCCTCGACGGACGGCCCGCCGACGAAGGTCGGCGTGGCCCCGAGCGACGGCCGGATCGCGTACCGGTTGGGTGGGTACGCGTTCGAGAAACGGATCGAGCTCGACCCGGACGGCGTGTATACCGACCGTGGCGCGGCGGTCCAGGTCTACATCGGCGGCGGCTGCTGTGAGCTGGAGACGCTGGGCCCGCTGCGCGAGCTCGCTCCCGGCGGGCGGGCGGAGCACCGCGAACGGTGGTCGCTCCGCTCGTCGGACGCGCCGGGCCGGCCGTGAGCGTCGTCCTCGGCCTCGACGTGTCCACGACGGCCACGAAGGCCGTCGCGATCCGTCCGGACGGGACGGTGGCGGCCGCGGCGTCGTCCGACTACGCGTACGAGACCCCACGGCCGCTCTGGAGCGAACAGGATCCGGCGCGCTGGTGGGAGGGCACGGTGACCGTCGTCCGCGCGGTACTCGAGGCCGGCGGCCTCCGCGGCGCGGACGTCGAGGCGATCGGCCTCGCCGGGCAGATGCATGGGCTCGTGCTGCTCGATCGGGAAAGACGCGTCCTCCGGCCGGCGATCCTGTGGAACGACCAGCGGACCGGAGCGGAGTGCGACCTGATCCGCGAGGTCGTCGGCCGGGATCGGCTGATCCGCCTGACGGGCAACGACGCGCTCCCGGGGTTCACGGCGCCCAAGATCGTGTGGGTCCACCGGCACGAGCCCGACGTCTGGAGACGGATCGCGCACGTGCTGCTCCCGAAGGATCAGGTGCGGTTCCGCCTGACCGGCGAGCTCGCGACCGACCGCGCCGACGCGTCTGGCACGCTGCTGCTCTCGCTCGCGGACCGCGATTGGTCTCCGGAGGTGGTCGAGGCGCTCGACGTCGATCCGTCCTGGCTCCCGCGCACGTACGAGGGTCCGGACGTGACCGGCGTCCTCTCAGCCGATGCTGCCGAGGCGACCGGTCTGCGGGCCGGAACGCCGGTCGTTGCCGGCGGCGGCGACCAGGCGGCCGCGGCCGCCGGCCTCGGCGCCGTCCGGCCCGGCATCGTCTCGGTCTCGCTCGGGACCTCCGGCGTCGTGTTCGCGACCACCGACGGTCCGTCCGTGGATCCGGGTGGTCGCCTCCACGCGTTCTGTCACGCCGTCCCCGACCGCTGGCACGTGATGGGGGTGATGCTCTCGGCCGCCGGGAGCCTCCGCTGGTTGCGCGACGCGATCGCGCCGGGGACAGCCTTCGACGAGCTGGTCGAGCAGGCGTCCGGCGTCCCGGCCGGGAGCGACGGGCTGCTATTCCTCCCCTACCTCACCGGCGACCGGACGCCCCACCCGGACCCGCTGGCTCGAGGCGCGTTCGTCGGTCTGACGGTCCGGCACGGGGGACCCCACCTCGTCCGGGCGGTGCTCGAAGGGGTCGCCTTCGGCCTCCGCGACTCGTTCGAGCTGATGGACGCGCTCGGCCTGCCCCGGCCGGCGCACGTGCGGATCACCGGGGGCGGGAGTCGGAGCGCGCTCTGGCGTCGTGTCCTCGCCGACGTCGTCCGGACGAGCGTCGTCACGACCTCGTCGGCCGAGGGCGCCGCGCAGGGCGCCGCCACGCTCGCGGCGGTGGGCGCCGGCTGGTTCCCGACGGTCGACGCGGCGTGCGGTGCGACGATCGAGCTCGGCGAGCCCATCGACCCCGGTCCGGACGCCGACACGTACGACGAGGGCTACGGTCGGTACCGCACGCTCTACCCGGCCCTTCGGCCGACCTTCCACGCGACCCCGGCCTAGCGGGAGCCGCCCTCCGCCGCTTCGACGATCCGGTCGAGCACACGCATGTTCGCGACGGCGTCCTCGGGCGGGATCGGCACCGGCTCGTCCTCGAGCACCGCGCGCGCGAAGCGCGCCGCCTGGATCTCGTACTGATCCGCCGGCTCGAACGTGAGGACCTCCGACGCCGGTGCGACGGGCGGCTCGCCGCCGGCCGTCACCGTCACCTCCGTCGGCAGGTCGGGCGGGATGTTGAAGGGGATCCCGACCGAGATCCGACCACGCTCGCCCGAGACATGGACGTGTTGGTCGGGTTCGAGCTGCGTCGCGCACGTGAACGTCGCGACGCCGTCCCCGAACCTCAGGATCGCGCTCGTGAGGATGTCGACACCCGATCCGGCGTCGCGGGTGACCGACGCCTGGACGCTGTCCGGCTCGGCGCCGAACAGCATCCGCGAAGCGTCGACGGCGTAGCAGCCGATGTCCATCAGCGCTCCCCCGCCGGCCTCGCGGATGTTGCGGATGTTCGCCGGGTCGTCGTTGAAGTACGAGAACCGCGTTTGGACCGCGCCGAGCGCCCCGATCTTCCCCCCCGCCACCAGTTCGCGGACGGCCTCCCACGACGGGTGGAGGCGGTACATGAACGCCTCCATCAACCGGACGCCGGCGGTGGCGCAGGCGTCGATCATCGCCTGCGCCTCCGCGGCGTGCATCGCGAGCGGCTTCTCGCAGAGGACGTGCTTGCCGGCCCGCGCGGCGGCGATCGCCCACTCGCCGTGCAGGTGGTTGGGCAGCGGCACGTACACGGCGTCGACCTCGTCGTCGGCGAGGAGGTCCTCGTAGGAGCCGTGCGCACGGGGGATCCCGAACCGGCCCGCCACCTCGTCGGCGCGGGCGCGATCACGCGAGGCGATCGCGACCACCTCACACCGATCGGCGCGTTGGATCGCGGGGATCACCTTGCGGACGCCGATCCGGGCGGTCGACAGCACACCCCAGCGGAGAACCCCGTGTCCGCTCATCCCCACGACGGCTCCGTCGCGGGCCGGAACGCGACCTCGAGGATCCGGTGGCTCCGGGGGCGCGTCAGGACGAACAGCACGGTCTCGGCGACGTCCTCCGCGGACATCATGCCCTCGAGTTCGGGCATGTCGGGCGTCCGGCCGCGGCCCATCGCGAAGTCGGTGGCGACGCCGCCGGGGCACACGTTCGTGCAGCGGACCCCGAGCGGCCGGAGCTCGTGGTCGAGCGCACGGGTGAACCCGACCTGGGCGAACTTCGACGAGCAGTACACCGCCTCGAACGGGAGCCCCCGGCGACCTGCCTCCGAAGCGAGGGTCACGAGATCGGCGGCCTCGCTGCGGAGCAGGTGGGGCAGGGCTGCCCGGACCGTGTGGATCGTGCCGCGAACGTTCACGTCGATCATCTCGTCGATCTGCTCGGCGGGCAGCTCGAGGAACGGGCCGTACGCGCCGACGCCCGCGTTCGCCACGACGATGTCGAGGCCGCCGAACGCGTCGACCGTGTCCGCGACGATGCGCGCGAGCGCGTCGGGGTCACGGACGTCCGTCGGACGAGCGACCGATCCCTCGATCGCGAGGTCCTCCCCGTTCCTGGACGCGAGCCCGAGCCGCGCCCCTTCGCCCGCCAGCGACCGGGCGACCGCCGCGCCGATCCCACGGCTCGCTCCCGTCACGAGCGCCACCTTCCCCTCCAGCCTCCCCATCGTGCCTCCTTCGATCCGACGGTGCGGGTCCAGCATGGCCCACCGCGGGCCGCCGCGGCGAAAACGCAGGTCGTTGGCTTGACGCGGCCGTCGGGACCCCCCTACCGTCGGGCGTCCGCGACGGTCGACGACGGCCGACGGCGACGGAGGGAGGATGGTGGAGGGCGGACCCGGGCGGAGCATCCCGAGGGTCGTCGCGGCCCTCCTCCTGACCGTCGCCTGCACCGGAGCTCCCTCGCCGGCGTCGGTCCGGACCGGCACGCCGACGCCGGATGTCGTCCGATACCGGGATGTGGCCGAGGACGTCGGCATCTCCTTCCACCACGGCGCCTTCCGCTGGGAGGTGTCGGCGGACCCGGGAGCGATGCTCGGAGGCGGCGTCTGCTGGCTCGACTACGACGAGGACGGCTGGGTCGACCTGTACGCGGTGAACTCCTACGCGAACGCGGAGGCATCGAGGTGGGCCAACGAAGGGGGTCTCCCCGCGAACGCGCTGTTCCACAACGTCGAAGGCCGGTTCGAGGACGTGAGCGAGGCGTCGGGCGCGGGGCTCGCGATGCGTGGCAACGGCTGCGTCGCCGCCGACTTCGATCTCGACGGGCACACGGATCTCTACGTGACGGCCACGGACGCGAGCGAGCTCCTCTGGAACCGAGGTGATGGGACGTTCGAACGGGGCGCCGAGGCGGCGGGGGTGCAGGCGTTCGGCTGGCGTGCCGGGGCCACCGTGGGCGACGTCAACGAAGACGGGTGGCCGGACCTGTTCGTGAGCGGCTACGTGGATCTGAACGTCCCGATCGAGGGCGCCACGATCGGCTTCCCGAACACGTACGCGGGCGTCCGCGACCTGCTCTTCCTGAACGAGGGCCGGGGCGACGGCGACCGCGTCACCTTCCGGGAGGTGGGCATGGACGCCGGCCTCGAGGTGGCGAACTTCGAGTATGGCTTGGGCGCCGTGTTCTCCGATCTGGATGTCGACGGCGATCTCGATCTCTACCTCGCGAACGACTCGAAGCCGAACCGTCTCTACGACAACGTGCCGTGGCCGGGCGGCGCGGAGGCGGACCCGGCGGGGCTCGGCTTCCGGTTCGAGGAGCTCGCGGCGAGGGCGGGCGTGGCGGACCCCAACGCCGGCATGGGCGTGGCCGACGGCGACTTCGACGGCGACGCCAGGCCGGACCTCTTCGTGACGAACGCGAGAGCACAGGTCCACGCCGCCTACCGCGGGCAGGTCTCCGAGCTGGTCGACCCCTCGTTCGCCGACGTCCGCGACGGGCTGGGCGTCGCGCTCGGCGGCTCCACCGGATGGGGCGTCTCCTGGAACGACCTCGACCTCGATACGGACCTGGACCTCGTCCTCGTCAACGGCGGCATCCCGGTCAGGGATCTCGCCGCCGACGCCGAGCCCGTGCAGGCCTTCGGGAACCTGACCGCCCAGGGCCGGGTCGGCCTGTTCGAGGACCTGGGGACGATCGTCGGGCTCCACGACGTCGGACCGCTCGTGGCCCGCGGGAGCGCGGCCGCCGACTACGACAACGACGGCGACCTCGACATCGCGATCAACTCGATCGGGGGCCCGCTCGTGCTGCTGGAGAGCTCCGGGGCCGCCGGGAACTGGCTGGAGGTCGCCGTGGACAGGTTCGCCTCCGGCGCGCTGCTCGAGGCGGTCCTGCCCGACGGACGGACGCTCGTGCGGGAGTCCTTCGCCGGGAGCAGCTACCTCTCCTCGGAGGATCCGCGCTTCCATCTCGGCCTCGGAACGCACGGACGCGTCGCTGACCTGACGGTCCGCTGGCCGGGCGGCGAGGAGACGGTCCTCGAGGACGTCGCCGCGAACCAGATCGTAGTGGTGGAGGCGCCCGGATGAGGCGAACCGCCGTCTGGGTCATGGCCGTCCTGGTCGCGACGCTCCTGTCGGGATGCACGGGCGACGCCGGCTATCTGACCCCGGACTGCGTCCGCGGAGACCTGGAAGGACGCTCGGTCGCGCACGTGTGGGACGAAGCGCTCCTCGACGCGGTCCGCCGGGACGTCCCGGCCCCCACGGTCCACGCCCGCAACCTGTTCCATACCTCGACGGCGATGTGGGACGCCTGGGCAGCCTACGAGCCGCGCGCGTCGGGGTACTTCGTCGAGGAGAAGCTCGAGGCAGACGACGTCCGCGCCGCGCGGGAGGCCGCGATCAGCTACGCCGCGTACCGCGTCCTGCTGTGGCGATACTCGAAGGCGTCGGGGCTCCAGGAGACGTTCGACGAGCTGACCCGCACGATGGACACGCTCTGCTACCGGATCGACTACACGACCACGGAGGGCGACGAACCGGCCGCCCTCGGAAACCGCATCGCCGCCGCCGTGATCGAGGCCGGTCGAGATGACGGCGCGTTCGAAGAGCGACGCTACGTCGACACGGGCTACGCGCCGGCGAACCCTCCGTTGGTCGTGAGCGAGCGCGAGGTGCGGATGCCGGACCCGAACCGATGGCAGCCGCTCGCGCTGGCGCGGATCGTCGCACAGAACGGCCTGCCGATCCCCGGCAGCGTGCAGCGCTTCGTCGGACCGCACTGGGGGCGCGTTCGTGGGTTCGCCCTCCCGGCGTCGCCCGACGGCGTGCCGATCGACCCCGGGCCCCCGCCGAGGCTGCGGGAGCGCACCGACGCGGCCTTCAAGCGCGCGGCGGTCGAGGTGCTCCGAAGCAGCGCGGAGCTCGATCCCGGCGACGGCGTCATGATCGACATCTCGCCCGGCGCCCTCGGTGACAACCCGCTCGGGACGAACGACGGGAACGGGCACGAGGTGAACCCCATGACCGGCGATCCGTACGAGCCGAACGTGGTCCTGCGCGGCGACTTCCGGCGGGTCCTCGCCCAGTTCTGGGCGGACGGACCCGCCTCCGAGACACCGCCGGGGCACTGGAACACGATCGCGAACGAGGTCTCGGACCAGCTCGGATCCCACCGGATCGGCGGCGAGGGACCCGCCGTCGACCGCCTCGAGTGGGACGTGAAGCTCTACTTCGCGCTGAACGGCGCGGTCCACGACGCGGCGGTAGCAGCGTGGGGCGTGAAGGGCCACTACGACTCCGTTCGGCCGATCTCAATGATCCGATACATGGGGAGCCGGGGTCAGTCGAGCGATCCCGCGCTGCCGTCCTACGACCCCGACGGCCTCCCGCTCGTCCGCGGCCTCGTCGAGCCGATCACCAGGCGGTCGAGCGCCTCCGGGAACGAGCACGAGCATCTGGCCGACCACATCGGCGAGATCGCCGTGTACGCATGGCGGGGGAACCCAGAGGACCCGGCCGGCACCACGAGCGGAGGCGGCTGGATCCTCGCGACCGACTGGGTGCCGTACCAGCTGGAGACATTCGTGACGCCCGCCTTCGCCGGCTACGTCTCCGGGCACAGCACGTTCAGCCGCGCGGCGGCCGAGGTCATGACGGCCTTCACCGGCAGCGCGTTCGTCCCGGGCGGCCTCGCCGAGCGGACGGTGGCGGCCGATGCGCTCGCCGTCGACCGAGGTCCCAGCGAGGACGTCACGCTGCAATGGGCCACGTACCACGACGCCGCGGACCAGGCTGGGATCTCACGGATCTTCGGCGGGATCCACATCTCGGCCGACGACGTCGAGGGCCGGAAGATCGGATCGATCTGTGGGAAGGACGCCTGGACCCTCGCGCTGCGCTACTTCGACGTATCCGCCGGCTGAGCCGCGAGCTGGACCGTCGTCCCCGTGCGGGCGCTCTCGCGCGCGGCCTCGAGGACCTCGAGACCGGCGATCGCGTCCCGCGGGTCGACCGGGGGGCCGGCTCCGGAGCGCATCGCCTCCGCCACCCCGGCGTAATAGGTCTCATAGGCCCCCGGCCGCGACTCGACGATCTCCACGCCGTCACCGGTCGACAAGCTGCCCCATGCTCCCTCGGGCTCGCGGCCCCACCTTTCCTCGCCGGGCAGTCCACCCGCCGCCAGGGCATCCTCCTGGACGTCCATCCCGTACTTCTCGAACGTGCCGCGGGCCCCGAGGAGGCGGAACCGAGGACCCGGCGCGGCGGCCAGCACGCTCGCCCACAGGTGGGTGCGAACGGTCCCAGGATGCTCCAGCGCCAGGAAGACGTCGTCGTCCACCTGGACGCCCTCCCGACGGCGATCGACCTCGGCGTAGACACGAGTGGGTCGCCCGAACAGGACGATCGCCTGGTCGACCAGGTGGCTCCCCAGGTCGAACAAGAGACCGCCCGCCTCCTCGGGTGCCCCCAGCTCTCGCCACGCGCCCGCCTGCGAGCTGGGTTTCCATCGTTCGTACCGCGACTCGAACCGGTGGATCGGGCCGAGCCGGCCCTCCTCGACGAGCCCCTGCACGGTGAGGAAGTCGGCGTCCCAGCGCCGGTTCTGGAAGACCGAGAAGAAGAGGCCGCGTTCGGCCGCGGCGGACGCGAGGGTGCGGCTGGCGGCCGCCGTCGCGGCCAGCGGCTTGTCGATGACCACGGCGAGGCCCGATCGGAGCGCCTCGAGACCGAGCGGGACGTGGCTGCGGTTCGGCGTGGAGACGACCACGAGGTCATGGTCGTCCGACGCTTCCCAGATCGCCTCGGGCCGGTCGACGATGCGCGCGGACGGGTACCGCCCCCGCGCCCGCGTCTGCCGCTCGGGATCGCTCGTCACGATCGTGACGAGGGACAACCCCGGCGCCGACGCGATCAGCGGCGCGTGGAAGACCTCACCTCCGAGGCCGTAGCCGATCAACGCGACGCGGATCGCATCGCCCGCTCCTGCAGCCACGCGAGTGCCTCCTTCCGGGTCCGGGACGGGATCGCAGCTCCAGATAGTGACACGTGGAGGACGATGTCCTCATGCGCAAGGTAGCCGCGGCAGCGGGGACGTCCCTGTTCTTCGCGATGGCGCCGGGGGTCGTCGCCGGCCTGATCCCCTGGATGCTCACCGGCTGGAAGGTTCGACAGACCGTTGGTGACCGTCTCGCCTGCGGAGCATGAGGACTCTTCGTGATCAGGGATGTGACGCGAGCGAGTGAGCCTCAGTTGTAATGGCGGAACTCCAACCACATGTCGTGCATCGGCTCCCGCGAAGAGCGACAGAGCCAGATCCCGGCCCCTTGCTCCTCGTTGTCGACTCCCAGGCCGTTGTCGATCGTGTGGATCCGATGGACCTCATCGAAGAAGCCGCGCAGGTACTCCTCCTCGAAGAGCCCGACGGCCAGCACGACGGACGTCTCCTCGGGCGGCTTGCGCCACCACCAATACGTGTTGTGCCCGCTGTGCGGCCCGGGGAGCGCTTCGGCGTATCGCTCGATCGCCGCCGCCTCCCCGTAGCTACCGGTGAGGATGATGGCTCGCGATCGATCGTCGTCGGGCAGCGAACGCCAGGCGTGCGCCACCTGGGCGGAGAAGCTCGGCCATCCGATCTGCTCACCCAGGTCGTAGTTCGCTTCCTGCAGCGGCAGGTCGGCGAGCGTCCGAGCGGGCAGGACGGGGAGCACGATCGGGAGCGAGACGATCGTGAGCAGGACGAGGGCGGCGGGGATCAGCATCCGCCTGGACCGCCCTCCGTTCCGCTTCCACCATCGCTCGAACGGAACGGCGCCCGCCGCGGTGAGGGGCAGGTACATCGCGGCGACGTAGTAGGGCTTGACGCCGGCCGCCACCGCGAGCGGGACCGCGAGCACGACGTAGGCGATGCCGAGCGCTCTCCAGGGACGGCCATCCTCCGACCCGAGGACCCGGAGCAGGCCAGCGATCCACAGCGGCGCCGCGAGCCAGCCGGACATCGCGAACTGCAACGGCACCCACAGCGCGGTGGCGCCCGGGTCGGCGCTCCGTTCTCGGATCGCGCCGAAGACCTCGAGCTGGGCCCAGCCGTGGGTCGCCTGCCAGACGAGGTTCGGCGCCCAGATCACGCCGGCGATCGCTGCGCACCGCGAGGAACCAGGGACCCGCGAGCAGCCGTCGCTCCCGCCCGGCGAGGATCCCGAGGAACAACCCGACGACGAGGAAGCCCACCGTCCACTTGTTCAGCAGCGCGATCCCGACGAGGCCGCCGACGAGCACCCACAGCCTGACGTCGCCCGTGCGGAGGATCCTGAGGACCACGAACGTGATCGCGACCCAGAGCGTGACGTCGAGGGTGCTCGTGCTCAGCATGTGCCCGACCGTCAGGAGGCCGGTCGACGCGGCAACGGCGATCGCGGTGGCCGACCGGCCGAGGCGCCCGGCTCCGAGCTCCCGAGCGCAGAGCGCAGCGAGGACCACGGTGATCGCGGTGAAGAGGGCAGGGAAGGCCCGCAGGACGATCAGTGAGCCATCCGCCAGCTCATCGGCGAGGCGGGCGATCGCCGGCGTGATCGGAGGCTGGTCGACGAACCCCCAGGCGAGCCTGCGGCCGGCGACCAGGAAGTAGAGCTCGTCTCGGTGGTACCCGTACCGGCCGGCGAAGGCCAGGAGGATCGCGAAGGAGGTCGCAGCCGCGGCGATGACGGGTGCGCGAGCGAACGGCGCCAGATCCGACGCATCCGCATCCCTTCTGTGCACACGGTGACTTTATGCGCCGGCATCGTTCTGTAGGGTCGGAGACGAGTTCCGCTCCCTTCCTGCCCGGCGCCGCGACGAGGCGCCCAGCCGCCACCGACCGGATGCGAAAGGAGGAACGATGAAGGAGCCTCTGATCCCGATGAGCGATATCCCGTCCGAGGGGACCGTCACCGCCGATCTCCTCGGACGTGAGGTGTTGGTGATGATGCTGGGCGGAAAGCCGCGCGCTTACCTCAACGTCTGCATGCACCACGGGGGTCCGATGGTCCTCGAGGGGGACACGTTCACCTGCGAGTGGCACGGCTCGACGTTCGAGGCACGGTCCGGGCGCGCCCTCGGAGGCCCCGTGCGGCCGGACGCGCGATTGATCATGCTGCCGACCCGCGTCGAGGACGGCGTCCTGACCTACGTCTACGACGAGTGACCATGACGTTCCCAGGATGAACACGCGGTAGCGTTCGACCGTGGGCAGGATCTCCAGGCAGGAGGCCGCCGATCGAGCAGGGGTCAACCTCGACCTCGTGAGCAGGCTCGTGGACCTCGGCCTCATGGTTCCCGACGCAGACGGCACCTTCTCGGAGGGTGACGCCCGGCGGGCGCGGCTCTATCGGGGCCTCGAGCGAGCGGGGCTCCCGATCGAGACGACGATCGAGGCGCTCGAGCGCGGCGAGGTGTCGTTCGCGTTCCTCGATCGCCCGCTGTACGACCGCTTCGCGGCCCTCAGCCAATCGTCGTTCCGGGAGGTGAGCTCCCGAGAGGGCATCCCCTTGGAACTCCTCCTGGTCGTGCGCGAGGCGATCGGTTTCGCCCAGACGGACGCCGACGAGCGGATGCGGGACGACGAGCTCCGTGTGGTTCCCCTCATCGCGCTGCAGCTCTCGAACGGGTTCGACCCGGCGGTGATCGAGCGGTGGCTCCGCGTCTACGGCGACGCCCTGCGTCGGATCGCGGAGACGGAGACGGACTGGTGGCTCACGCAGGTCGCGATGCCGAGCCTGGAATCCGGATCGAACGTGGCGGAGATGCTGGAGACCACGAACGAGTTCGGACAGGAGTTCGCGTCCCGCACGGAGCAGGCGTTGCTCGCGGTCTACCACGCACAACAGGAGCACACGTGGACCGAGAGCCTGATCGAGGAGGTCGAGAACGCGCTGGATCGGGTCGGCCTGTGGAGCAAGATGGCGACGCTCCCGACGATCTGCTTCCTCGACATCACCGGTTACACACGCCTCACGGAGGAGCGAGGTGACGAGGCGGCCGCCGAGCTGGTGGCGCGTCTGACACCCCTCGTCCAGCGGCCGGCCGATCGCCACGGCGGCAAGGTCGTGAAGAGGCTCGGCGACGGGGTGATGTTCCACTTCCGCGACGCACGGGATGCCGTGCTCGCCGCTCTGGAGATGCTCGACGCGGTCTCCGATGCCGCGCTGCCGCCGGCGCACATCGGCCTGGATACGGGACCGGTCGTCTTCCAAGGGGGCGACTATTTCGGGCGCACCGTGAACGTCGCGGCGAGGATCGCGGAGCGGGCGGAACCGGGACAGATACTCGTGAGCCAGGGTGTCGTGGATGCCACCGATGTCGAAGGTCTCGCATTCACGGCGATCGGATCGGTCCTCCTGAAGGGTGTCTCCCGGCCCGTCGAGCTCCATTCGGCGGCGCGACAGGCATGATCTCTCAGCCCCAGGACGTGAATCCGCCGACGATCGCCCCGTACACGACGTGCGCGATCGTGCTGACCAGCGGTGTGGCCGGGCCGTAGTTGCGCATGAAGAAGCTCGGGGCCTCGATCAGCGGGGACGCGCTCGCGTCCGTCCACGGCTTCCCCATGCGGGGATGCACCACGGGCAGGAGGATGTTCACGAGCGCCGTCGCTGCGAAGAGGCCGTGGGCGAGTCCGAGGGCCGCACCCGGCAGCCAGCCGCTCGAGTCGATCGCGAGGAAGATCACGTAGTACCCCAGGGCGAAGAGCGCTCCGAACCCGAAGTGCGCCAGGTACCCGAATGCCTTGGCCCGTGATCGATCCTCCGTGACGGCGGTGCCGAGGAGGAACGGGAGGTCGACGCGGGTGAGCCCGAGCTCGCTCGCCATCCGCAACACGGTCGTGAGGACGAAGGTCCCGACCAGTCCGCCGGCCAGCGCCCCCTGGATGCTCACGGGCGCCCCCAGCCGGACTCGGCGATCGAGGCCGCCGCCCCGATCAAGGCAAGGTGCGTGAGCGCCTGGGGGAAGTTCCCCAGGAAGGCGCCGTCACCCGGGTCGGCCTCCTCCGCGTAGAGGCCCACGTCGTTGGCCATCCCCACGAGCTGCTCCATGAGATCGACCGCCTGGTGAACACGGCCGGCCCGAGCGAGCGCGTCCGCGTACCAGAACGAGCAGGCGAGGAAGGCGCCTTCCGCGCCGGGGACGCCGTCCTGCCCCGAGTACCGTCTCACGAACGGGCCGTCGCGCAGCTCACGGTCGATCGCGTCGAGCGTCGCGGCCATGCGCGGGCCGGCCGGATCCGCGTACCCCAGCAGCGACCCGAGGAGGACGCTCGCATCGAGATCGTCGGAGCCGGCCGAGCGCACGTAGCTGTGGAGCCGATCCGACCAACATCGTTCTTCCACGAAGGCCCGGATCGCGTCCCGCTCGCGGTTCCATCGCGACACGCGATCGGCAGGGATGCGGCGCGAGGCGGCGAGCGAGATCGCCCGGTCGAGCGCGACCCAGCACATCATCTTGGACTGCGTGAACTGACGAGGCTCGCTCCGCACCTCCCAGATCCCGGAATCGGGGCCTGTCCAGATCTCGCAGACGAGATCGGCGATCCTCGCCAGCCTGGCGGCCACGTCCCGATCGAACCGGTTGCCCGCGTTCGAGTAGAGCCAGGCGCACTGGAGCAACGAGCCGTAGATGTCGAGCTGTGTCTGGTCGACGGCCGCGTTACCGGCGCGGACCGGCTGGGAATCCCGGTAGCCGCTCAAGGCCAGCGTGCGTTCGCGCGCCCGAGGATCGCCATCGAGCTGGTACAGGACCTGGAGACGGGGCGCCGTGATCTGGGACGCGTTCATCAGCCACCAGAAGTAGGCTTTCGCCTCGGTCGGATATCCGAGCGCGAGGAACGCTCCGATCGTGAACGCGGCGTCCCGGATCCACGAATACCGGTAGTCCCAGTTGCGAACCCCGCCGATCTCCTCGGGGAGGGATGTGGTCGCGGCGCCGGCGATCGCCCCGGACGGCGCGAAGACCAGGAGCTTGAGCGCGAGCCCGCTCCGGAGCACGGCGTCCCGGAAGGGCCCGTCGTACGCCAGCGTCGCGACCCACGTCCTCCAGGCATCGCGCGTCTCGTCGAGTCGGGTCACGATCTCGACTCGACCCGGGAACACGAGAGGCTCCCCTCGCGCGGCGGACAGGACGATCATCGACGTCGAGCCCGAGCCGACCTCCGCTCGCCCGGAGATCCGGCCCCCGCCGATCTCGGGATGACCGGCGCCGAACGAGCGGATCGCGATCGCGTCCGCTCGTGAGCTCGCGACGGCGACGCCGTCGCGAGCGACGATCCTCGTCGCAGCCGACGAGTATCCGAATCGGGGCTCAACGATCCATCGCATCGGGACCGTTCCCGCGACGCCCTCGATCCGTCGTACCAGCTCCCGGAGCGGCACCAGCCCGCCGCCGTGGAACAACAGCCCGTCGGTGACGCGGACCTCGCCGCCGCCGGTCGAGAACGTCGTCTCGAGCAGGTTGGTGTCGGGGAGGTAGCGACGTGTCGCGGTGTACGGGACGTCCGGCTCGAGGGCGAACCGGCCGCCCTCGCGCGCGTCGAGGATCGCCGCGAAGACGGAGGGCGAGTCGAGGTCCGGGACCGGGAGCCAGTCGATCGATCCGTCGAGGGCGACGAGCGCGACGGTTCGCCCGTCGCCGATCGCCGCGTATCCACGGATCGGCTCGAACCCATCCTCGTCTCGGATCGCATGCCTCCGTCCGGCTCTCCGGGCGACCCCTCGGGTGCCCGACCGGCCGAGCGTACCTTCGGCGATCGAACCGCTGACCGCGCGGTACGGTGTTCGGAGACATCGGCGCGAGGAGAGCGGCATGGAGCCGGAGCAGGGATCGGTCGAGGACGTCGTCACGACGACAGCGGCAGGGGACCAGGACGGCGACGGCCGGTGGACCAGCGACCCCGAGGAGACGTCGCCCTGGGAACGCGTCCGACCACGAAGCATCACCGACGACCAGTGGCAGCGGTTCGAGGCCGCGGTCGGGGAGATGTTCGATGCGTTCGGCATGGATCTCGACACCGAGGGCACGCACAACTCCCCGCGTCGGTTCGTCCGCGCGATGTACGAGGCGACGGCCGGTTACGAAGGCGACCCCAAGCTGCTCACGGCCTTCCCGACGGAGTGCCGCGGAGGCCCGGACTGCTCGATCAGCCAGGTGATCGAGGGTCCGATCCCGTTCTTCTCCCTCTGCGAGCACCACGCCTTCCCGTTCTACGGCGTCGCACACGTGGGCTACGTCGCGCACGAGCAGATCATCGGGATCTCGAAGCTGACCAGGTTGGTTCGCGTGTACGCGCGCCGGTTCACCGTGCAGGAACGCCTCGGTCAGCAGATCGCCGACCACCTGAACGACGTGATGGACCCACACGGTGTGGCGGTGCATCTCCAGGCCGCCCACCTCTGCACGCAGATGCGGGGGGTGCGGGAGGAGCGCTCGCGGACGACCACCTCGTTCTGGCGAGGGAACTACGAGCGTGACCCCGAGATGCGCCGGGAGTTCCTGACCGTCGCGCAACGATCGAGTGACTGAGCTCGACGTCTCCCTCCAGCCCCTCTTCGAGGTGGCGGGGGCGACGCCTCTAGAGCTCCCGGAGGCGCTGGAGACCGCGTACGGAGGGCCGTTCTGGCTCCCGGAACGGATCGTCTACGGGAACTTCGTCACCTCGGTCGACGGGATCGCGGCGCTTCCCGGCGTCACGATGTCCTCGGCGGTCATTAGCGGCGGGGCCCCTCCCGATCGATTCGTCATGGCGCTCCTCCGAGGAACGGCCGACGCGGTCGTCGTGGGCGCCGGAACCCTCCGCGAGCACGGCGGACCGTGGACCGCGGAACGAGCCTTCCCGGCCGGCGCCGAGCTCTTCCGCCGGGCCCGCGCCGCGATCGCCTCGACCGATGCGCCGACGCTCGTCGTCGTGACGTCGAGCGGAGAGCTGCCTCGCGATCATCCCGCCCTCGAGACCGCCATCGTCGCCACGACGTCGTCCGGGGCCCGGACGATCGAGGACCGCCAGATCCGGACGGCGGCGATCATCGATGTCGGCGATGCCGACGGCGTGGACGTCCGGCTTGCGATCGAGGAGCTGCGCGATCGCGGGTTCCGCCGCATCCTGGCGGAAGGGGGGCCGACGCTGATGGGATCGATGCTCGAAGCCGGCGCCGTCGATCAGCTCTTCCTGACGATCTCGCCGACGCTCATCGGGGGCGGCTCCGGTCGTCCTCCCCTCACCGATGCGGCCGACCTCCTGGACTCGGGTCAGGGGATGCGGCTGCTCAGCATCCGCCGGGCGGAGGACTACCTCTTCCTCCGCTACGAGCTGACCGTGAAGGGGACCCGATGATCCCATGATCGAAGAGGTCATCGCCGTCGGTTCTCGAAGGCTGGTCGCGTCGGAACCTTCTGCCTCCAGCCTCCGTCGTCTGCATTGTCACGTCGAGGTCAGGAGGTTGCTCGTGCACAAGCGTCGAACCATGATCGTTCCCGTGATGACCATGCTCGCGATGCTGGCGCTTGCCGGTCCCGCGTTCGCCGGCGGCCAGCCGGATGACCCAGCACCAAGCTGGCTGGGGACCGCGGTCGTGGTCGCGGTGCTCGTCGCCGGGGCGTTCCACGTCTCCGTGGTCGCTTCCGGGTTCGTCCTGCGGCGACGGCGTCGCTAGCGCCGTTCGCTATCGTGCCAACGAGTAGCAGAGCGGAGCGGAGCCGGAAGCCTGCCTTCTCCAGGCAGCGAATCGAACCGGTGTTGTCGACGTCGACCGCGCCGAAGAACAAGCGGATGTGCGCGACGTCCGGATGCTCGACCACCGCACCGATCGTCGCGGCATCGAGGCCTCGACGCCTCCGGCGAGGATCGACGACCAGCGCGAGACTCATCGACGGCACGTCGACGACCTCGGTCACCACCGGGTGGTCCCAGTCCGAGCCATCCCAAGCGGCGTACCGGTCATACGTCTCGCCGTCGACGAAAGCGACCGGCTCCCCGGACTCGCCGAGCGAGAGCCACATCTGCCTCCCGGTGACCTTCATCCCTCTGAACTCGTCGCCGACGGTCGACAGCAGGGAGGGTGCCCGACGGATCCAATCCCGATCACCGAGGCGTTCCTGCGTCTCCGGATCGTCGAACCATCGCTCGATCCGTTCGACATCCTCAGCTCGGAGATCAACGAGACGCACACCCACTCATCCAGTCAACCACCCAGAGACGTGATCCCTGAAGCCCAGGCGGCTCCGAGGTCAGCATCTGCTGGGAACCTGCCGTCGAGCTCGAGGATCGTCATTCCGTGCGCGAACGCCCACGCCGCCCGGGCGCGGTCGGGGTCCCCCTGGACCGCGATCACGACCGGCTCGCCGGCCCACGCTTCGAGGCCCTCGGGCAGCCGCTCCCTGGGAAGCGGCCCGCCGGTCATGAGCCGGTACAGGTGCGGGTGGGCGAGCGCCCACCGCCGGTAGGCGCGACCGAGCTCCGTGAGCGCCTTCTTCTTCGACCCGCCCTTGGACGCCCGGGCGACCGCATCGTGGAAGACCCCACCGATCTCGCGGAAGATGTCCACGATCAGCAGCGCCTCGAGCTCCTCCTTCGACTCCACGTGCTTGTAGAGGGAAGGGGCCCGGATCCCCATCGCCTCGGCGAGCCGCCGCATCGTGAGTCCCTCAGGACCTTCGCGCTCGAGGATCTCTCGAGCCACCGCGACTGCTTCGCTGACCCTCGGGCTACGGTCGGGCGCGAGGATCACCTCGCGTACACCTGACCGCGGCGCTCGGCCACGCGTCGCGCCAGGGCCTCGTTCATCGCGCGGAAGCCCTTCGCCGTCCCGCCGTCGCGGAGCTTCTTCCACATCAACGGCACCAGGATCCCGCCGAAGCGCTCGCTCTGGATGAGGCGCACCCGGCCGGGACCTGTCTCCTCGATCAGGAAGCGGTGCTCGCCGTCGAAGATCCCGCGCACGAGGAGGTGCCCGAGCCACCGCAGCTCGCGACCCGGCTCGGCCGCGAGCACCGTCGGGTGCATCGTGATCCCGCGCTCGCCCTCGGGCTCGAGCCTGACCTCGAGGGAGGCGCCCGAGCGCAGCTCGCCCTCGAGCTTCTTGATGAACGGGTTCCACTCGGTGTGCGCCGGCAGATCCGCGAGGACGTCCCACACCTCCTGGGCCGTCCCGTCGAACTCGTTCTCGGTCCTCAGCTCCTTCATGCCCCTCCTCCCTCGGTGGCTAACGTCCCTCGGTGGCTAACGTCGTTAGCTTAGGCGAACAGCGTTAGCCTGTCAACTTCCCGATCCCGAGGCCGCACATCGGGAGGCCGTTGCCGGCATGGCTCCCTGCCGAGAAGGATGAGGGCCCGTGGCCAAGCTGATCTATTCGACGATCGCCTCGCTCGACGGCTACGTCGCAGATGAGGACGGCAACTTCGACTGGGCCGAGCCGGACGAGGAGGTGCACACCCTCGTCAACGACCTCCAGCGTCCCGTCGGCACGTTCTTGCTGGGGCGCCGGATGTACGAGGTGTTGGTCGCGTGGGAGACGATGGACACCGCCGACCAGCCCGCCCACATCCGGGATTTCGCGGAGATCTGGCGGGCCACCGACAAGGTCGTGTACTCGAGGACGTTGGAGACGACCTCCAGCGACGGGACGCGGATCGAGCGCGACTTCGACCCCGGCGTGGTTCGGCAGATGAAGGCGTCCGCGGCACGAGACCTGACCGTGGGTGGTCCGGGCCTCGCGGCCGAGGCGCTCAGGGCCGGGCTCGTCGACGAGTACCAGCTGTTCCTCGCCCCGATCGTGGTGGGAGGCGGCACGCGGATCTTCCCCGACGACGCCCGCCTCGAGCTCGAGCTCGTGGACGAGCGCCGATTCGCCAACGGCATGGCGTTCCTCCGCTACCGCACGAGGGCGTGAACGAGGCAGCTCACACGGTGATGACGAGCTTCCCTCGCGCCTGTCCCGACTCCAGGTAGCGCATCGCCGCTGGAACCTCGCTCAGCGGGAACGTCCGGTCGATGACCGGTGTGATCTTCTCGGCTTCGATGAGCTCCTTCAGGACGACCAGTCGGTCGCCCGGGTCCTTGGTGCCACGGAAGGGATGCAGGTGGCTCACGAAGGGTGAGATCACGATCAGTTTGGCGAAGCGACCGAGGCTTCCGAACCACCGATGGCCCGAGCGCCCGTACTGGTCGTACCCGCTCAGCACGTACGTCCCGTCGGGGGTGAGCGCGCGTCTGCACTCCCGCCATGGATGGTTCCCCACGATGTCCAGGATGAAGTCGTATCGCTCTTGGCGCCGGGTGAAGTCCTCCACCGTGTGGTCGAGGACCCGATCGGCGCCGATCGACCGGAGCATGTCGAGCTTCCCGGGAGCGTCCACCCCGGTCACGTGCGAGCCCCAGGCCGTGGCGAGCTGCACCGCGAAGGTCCCCACGGCCCCGCCGGCCCCGTTGATCAAGACCTGCTGTCCCGCCTGGGCCCGTCCCTCGTCGCGAACGTGCTGCACCGCGAGGGATCCCGACGTGGGGACTGCGGCCGCCTCTTCGAACGTGAGCCGATCCGGCTTCCGCTCGAGCATGGGTTCCGGGACCGCGGCGTACTCGGCGAAGGCGCCGCCGTTGCGCCACAGGTTGGCTCGGAGGCTCTGACCGAAGACCTCGTCGCCCGGCCGGAACCGTGTGACGCTCGTCCCGACCGACTCGACGACGCCGGCCAGGTCCGTGCCCGGGACCCGGTGCTTCGGTGCGCGCAGCCCGGAGCCCATGATCCGGAGGACATACGGCTGGCCGATCATGGCGTGCCAGACATCCGCGTGGATCGATGCTGCGTGAACCCGGACGAGGACCTCGTCATCCGCGGCGGTCGGTCTGTCGATCTCCCGGAGCTCGAGGACGTCGGCCGAGCCGTACCGATCCTGGACGATGGCCTTCATCCAACCAACCCTATCCGCGCTTCGAAGGGCGGCCGACCCAGCGGCTCCGCCCGCCTGATCGGCCTAGAGGGAGCGGATCCGGTTGTTGCGGGGGTTGTGCTCGAGCTCCGCCATCCCGAGATCTTCCAGGAGAGGCGGCACGTACATGCCGAACCTCCCCCGCAGCCCCTTCTTGATCCCGTACCACCCGCCGACGGGATTGTCGGAGGACCGTGCCCAGGCCTCGACCGTCCCCTCCTTCGCCGCTTTCTGCTCGTCGGCGCTCCCGAGCTCCATCCAGTCGCCGTGCTCCTTCAGCATGGCGTGGAGATCCTCGATGCACCGGAGCTGGTAGCCCAGGCGCGTCGACCCCACCTCACAGACGAGGGTGGCGGGGTCCGCCTCCTCGTCGCGCCACATCCGATACTCCGACGTCCCCGGTGGCGTCTTCAGAACCCACGGATCCTCGGGCGTTCCGCTTCCCGCCATCACTCCTCCTTCCGGCCGCCTTCAGCCTTGGTCGTCTCGCCGGCTCGATCGACGCCGTCCCTCAGGACGTGGGCGGGACCTCGACGACGCGGCCGGCCTGCACGCCGAAGTCCCAGACGTCGATGGCCGGGGGCTCCACGCCGAGCGTCGTGAGAGCGGTGCAGATCTGGCTCCGGTGATCGGTCCCGTGGTGCACCGCCTGCGCGAGCCGGATCCCGAACGGGCCGTGCGTCTCCGATCCGTCGTCCCGGTGCCGCACGAGGACCGTGTCCGGATCGAGGTCCTGTTTCAGGAGCTCAGACCAGGCCCGGCCGTAGCCCTCCATCGCCGCCCGGAGCTCCGGGAGACGCATGCGGTCCTCATCGATGAGGGAGACGCGCCCACCCGTCGTGACGAACAGGTAGGAGGAGTCGGCGCCCACGATGTGGCGCATCGTGTCGAGGATCGAGCCGTACGTTCCGGGGACGGACGTCTCCATCTGCTCGGGAGGGAGCGCGGAGCACGCGTCCATCACCCGGAGCGTCGCCCACACGTGATGCGCCAACGCATCCGCCATCAAGGACCCGTTCATGAGAGCACCGTAGCAATCCTGGCGGCGCCAGTCGTCCGCCGTGGTGGTGGCGTCCTCGTTGAGCGAGCTCGGCGGTCGAGATCCGCACGTCGGTCGACTCGTCGAGTGTCATCCCTCCGGCCCCTCCGCCACCGACGATCAGGACCGACTCCAGCGACACAGGTCGGACGAACACGGGACCGAGGTGGCGCCGACATCCCGTCGAGCTATCTGACCTGGTGCAGCACATCGTCCACGAATCTCTTCGTCGCATCCGAGCGTCGCCGTGCCATCGATCCGCGCGCCATTGCGGGACTGAGCTCGCGATACCAGGGCCTCTCGGATGAGGTCGGCATGCTCGGGCATCGCTCCGCATGCCCACCGGGCCGCTTCGCGTTTCGATACGTGTTCACCAGTTCGCCACGTCCGCAAGCCCCGGCACATCGTGAGGACCGCGTAGGCCTGATCACCCTTTGCCAGGAGGCCGTCGCCCGAGTTCCGCCAGGTCAGCATGTGCTGACGCACGGCCTCGACGTACTCATCGCGTGAGATGACCGGCACGAGAGACGTGGCGTGCGGGCCGCGTAACGCGAGGCCAACTTCGCGAAGCTGATACCAGTCGATCAGCCAGCTGTGGTCCACCTCGATGGAGTGGAAGGGCTCGCCTGGGGAGATCCGTGCCGCTGGTGAAAACTCCGTTCGGAATGTCACGAGCGCTCGAGAAGAGAGGTAGACGGCTTCCACTCGGTCCTCCCACTCGGGCATCTCGCCGGCGATGTCGTGATGGAGGCGCTCAAGCGTCGCGAGCTCGGCTTCGGAAGGATCGGAACTCAGCACAGCAACGGTATCGACGTCGCTGATCCCGCTGTCGAAGTCACCCGTGATCACCGAGCCGAAGACGTAGGAGCCGAGAAGGCCGGCGAGAGCTCGGACCCGGCCGTCTCCGAGTCGAGTAAGGAGCATCCCGACGCTGGGGTCACTGAACTCCACACCTCATTATCCGGACGAACCGCCGCGATCGTTCTCTCGGCGGGTCTGATCGATCGCGCTGACGATGTGGTCGGCGTACACACGAACTGAGGCAACATGCCTCCCAGCCGAGCGGGTCGGAGCGAGCCCCAGGGCTCTGGATCGCGCCTGCTCGGTCGAACACTCGTCTTGCCCGCTCACGGTTCCGGAGCTCCCGAGGGCCGAGCGGCGAGCCCGCGTTCGAAACCCGGTCGATGCTCGGGGTAGGCTCGCACGATGGATGCCTCGACGATATGGAAGTTCCTGCACATCGCCTGCATGTTCGTGGCGGTCTCCATCTTCGTCGGCCAGGGGATGCTGTCCAGCGCCGTGGCCCGCTCGGGCGACGTTCCCGCGCTCCGCCGGGTGCTGGGAGCGGAGGACCGGTTCGCCCCGATCGGCGGCGCGATGTTCGTCCTCGGGATCGTCTTCGGGTTCCTCACCGCGATCACGGGCGACTTCGACCTGACGCAGACCTGGCTGCTGATCGCCTACGCGATCACCCTGTTCATCCTGGTGAACGGGCTGACCTACCATCGGGTGCAGGCGGAACGGCTCAAGGTGGCGGCCGACGCGGGCGATCGGGCGTCGGAGGAGATCCGTGCGATCGCCGGCGCGTCGAGCGCCACCGTGATGAACGCGATCGACGGGCTCGCGTGGCTCGCCGTCATCTACATGATGGTGGCGAAGCCGTTCAGCTAGCACCCGGCGCCTTCCGACTGTGGGCGCCGCCCGAGCACCAGCCCGGGGACGCCGTGATCGCGGTCACGCCCTCGCTGATCGAGCGGGTGGGGCTGTTCGTGATCACGCTGCCGCTCACCCTCGCGCTGGGCGGCTACGACGCCTCGGCGGACCCGGAGCAGGTCGCCGGACTCTCCACGGGCACCATCGTGATCGGCTGGCTCTACGCCGCGCTGATGGAGAGCTCCACGAAGCAGGCGACGGTCGGGAAGATGGCGGTCGGGAAGATGGCGGTCGGGAAGATGGCGCTCGGCATCATCGTGACGGACCTGGACGGGAACCGGATCGGGTTCGGCCGCGCGAATCGGATTCCTGATGGCCGCGTTCACCGAGCGGAAGCAGGCGCCGCACGACATGGTCGCAGGGGCGCTGGTCATGAAGGGCGAGGCTCCGTTCAAGGGCTCCCGCGGCGGGCTCGCCTCCCCTTCCGCCGCCACCGTTGGCCGGATGAGCTAGCCGATCCAGCCGGGCCGGACGAGGCCCGACTCGTAGGCGATCACGACGAGCTGCGCGCGGTCGCGCGCGCCGACCTTGCTCATCGCCCGGCTGACGTGGGTCTTCGCGGTGGCAGGGCTCACGAACAGCCGCTCGCCGATCTCGGCGTTCGACAGGCCCTCGCCGACGAGCGCTACGACCTCCCGCTCTCGCTCCGTGAGCTCCTCGAGGCCGGCGCCGCGCCCCGGCTCCTTCGCCCGGCTCGCGAACTCGACGAGCAGCTGCTTCGTCACGCTCGGTGAGAGCAACGCCTCACCGGCCGCCACGACGCGCACGGCCTGCACCAGCTCGTCCGGCTCGGTGTCCTTGACGAGGAAGCCGCTCGCGCCGGAGCGGATCGCCTCGAACACGTACTCGTCCAGACCGAACGTGGTGAGCACCACGATCCGCACGTCCGTGAGATGGTCGTCCTCCGCGATCGCGCGCGTGGCGGCGAGCCCGTCCGTCCCCGGCATCCGGATGTCCATCAGGACGACGTCGGGCCTCAGATCGGACGCGAGGCGCACCGCCTCGTCGCCGCTGCTCGCTTCGCCGACCACCTCGATGCCCTCCTGGGCGTCGAGGAGGGATCGGAACCCCGCGCGCACCAGCGCCTGATCGTCGGCGAGCACGACCCGGATCGTCGGTCGGGCCTCGGCCGGCACGCTCCCAGCCTCCTCCGCCATCAGCCCAGCTCCGAGACGGCGAAGAGCCGCCACCGGTCCGCCACGCCCTTGAGCTCGTGTTCGCCCCGGTCGTCGAACCCGACACTCGATCCTCGCACGAGGTCCTTCACGGTGCTCGACACCAGGATGTCGCCGGGCGATCCGACCGCGGCGACGCGGGCGCCGATGTTCACCGCGATCCCGCCGACGTCGTCTCCGCGGAGCTCGACCTCGCCGGTGTGGAGCCCGACCCGGACGTCGATCCCGACGGTGCGAAGCCCGTCACGGATCGCGGCCGCACAGCGGATCGCCCGCGTGGGCGCGTCGAAGACCGCGAGGAACCCGTCGCCGGTCGTCTTGATCTCGCGGCCGTCGTGCCCGGCGAGCTCCTTGCGGACCAGCTCGTCGTGGCGATCGAGCTCGTCGCGCCAGCGACGGTCGCCGACCTCCGCCGCCCGTTCCGTGGAGGCGACGATGTCGCTGAACATCACCGTCGCGAGGATCCGGTCGGCCTCGGCGCCGGCCGGGAACGCCGGGGGCTCCCGCTCCGAGAACGCGCCGATCAGTCGGCGCGTCACGCCGGGAGACAGGAGCGCGTCGCCGCGCGACACGGCGCGGACGCCCTGTAACAGGACGGCGGGGTCCGTGTCCTTGACCAGGAACCCGCTCGCCCCGGTCCGCAGCGCCTCGAACACGTACTCGTCCTCGTCGAAGGTCGTGAGGATCACGATCCGGGTCCGGTCGAGCTGCTCGTCCTCGACGATCCTGCGCGTGGCCTCCAGCCCGTCCATCCCGGGCATCCGGATGTCCATCAGCACGACGTCGGGGGTCAGCTCGGAGGCCATCCGCAAGGCCGCGGCGCCGTCGTCGGCCTCCCCCACCACCTCGATGTCGGGCTGCGCGTCGAGGAGGGCGCGGAAGCCGGCCCGGACGAGCGCCTGGTCGTCGGCGAGGACGACCCGGATCACGGGGCGCCGTCCACGGGGAGACGGGCTCGGACCCGGAACCCGCCCTCGGGCCGGGGACCGGCCTCGAGCTCGCCGCCGAGCGTCGTCACGCGCTCGCGCATGCCGACGATGCCCGTGCCGCTCCCTGACGTGTCGCTCGGCGCGGAGCCCCGGCCGTCGTCGTCGACCTGAACGACGAGGTCGCGATCGCCGTACGTGACGCGAACCGTCGCCGTGGCTCGCCCGGCGTGACGCGTCACGTTCGTGAGCGCCTCCTGCACGATCCGGAACGCGGCCGCCTCCACGCCGAACGGCAACGGGCGCCCCTCGCCCTCGGACTCCGTTCGTACATCCAGCCCGGCCTTCGCCGCCTGCTCCACCAGGTCGTCGACGCGAGCGAGCGTCGACCCGGGGAACCGCGGCGCCATCTCGCCCTCCTGCCGCAGGATGTGCAGGACCGAACGGAGCTCGGTGAGCGCCTCCTTGCTCGCCTCCTTGATCGCGGTGAGCGACGTCCGGGCCTGCTCGGGGAGCGCCTCGTTCAGGTGGAGCGCGACCCCGGACTGGATGCTGATCAGGGACAGCTGATGACCGAGGGCGTCGTGGAGCTCCCGCGCGATGCGGAGCCGCTCCTCGCCCGCTCGCCGAAGGGCCTCCTCCTCCTCCATCCGGACCGCCTCGGCGACGCGCTCGCGACGGATCCGCACGATCTCGGCCGTGCCGAACAGCACGAGCAGCCACGCGGCGAGCGCCAGGAGCGAGACGGCCGAGGGCGCCGGGCCGTCGCGAACCAGGAAGTCCAACCACGGGAACAGCGCGAACCCGGTGACGGCTGTGATCCCCACGGCCAGGCGATGAGCCCGGACCGCGGCCGTGAAGTACGCGATGACCAACGGGATCCACACCGGTCCGTCCTCGTAGCCGATCAGGAAGTACGTGAGCGTTGCCGTGAAGACGACGGCGACCACCAGGAGCGGCCGGCGGCGGCGGGCGACGAGCGCGAGGGACGAGATCACCACGAGGATCGCGGCCCCGGCGTCGAACGGCCGGCGGATCGGGTGAGCCTGCTGGGATGCGAAGTAGGTGCCGATCACCGAGAACACCGCGAGGCCGACCGCGAGCACCGCGTCCGGCAAGAGCGACGCCCGTGGGGACGAGGCGGTGCGGATCTTCGCGTCCATCGAGCTCACGGGGTCAGCGTAGGTCGGTGCTGCGGACTCAGTCATCACCGCGGCGTCGTCACCTCGTGTACTCCCGATGGCGTACGCGGGAAGCCTCCCGGTGGCCGACGACGCTCGGCCACACGGCGCGGACGATGGTCTCCACGAGACGAGGGAGGGTGACCCGATGGGAACGATACTGATGATGCACCCGGGATGGGGCGGTGGAGGTCCGTGGTTCCTGCTCTTCCCGCTCCTGTGGGTCGGCCTGTTCGTGACGGTGTTCCTGCTGTGGCGTGGCCGCGCGGGGGCTCGATGGAGCGGCTCGGCCGAGGAGATCCTCGCCGAGCGGTACGCGGGGTGAGATCTCGGCCGACGAACTCCGGCAGCGTCGCGACGAGCTGCGTCGCAAGCGCGCGTAGCGTGACCGAATCGACATCTGTCACTCGGGAGCCGTCGCCGTAGGGTGGAGAGTCGTCCCCCGTGACGACACTGGCCCCATGGAGATACGGGCATGGAGATCGCCGGAGAGCCGCTCGCGTTCACGAGCGCCGACGGCTGGCGCGCCTGGCTGGCCGAGCACCACGGCACCGAGGACGGGGCGTGGGTGACGATCGCCAAGAAGGGCGCGGCGACGGCGGCCGTCACGCTCCACGAGGCGACCGCGGAAGCGCTCTGCTTCGGATGGATCGATAGCGCGATGCAGCCGATCGACGCCGATCGGTACGCGCTCCGCTACACGCCTCGGCGGAAGGGAAGCAACTGGTCCGAGCGCAACAAGACGTTGGCGGCGCAGCTGATCGAGGAGGGGCGGATGGCCGACGCCGGCCTCGCGGCGATCGAGGAGGCCAGGCGGGACGGGCGATGGGAGGGAGCGTAGGCACATGGAGGAGAGAGCGATGAGCGATCGGCGGTCGAGCGCGGTGGGACCGCTCGTGGTCTCGGAGGCGAACCCTCGCTACTTCACGACGACGGGCGATGACGCGGATCGGGCCGTCTACCTCGCCGGCTCGCACCTGTGGAACAACCTCCACGACGGGATGGGTCCGGGTGAGGCCTGCGGCGAGACGCCGGAGTCGATGGACTTCGACGCCTATCTCGACTTCCTCGCGGAGCGCGGTCACAACTTCATCCGTCTCTGGCGATGGGAACAGTTCCGCTCGTACACGGCCGCCGCCGACTACCACCTCTGCATGGCGCCGCAGCCGTGGGCGCGGACCGGACCCGGGGACGCGAGCGACGGGAAGCCGAGGTTCGACCTCGACCGGTTCGAAGACGCGTTCTTCGACCGCCTCCGCGAGCGCGTGATCGCGGCCGGCGAGCGCGGGATGTACGTCGCGGTGATGCTGTTCGAGGGGTGGGGGATCCACCTGAGCACGGCGCCGCTCCACATCGAGGGCCACCCGTTCCATGCGACGAACAACGTGAACGGGGTCGGGATCGACTCGATCCTGGACTATCAGGTCCTGCCGCTCGATCCGCGTGTTCGCGAGCTCCAGGAGGCCTACATCCGGAAGGTCCTCGACACCGTGCACGATCAGCCGAACGTGCTGTGGGAGGTCGCGAACGAGTCGTCCGGCGGGGGAACGGTCGACCTGGAGTTCGCGAAGTACCTCGGGCAGGACCAGGTGCCCGAGTGGGGCGACTCGACGGAGTGGCAGTACTGGGTGATCGACACCGTCAAGCGCCACGAGGAGGAGCGAGGCTACGCGCCGCATCCGATGGGGATCACGATGCAGTTCCCGGTCGCCGACCAGACGAAGGTGAACGACCCGCTGTGGGCGAGCCGCGCGGAGTGGATCTCGCCCGGCTTCGAGGGATCGGGCTGGTTCCCCGGGAACCCGGAGATCCCGGCCGCAGCCTGGTTCGCCGACCCGCCCGCGAACGACGGCATGAAGGTCGTGATCGCCGACACGGACCACTTCGCGCCCGGCGGCGGGGATGCGCTCTGGGCCTGGAAGACGTTCCTCCGGGGCCACCACCCGATCCTGATGGACTTCGGGATCATCGGCGGCGTGAACCCGCCCGATCCGAAGGCCGGAGGACCGATGTCGTTCGAGACCTTCGAGCCGGCGCGCTTCGCGATGGGCGACACGGTGCGCTTCGCCGAGCGGATGCGCCTGCTCGAGACGGAGCCGCGCGGCGACCTGACCTCGACCGGGTACGCGCTCGCGAACCCGGGCGAGGAGTACCTCGTCCTTCAGCCAGGCGAGGGCGCGTTCACGGTGACCCTCGAACCGGGGACGTACGCGGTCGAGTGGTTCGGCGTCGAGAGCCGCGAGGCTGCCGAGGCGGACGACGTGACCGTCGACGCCGCGGGGACGAGCAGCTTCACCGCCCCGTTCACGGCCACCGCCCGGGGTCCTGTACCTGAGGAGGCGATGAGACCAGCGCATCACCGATGAGTTCGGCCGGCCGTGCCGGTCTGAGAGGCGAGACGAGAGGAAGGGAGGCGTCATGAACCTGAACGGCATCTTGATCGGGTCCGAGAACCCGGAGGCGCTCGTCGAGTACTACACGAGGCTCTTCGGCGAGCCGGGATGGAGCGACGGTGGGTACACGGGTTGGCTGATCGGCCAGGGGTACGTGACCGTCGGCGCGCATGACCAGGTGAAGGGCAAGAACCCCCACCCGGGACGGGTGCTCTGGAACATCGAGACGGCGGACGTGAAGAGCGAGTTCGACCGGCTCGTGGCCGCCGGCGCGACCGTGGTCGCGGAACCGTACAACCCTGGAGGCGAGCCCGAGGGACTGATCGCCACGCTGTCCGATCCGGACGACAACTACTTCCAGCTGATGAGCCCCATGGGGCCGGAGAGTTGAGAGGACCGGAGAGAGGACCGGAGAGCTGAGAGCATCGGCGGCCTGACCCGGTCGATGGCAGGCATCGGTCTCCTCGGGGTGCCGGCCAACTCGGCCGGGTCGTCGGACGGCGTCGCGCGGGCGCCGAAGGCCCTGCGCGACGCCGGGCTCGTCGGCGCCCTGGAAGGAGTGTCGCCGACGAACGACCGCGGCGACCTGACGCTGCCGGATCCGTCGGCGGAGCGCGACCCCGAGACCCACCTGATCGACCCGGCCGGACTGCGGGCGCTCGTCGACGGTGTCCGGGCCGGGGTCGTCGCGATCCTCGGGGACGGCCGCTTCCCCCTCGTCGTGGGGGGCGATTGCCCTCTGGTGTTGGGGTGCCTCGCCGCCTTCGGGTCCTCGGACCGTCGCGGGCTGCTGTTCGTCGACGGTCACGAGGACGCGTATCCGCCCGAGCGGTCCACGACGGGCGAGGCCGCGGACACGGAGCTCGCGCTCGCTCTGGGGATGGCGGACGTGCCCTGGTGGCCCGATCGCGTGTCGACGCCGCCGCTGGTGTCGGCCCGGCACGTGCAGCTCCTCGGAGCTCGGGATGCGGCGCTCCTCGTCCAGGAAGACGTGCCGTCGCTCGGGGACCGAGTCTCCCTCGTGGGCGCCGGACCGCTCGCGCGAGATCCGGAGGGAGCGACCCGGACCGCGGTGGCAGCGCTGCCGGAGCGCTGGTGGTTCCACCTCGACCTCGACGTGCTCTCGACGGAGGCACTTCCCGCCGTCGACTACCCGCAGGACGGCGGCCTCGGCTGGGAGGCGCTGGACGTCGTCGCCGCGACGGCGCTGGCGGCCGGTCCGGTCGGCTGGGACGTCACGATCTACAACCCCGACCTCGATCCGGACCGGACCCATGCCGCGCGCATCGTGCGCTTCGTCGAAACCGCTGCGCGCGCGATCCCCGCGGCCGGGTGAGGAGGGCGTCGGGATGCGATTCGCAGACATCGTGCGGGCGTCGGCAGACGTCACCGCGACCTCGTCCCGGCTGAAGAAGGTGGAGCGGCTCTCGTCGGTGCTGGCCCAGCTCCGCCCCGACGAGGTGCCGGTCGCCGTCGCGTACCTGTCCGGGGTCCTCCCGCACGGATCGATCGGCGTCGGATGGGCGTCGTTGAGCGATCTGCCACCGCCGGCGCCGGGCGCCTTGGAGCTGCTGGAGGTCGACGCGGCCCTCCGCCGGATCGGGGCGCTGGCCGGCGCCGGCTCCCAGGCGGACCGCCGCACGGCGGTCCACGGCCTGTTCGCGCGGGCGACGGAAGACGAGCAGGGGTTCCTGCGAGGGCTCCTGATGGGCGAGATCCGTCAGGGCGCCCTCGAGGGCGTGATGGTCGAGGCCGTGGCGCGAGCGGCCGGCGTCCCTCGCACGGAGGTTCGACGGGCCGCGATGCTCGCCGGCGACCTGGGCGGCGTCGCGGCGGCGGCGATCGAGGGCGGGTCCGCGGCGCTCGCGCGGTTCCGCCTCTCGCTCCTGACGCCGCTCCAGCCGATGCTCGCGCAGTCCGCCGAGGACATCCCGTCCGCCCTCGAGCGCATCCGGCCCGCCGCGGTCGAGTGGAAGCTCGATGGGGCGCGGATCCAGGTCCACCGGCTCGGCGACGAGGTCCGCGTCTTCACCCGGAACCTCGCCGACGTCACCGATCGCGTGCCCGAGATCGTGGACCGGATCCGGGGCATCCCGCTCGAGGCCGCGGTCTTCGACGCCGAGGCGATCGCCCTCCGCCCGGACCGCCGGCCCCACCCTTTCGGACTCACGATGAGCCGGTTCGGGAGCCGGAGCCGTCGCGACCTCGAGGGCTACCGAACCGAGTACCCGCTGTCCTCCTTCGCGTTCGACGTCCTGCACCTCGACGGCGAGGACCTCATCGACCACCCGGCGAGCGAGCGCTTCGCCGCGCTCGACGAACGGGTGCCGGAGGAGCTCCGCGTGCCGAGGATCGTGACCGAGGACACCTCCGAGGCCGAGCGCTTCCTCGAGGACGCCCTAACCCGCGGCCACGAGGGCGTGATGGTGAAGGCGCTCGACGCGCCCTACGAGGCCGGGCGTCGCGGCGCAAGTTGGATCAAGGTCAAGCGGGCCGTCACGCTCGACCTCGTCGTCCTGGCGGCGGAGTGGGGCCACGGGCGCCGCCAGGGATGGCTCAGCAACCTGCATCTCGGGGCGCGCGACCCGGAAGCGGGAGGATTCGTGATGCTCGGCAAGACCTTCAAGGGGATGACCGACGCGATGCTCACCTGGCAGACGGAGCGGTTGCAGGAGCTCGAGACGGGCCGCGAGGGGATCACCGTGCACGTCCGGCCGGAGCTCGTCGTGGAGGTCGCGTTCGACGGGTTGCAGCCCAGCCCGCGCTACCCGGGCGGGCTCGCGCTGCGGTTCGCCCGGGTGAAGGGGTATCGCCCGGACAAGCGAGCCGACGAGGCCGACACGATCGAGACGGTCCGGGAGATCCACGCCCGGTCGGAGGGGTGACCGTGCCCACGCTGAGCGCCGGACTCCTCGTGTACCGCCGGGTCGAGGGCCAGCTCGAGGTCCTGCTCGTGCACCCGGGAGGGCCGTACTGGGCGAGGAAGGACGACGGCGCGTGGTCGATGCCGAAGGGCGAATACGAGCCGGACGAGGATCCGCTCGGTGTGGCGCTCCGCGAGTTCCGTGAGGAGACCGGCGCCGAGCCGCCCGACCGCGGCCCGGCCGAGTCCCTGGGCGAGATCCGCCAACCGAGCGGGAAGCGCGTGAGCGCCTGGGCGCTCGAGGGCGACGCGGACGTGAGCGAGATCCGGAGCAACACGTTCGAGATGGAGTGGCCCCCTCGGTCCGGCCGAACCCAGGAGTTCCCCGAGGTCGACCGCGGCGGCTGGTTCGGCATCGAGGAGGCCCGGCGGAAGCTGCTCCGAGGTCAGGTCGGGTTCCTCGACCGCCTCGCCGACCTGATCGCGCGCGAGCCGTGAGGTTTGCCGCGGCGCCCGGTGAGAAAGGAGAGAGCATGACGACCGACCTCAGCACCTCGAGCTCCGTGACCATCGACGCGCCCACCGCGGAGGTCTGGAAGGCGATCACGACGCCGGAGGTGATCAAGCGGTGGTTCTTCGGGGTGGACACCGAGACCGACTGGCAGCCGGGGAGCCCGATCGTCCATCGGCGAGTGGCAGGGGAAGCCGTACGAGGACCGGGGAGAGATCGTTCGGATCGAGCCGCCGCGGGTGCTCGTCCACACCCATCGGAGCGAGCTCTCCGGCCGGCCGGACAGCCCCGAGCACCATCAGGAGGTCACCTGGACCCTCTCGGGTCGCGACGGGAGCATCGAGCTCACCCTCACCGAGCGCAACCTCCCGTCGGAGGAGACGAAGGCCGTCTCCGAGCAGGCGTGGACCACCGTCCTGGCAACCTGAAGGAGCTCCTGGAGTCGTCGTGAGCTAGGGATCTTCCGCGGAGGGGTCCGTCGCCGTGTGCGTGCGGTGCGCCTCGGGACCGACATCCTCGTGACGGATCTGCTCGCGTACCTCCGAGTACCGCACGGCCTCCGACGCGATCATCGCGACCATCACCAGGGTGAGGACGGCAAGCGCGGCGAGCGCGGGCAGCCCCGAGACGAACGGGATCATCGCGCAGATGACGACGCCGACCGCGATGCGTCGCAGCGTCAGCTGACCCCACGTCCGGTATTTGAACGCGGCGTGGGCGAACAGGAAGAGCGCGGTGCCCGCGTACAGGGCCCCGAGCGCCAGCATCGGCAGCGGCTCCGCGAGCTCGCGGTGGCTCGACTCGCCGACGTGCTCGAGCACCTGCTCGATCCCGAGCGCGAGCAGCGCGACGCCGGCCACCATCGGCAGGTGCAGGTAGCTGTAGGCGTCGCGCGCGAGCCGAGCCCGCTCTTCCCCCTGCAGCCGCCGCAGCACGCGCTCGGCCACGATCGACGCGACGTCGAAGTAGGCCCACCACAGGCACCCAGCCACCACGAGTCCCAGGATCGTCGCGGCGATGATCGGCCAGGAGATCGGCTCGCTCACCACACCGACTCCGATCGCCACGACCGACTCACCCAGCGCGATGATCACGATCAGTCCGTGTCGCTCGGCGAAGTGGCCCGCGGAGTTGAGC
>JBOGVD010000084.1:0-7669 GCA_050696355.1 Actinomycetota bacterium
GCCCCGCCCGGGCGAGGTCGGCCGCTGCGGGGTCCGGGGACGCGGCGAGGGCGCGGAACGCGGCGGCCCTCGCCTCCGCGTGGGGCGACCGGGTGAGCGTCGCGAGCGCCGCCGTCGCCTCGGCGTCTCCTCCGACGCCGCCGTCCTCGAGGAGCATCGCGGCGGCGCGAGCCCGGACGAGCCCGTCGGGGTCGGCGAGCAGGGAGCGGGCCCGGCTTCGGTCCGCGCGCAGGGTTCCCAGCGCATCCAGGGCGGCCAGTCGGACCTCGGGCACCGGATCCGTCAGGCGGTCCGGGATCGCGTCGGACGCGGCGAAGACCTCGAACCGGGCGAGGGATCGAAGCGCCGTCGCCCGCACCGCCGGATCCTCGTCGCGGACGGCTCTGATCAGCGCCTCGGTGGCCCCGGGGGCCTCGAGTCCCCCGAGGAGCTCGGCGGCGACGCGGCGCACGCCGGCGTCCGTGTCGTCCATCGCGCCGATCGCGACCGCCGCGGCCGCGCGGTCGGCGCGAGCGAGGCCGAACGGCTCTCCCGCTCCCGGGGCGCCGCCGAAGACCTGCGGCCGCCCTTCCCGGAGCGCGATGACGAGCTCCGAGGCGTAGGCCCGTCGCACCCGCACCATCGCGTACACGGCGCCCGCCGCGGCCGCGAGCCCGAGCCCGTACAGGACGCGGGGGGAGACGGCACGCTCGCCGACGATCGTGACGACGCCGGCCAGCACCGTGCCGATCTGCGTGGGTCCGCCGTACAGGAACGCCCGCATCCGGTCGCGCCGCTCGCCGGGGACCGTGTTGATCACCGCCTCCCACGCGCTCGACGCACCGCCCTGCAGCCACACCACCTGGGTGAACCGGAACGCGAGGAGGATCGCGAACGAGGACGCGATCGTGAGCACGCCGAACGCCACGAGGTAGAGGACCGGCAGGACCATCATCACCGTGGGGATCCCCAGTCTCGACAGCAGGCGATTCATCACCACGAGGGACACCAGCAGGGTCACCGCGGTGGACACACCAAGGAACAGGCCGAGGAACCCGGCGAGATCGGCCGGCTGCGGGTATCGCTCGACGGCGGCACGAGAGAACGGGAGGTACAGCGAGAAGAACAGGAGGGAGAACAGGACCGACCCGACGGACATCCACCGGAGCAGCGGCGAGCGCAGCGCGTGGCGGAAGCCGTCGCGCATCTCGGCGATCGCCGGCACGCGCCCACGCCGCCGGGGGGAAGCGCCCGCTCCGGCGTCGACGACGAGCTTCCGGCCGAGCACGAGGACCACCACGAGCGTGCCGAGCCACACGAGGACCAGGTTCTCCGTCCCGAGCCATCCCGCGAGCCGGCGGGTGGCGAGCCCGCCGAGGACCTGTCCGAGGACCGCGGCGCCGCCGATCAGGGGGAAGAAGCGCTTCGCCTGCCGCGTGTCGGTCACGAGGCCCGCGAGCCCCCAGACGGCGAGGCCGAGCAGGAACTCCGAGGCGCCGCGGAGCAGCCAGAGGGCGGGGTAGATCCATGTCGCGCCGGTGGCGAGGGCCAGGCGGGACACCCCCGCGATCAGGGCGATCGCGGCGGGCACGGCGAGGAAGGCTCGTCCCCGGCCGAGGCGGCCGAGCAGCACCGAGACGCCGAGCGTCGCGAGGAACATCGTGGCGCCGAGGAACAGGTACAGGACGGGCAGATCCTCCACGCCGCCGCGAGCGAACAGGAGCGCGTCGATGCTGCTCGCCGCGAGCGTGAGCCCGGCGGCGGACGCGAAGGCGGCCGCGGCGGCCGTCCCCACCGTCCGCCGCTCCCCGGGCAGCAGTCCCAGCAGGCGGTCCATGGCTCGCCTATCGTTGCAGGCCTGACCCGTTCGGGAGTGGGGTGGGCCAGAGCCGGATCGTGGCCGAAGAGGAGTGGCGCGCCCACCTCGAGGGATCTCGCGCGACGTCTGGGAACCCTCGAGTTCACGCAGCTGATGCATCGGACGAACGACCGTCCGCCTCCATGGATCTCGACGCCTGAGCCGCGACCGCGTCCAGGCGTGCCGCCCGTTCAGCCCTCGCCAGCGCGGCGTGTCTGGCCTATCGTGGCCACCGCCGACGGGAGGGATCGATGCCGAAGAGCAACATGTTGTCGGAGGACGAGTGGCGCTCCCTGCTGGAGGGCCGGCACCCGGTCGCGCACAAGAGCCGGCGGATCCGAGGGCTGTTCCCCGCGGACCCTCGCTGCCGTCTGTGCTACACGCCGTTCCGTGGTCCCGGTGGGTTCCTCTTGCGCCGGCTGTCGCGGGTCAACGACCCCTGGGAGAAGAACCCGAGCCTGTGCCGCCGGTGCGTGCTCCAGATCAGCGCCTTCGACGTGATGGGCGCCGAGGTCCCCGTCTCGTTCCTGTTCGTCGACGTCCGGAAGTCCAGCGAGTTGGCGCGCCAGCTCGGCACCCGGGAGTTCACGCTCCTGATGCAGCGGTTCTACTCGGAGGCCACACGCGCGCTCTTCGAGCACGAGGCCCTGCTCGACAAGATCGTCGGGGACGAGGTCGTCGGGTTCTTCCTGCCGTTCATGCTCGGAGACCGCCATCCCGAGGCCGCCGTCGAGACCGCGCGCTCGATCTTCCGAGCCGTCGGGTACGGGACCGACGAGGGGCCGTGGGTGCCGCTCGGAGCGGGGGTGCACACCGGGCCCGCGTTCGTTGGCTACGTCTCCCGGGGCGAGCAGAGCGAGTTCACGGCCCTCGGCGACACGATCAACGTGGCGGCGCATCTGGCCGCCCAGGCCGGAGCCGGGGAGATCCTCGTCACCGAGGCGGTGGGCGCGGCGATCGGGACCGGCGCTCTCGAACGGCGCCACGTCTCGCTCAAGGGGTACGAGCTGGACGCGTTCGTGGTCTCGATCGACGAGCGCGCCAGGTCCTCGGCGGGCGCCCAGGCCGACGTCGAGGGGTAGGAAGCCCGATGGCGAAGAAAACCCGAATCGTCTCCGAGGAGGAGTGGCGCGCCTACCTCGAGGGCACGCACAAGCACATCAACATGGGACGACGCACGCTCGGTCGGATCCCCACGGACCCGAGGTGCCGGCTGTGCAGCATGCCGTTCGCAGGCCCCGGCGGGTGGGTGCTCCGCCACCTGTCGGACACCAACCTGCCGTGGGACAAGAACCCGAACCTGTGCCGCCGATGCGTCACCGGGATGAGCAAGGACGAGATCACGGGTGCGGAGGTCGACATCTCGTTCCTGTTCGTCGACGTGCGCCGTTCGAGCGACCTGGCGCGGCGACTCGGCACGATCGGGTTCACGCAGGTGATGCAGCGGTTCTACGAGGTCGCGACGAAGGCCCTCTTCGACCACGACGGGCTGCTCGACAAGTTCGTCGGCGACGAGGTCGTCGGGTTCTTCGCGCCGTTCATGGCTGGACCGACGCACGCCGCGCGCGCCGTCGATGCGGCGCGCGCGCTGTTCGCCTCGGCCGGCTACGGCTCCGAGGCCGGACCGTGGCTCCGGCTCGGAGCCGGGGTGCACACCGGCCGATCGTTCGTCGGCTTCATCCCGCGAGGCATGGAGAGCGAGTTCACGGCGTTCGGCGATACGATCAACGTCGCGGCGCATCTCGCGGCCGAGGCCGGCCCGGGGGAGATCCTCGTGACGCACGAGGTGGCGACGGCGCTCGAGCCAGCAGGGCTCGAGCCCCGTCATGTATCGCTCAAAGGCCACGAGCTCGATGTGCTGGTGCTGTCGATCGAGGAGCGGGCGCAGGCGTCGAGCGCGCCGGCCGAGTCCTAGCCGGGAACGGGAAAACGTCGGCCGGCCCGTCGATCTCGCCGGGCCAAGCGCCGGTCTCCTGTCCGCGCGCCTCGATGCACTCCTTGAAGCGCTCGAGGTCGCCGTTCGCGCGGCGTTTCACGACGCCGAGCACGTCACCGGCCTTCTCGACCGCGCCCTCCGGCTCGTGCTCGAGCTGGACCATGACCTTCGTCCGGTCGTCGCTCAGCAGGTGGAACGTCACGGCACCGGCGTTCGTGGCGCCGGTGGTGCTGTGCCACGCCAAGCGCTGTCGGGGCGATGCTCGCTGATCTCGGCGTCCACTCGTCGCGCTTCCCGCCGATCTCCGACACCCAGTGGAGACGTCGATCGTCGAGCTGCTGCACCTTCTCGACGCCTTCCGTGAACCGCGGGAACTCCTCGAACTGGGTCCACTGGTTGTAGGCCAACGCGGACAGGCACCTTCACTTCGACAGACTCTTCGACGGTGCTCATGCGGGATATGCGCCTCGTTCTCGCCTGACGGTCTGCTTCTATCTCTCCTCCCTCACCCGGGGCGGCAGAGACGCATTTCGTCCGAGACCGATGTCGATACCGGTGTTCGAACCGGTGCAACCCGGCTGAACCCCGGCGACGCCGAACAGAGCTCTACGACAGAGAGGTGCCGGCGAGGGCGCCGGCATCCGCCGTCGGCCTCGCTACGCCGACAGCCGTTCGGCCAGGTACTTCAGGCTGATCGGGTAGCGGTACTCGATCGACATGTGGGTCGCGTCGAAGAGCTCGAAGAACACGTCCGTGACGCCGATCTTCTCGAGCTCGCGGCGGAACGCCTCCGCACCGAGGTCGAGGAAATACTCGTCCTTCTTGCCGGCGTCGATGTAGATCGCGCGCATCGACCGCAGGGTCTCGGCGTGCGTCGGGACCATGCGCACCGGATCGAGCGCGAGCCAGCGGTCCCAGATCGCGGGGATCAGCTCGCCCGTCGCCGGGTCGAACGGCAATCGGACGGTGCCGTCCGGGTCGGCCGAGTAGCACGCGGCCGTGCACCAGTCGTTCAGGAGGTGGCCATCGCTCTCTTTCGAGAACGCGGGGCGAGCGCGGAAGTCCTTCCAGAATGCGTCGAAGGACCCTCCGTAGTCGTCGCGGAGCGCCCGGGCCGACTCCCGGAACTCGGGCAGGTAGCACGCCTCGAACAACGCGTCGCCCGCGTGCGTCGCGAGCCCTCCCCACAGCTCCGGCCGCAGCATCGGCACGACCATCGCGCCGTAGCCTCCGCTCGACTTGCCCGCGATCCCACGGTGGTCGCGGTCGGCGAGCGTCCGATACCGCTCGTCGACGAACGGGACGACCTCGTCGCACAGGTAGCTGAGGTAGTTCCCCGTGCCCGGTGAGTCGAGGAACTGGCTGCCGCCGATCGAGGTCCAGCAGTCGACCCAGACCACGATCACGGGCGGCGCCTCGCCCTGCGCGAAGAGGTCGTCGGCGAGCTCCGGGAAGTTGCGTCGGAACGGCGATCGGTTCCTCCACATGTCCAGCTGACCGGTCAGGCCCTGGATCGCGTACACGGAGGGGTAGCACCGTTCCGGATCGTCGTCGTAGCCGGGGGGCGTGGAGACCCAGAGCGGTCGCTCGTGGGGGTCGCCGAGGGGATTCCCCTGGAGCGACCGGCTCACCAGCGTGTGTTCGTCGAATCGGCCCTTCGGTGCGAACGACCACGGTTCCATGTCCGACCCACCTCCGCCCCAGCTCGCCGGTTCCGCGCGGGGCAGGCTACTCGGTACGCTGCCGCCATGCGGGTCGACACCGACTTCGATCGTCTCGTCACCGAACGTCTCGTCCTCCGTCGATCCCGGCCGGAAGACGCCGAGACGATCTCGGGCTATCGCAGCGACCCGGAGGTCAGGCGGCAGCAGGGCTGGGAGCGCACGGATCCCGACGGCGTGCGAGCCGACATCGAGGAGATGCATGGCCGCCGGCCGGGCGAGCCGGGCGGCTGGGTCCAGTTCTCCGTGGAGGAGCGGGACGGGAGGCGGCTCGTCGGGGACGTGGGCATCAGCCCGGCGGAGGGCGAGCCGGGCGTCCTGAAGGTGGGCTACACGATGTCGCCGGCGGTCCAGGGGCGTGGGTACGCGACGGAGGCCGTCGGCGCCCTGGTCGACTACGCCTTCGGCACGCTCGGCGCCGACCTCGTCCGTGCCTACGCGAGCGCGGACAACCGTCCCTCGATCCGCGTCGCCGAGAAGGTCGGGATGCGATTCGTCGAACGCTTGGAGCATCGGGAAGGGGACGAGGTCTGGTTCGGGGTCCGCTACGAGCGACCCCGTGACGCCGCGGCGCAGCCGTGACCCTTTCGAACGGCGACCTGGCCGAGCTCCTCTGGCGGGCCGGCGACGAGGAGACCGCGCACCGCCGGCGTGCCCTCCACCGGGCGTCGAGGTCGGCTCGCTTCTGGACCGAGGAGGCCGCTGACCTGGCGGAGGCGGGCCGATCCCTCACCGAGCTGCGTGCCGTCGGTCCCCGGGTGGCGGCGGTGATCCATGGCTGGCTCGACGCCCCGCCCGAGATCCCCGAAGCCGACGAGACGCGCCGGGGCTTCCTCTCGCTCGCGGAGGTCCGGAAGGTCCTCGATGCGGATCCGACCTGGGAGCGCACACCCCACGCCGACCTGCAGGTGCACACGACCGACAGCGACGGTGGGCTCCCGCTGGCCGAGATGGCGGCGGCCGCGCGCACGCTCGGCCGGCCGTTCATCTCGATCACCGACCACTCCAAGAGCCTGACGATCGCGAACGGCATGGACGAGGGCCGCCTCCTCGACCAGGTCGCGCGGATCGACGCGTTGAACACCGAGCTCGCATCCGCCGGCGATCCCTTCCGCGTGCTGCGCTCGATGGAGATGGACGTCTTCGTCGACGGCGCCGCGGACATGGATCCGGAGGCGTTGTCGCCCCTGGACCTCGTCCTCGGCGCCTTCCATTCCAAGCTGCGCGTCCGAAACGACCAGACCGAGCGCTACCTCGCGGCGCTCCGGAACCCTTCCGTCCACGTGCTCGCGCACCCTCAGGCCCGGATGTACGGGCGGCGCGCCGGCCTGCACGCGGACTGGCCGCGGGTCTTCGCGGAGGCCGCGATCCTGGGCAAGGCGGTCGAGCTCGACGCCACACCCGCCCGTCAGGACCTGAGCGTGGAGCTCGCCCGCGTGGCGGTGGCCGAAGACGTCCGGTGGTTCTCGATCGGGAGCGACGCCCACTCCGCCCTCGAGCTGGACTTCCTGCCCTTCGGGATGGCCGTGGCGGCCCTGGCCGAGGTTCCCCGAGACCGGATCTTGAACTACCGGAGCGCCGATGAGGTCATCGCGTGGGCCCAAGAGCTCCGCGCCGGGTAGTGGGTCAGTTTGAGTCTGAGCGGCGTTGAGCCTCCACGAAGTGCTCATCGCACAGGTTCAGCCAACGAAGGGTCCCGCCAGCACGGCCCGGCATACTTGGGTCACCAGAGCCTTCAGTGAAATGGATCGGGAGCTTCTGGTTACCGATCCGCTCGCATGGGGAACCGCTCAACCGTTCCCACTCGCAGGGATGCTCGATCGGCACGATCAACCCTTCCGTCAGTCAGGGATCGGGGGGGTCGTGCCGTCCATGCCCAGACTGACGCGAAGGGCTTGATCGAGGTCGACCACCTGCATGGCGGATAGCGAGCCGAGGTACCTGCCCAGGCGGCCCTTCGCAATGGTGTACAGCTGGTTGCCTTGGATGCGACCAGCTTCGGGGAGGGGTTGTCCGGCTGGAAGATGAACATCCCAGGTCTGGCGATTCCTGGAGGGCTTGGAGGTCACAGCAGCCACTATCACCGTTCTTGACCACATGTTCCCAACGTCGTTTGACACGATTACCGCTGGGTGGATTCCCTTGGTCTCAGACCCAGCGGGCTCGCTTCGGGGC
>JBOGVD010000085.1:0-73192 GCA_050696355.1 Actinomycetota bacterium
CACGTGACAGTGACAGAGCCGATACCGTGACCCCCCGTCGACCTCGGAATCGCATCCGACCTGCAGGTCTCTTCCTGTTGACATCGCTCATCGCGTTGGCCTCACACGACCTGGCGCTCGCGGCGCCACGACTGGACCGGCTGCGCGCGATCCGGACGACGCCGTTCGTGAACAGGAACGTCTCCATGAGGGACAACGAGGGCAGCGCCTACGTACCGCGCGACCGGTCCCTGTGGCTCGCGGACGACAACGGCCGAGCGGTGTACGAGGTGGATCCGGCCACGGGTCGCCTGAAGCGGGTCATCGGGAGGAAGGCCTTCGAGGCGGCGAGGCGAGCCGGCGGAGGGAGGCGGGCGGGGGTCAACCGAGCCATCGACTTCGAGAGCATCGCCTACGATCGCGCCCGCGATTCGCTCTACGTCTTCTCCGGTTCGTGCTGCGCGTCGTCCTCCCGACCGACGGTGTTCCGTCTCGGGCGGATCCGTGGACGGCTGCGCGTCGTGTCCTACCAGCCCCTGCCGGGGAACGCGAGGTTCGACGGCGCCGGGTGGAACTCCGCGAACGGCAAGATCTACGTCGCTCATGGAAGGGACCTTCGAAGCTACCGCTACCAAACGAACGCCCTCGGGCGACCCTTCCGCGTTCCCGGACTCGGCGGCATCACGGGCATGGGGTTCACGCCCAAGGGTGCATCCCTCTTCGTCACGACGCATGAGGAGAAGCTCCGACGTGTGCGATGGTCCACCAAGCGCCTCGTCAGCGGATGGACGTTCGATCTCGGTCGGTTCGGGATCGACGACAGTCGAGCCGTCGAGCTGATCCGTTCGCGCTACTACGTGAGCGACGGCGCCGACGCGCTCTCCAATGCCGATCCGCTCAAGTACGCGGTCCACGTGTTCCGCGTCAGATAGACCGACCTGCCCCGAAGCAAGGATCCGGAGACCGTTTCAGGCGATCTTCGTCAGGCCCCAGATCGTCCCGATCCAGACCGGCAGGCTGAGAGCCACGGAGACGAGGATCCCCCGGAAGAGGCGGACCGGATCCTCGGACCGACCGTGACGGACCGAGTGCTTCCCGGCGGGTCCTGCGAGCTCTTCGAGCATGGCATCCCCTCCGTTGCGTTCCATACGATGTTCGTCGGCAAGAACGGACGCTCGCTGTAGCGCAGATGAACAAGGAGCGACGGGTTGTCGCCGAGCGGTTGGCTGACCTGCGATGTCGGCTCGGTCGACAACGCTCCAAGGACGGGGACGTGCCTTGGCTCCGGGGGTGGGACTCGAACCCACAACCTACGGATTAACAGTCCGCCGCTCTGCCGATTGAGCTACCCCGGAACGGAGCCTCGCGAGTCTAGCAAGCGCCTCCGCACCGACCGCGACCCCCGACGGGTAGGCTGTCGTTCGTGAAGCTCCGATCCCTGATCCTCCTCGTCGCCGGCGTCGTGATCGGCCTGAAGGTTGCGGGCAAGCTCCGCGAGGACGATCCGAACGTCGTGCACGGACCGCGGCGCACCGGCGGCGACCAGCGGCCGGCCCTCCGGCTCGTGTCCACCCAGGTCCAGCGGCTCACGGACGCCGCAACGGGCAAGAGCCTCGAGGCGATCCGGCGGGTCCGGAACGAGATCCGCGATCGCTTGGGCGAGGACGACGTCGCCGCCTGGAACTGACGCGGCGACTCCGGCCGGGGGCCCGAGCGGGGACGTGGGCTCGTGAGCGGACCCGGAGCCGCTCCCACCCTCAAGCTCTTGTATACAGATGCCGATGCCTTGTGATACAAGAGCGCTGCCGCGTCTGCTCCTAGGGTAGCCGCGGCGCACGAACCCGAGGGCATCTCGGTGCTCGGGGTGATGAAAGGCAGGCGTTGGGAGGATGGGACTCTACGCTGCATGGAAGCGATGGATGGCCTCGGAGGATGGGGCCACCGCGGTCGAGTATGCCTTGATGATCGCGTTGATCGCGCTGGTGGTCGTCGTGGCCGTGACATTCCTCGGCCAGGAAACCAACTCGGTCTACGAGAACGGCGAATTGGTCAACGCCCTCACCTGATCTGGACAGGTCTCGGGGATCACGGGCGCCTGGCGCCCGCCTACTCGAGGTAGTCGCGCAGGCGTTGTGAGCGCGAGGGGTGCCGGAGCTTGGACAGGGTCTTCGACTCGATCTGACGGATCCGCTCGCGCGTCACGCCGAACTCCCGGCCAACCTCCTCTAGCGTTCTCGGATGCCCGTCCGCGAGGCCGAACCGGAGCTCGATCACCTTCTTCTCCCGCTCGGAGAGCGTGTGGAGAACGGAGCCGAGCTGCTCCTGCAACAGGATGAACGACGCCGCGTCCACCGGGACAACGGCGTCGGAGTCCTCGATGAAGTCCCCGAGGTGAGAGTCCTCCTCCTCACCGATCGGCGTCTCCAGCGAGACGGGCTCCTGGGAGACCTTCTGGATCTCGCGCACCTTCTCGGCGCTGATCCCCATGACCTTGCCGATCTCCTCGGGTGTGGGCTCCCGCCCGAGATCCTGCAGCAGCTGCCGCTGGACCCGCACGAGCTTGTTGATCGTCTCGACCATGTGCACCGGGATCCGGATCGTCCGCGCCTGGTCCGCGATGGCCCGCGTGATCGCCTGGCGGATCCACCAGGTCGCGTACGTCGAGAACTTGAAGCCCTTCGAGTGATCGAACTTCTCCACGGCGCGGATCAGACCGAGGTTCCCCTCCTGGATCAGGTCGAGGAAGAGCATCCCGCGACCCACGTAGCGCTTGGCGATCGAGACCACGAGGCGGAGGTTCGCCTCGATCAGCTTGCGCTTGGCGAGCTGCCCGTCCCGCTCGATCCGGTGTAGGTAGGTGACGAGATCCTGGTCGGTCTTCGGCCGGTAGGACTTCTTCTGCGCGAGAGGGTCACGGCCGATGCCCTCGACCTTGCCGAATGCCCGAACCTGGTGGTCCCAGATCTCCCAGACCCGGGTCGTGGCCAGCCGGAACCGCTTGGGATCCGGCTTCCCGTCCGACGCGATCTGCTCCTGCAGGTCTGTGCAAAGCTCCCCCGCCTCGATCCGACGGGCGAGATCCACCTCCTGCGGGGCGTTCAGCAGCGGGACCTTCCCGATCTCCTTCAGGTACATCCGCACCGGATCGTTCGTCGGGGCCTTCAGGGCGTCGACCTCGATGCGGATCTGGGTCACGGCGTCGGTGTCGTCGCCGGGGAGCTCGATGATCTCGATGCCCTCCGTGGTGAGGTGATCGGTGATCTGCGCGAGGACGTCCTCCACCTGGTCGGGCGTGATCTCCGGCAGGGCTTCGAAGACGTCACCCGACGTGACGAAGCCGCGTTCGCGGCCGGAGACGACGAGCTGTTCCTTCACCTCGTCGAGGCTGTAGGTGTCAGACGTGGGTTCGCGGGCCGCGCTCAACGGGGGTCGTCCAGTTGCGTTGGGAGCACGGCCTAGAGTGTACGGAACCGTCGGCGGCACCGACCCGGACGTGAGGGACGAGCGACCCCCTAGCTCGCATCGAGCAGTCCCTGACGGATCCGGCGGAGCTCGCCGTCCACGGTGACCAGCTCGTGGAACAGCTCGTCGTAGCCGGCCTCCGTCTGCGGGTTCAGCTTCTGCAACCGGACGCGCAGCTCGTCGCTCTTGGCCTTCAACACGAACTCCTGCAGCCGGGCGAAGACGTGCGTCGCGTACTCGCGCGTGGGCTCGCCCTCGACCGGCTCGACCGCCAGGGCGCTGATCGCCGACGCGACCTTGGGGTCCTCGGAGCCGGCGAGCGCCCTGGCGTCACCGGTGGTCTCGCGCAACCCCGCCAACGCCGCCCGCCCCGCCGGCGTCCGGACATGGTTGTCGGAGAGCCGAGGCGCGAACTCGTCGAAGAGCGCTCGCTCGCGGACCAGCAGGCGGAGCATCTCCCGCTCCACCCGGTCGCGCGCGGTGAGTCGCTTCAGCGTCTTCGCCACCTGCTCGGGATGGCCCCCGAGGCGGCGCTCGAGGGCCGTCCGCACCGAGTCCTCCGAGACGCCCGTGAGGTCGGCCAGCAGGTGCCCGTACTCGCTGCGGCGGACCGGGTCGGTGAGGCCCTGCAGGATCGGGAGGGCGTTGGCGACGGCCGAGGACTGTCCCTCCACGTTGGACAGGTCGTGACGCTCGACCGTCCGTCGGACCATGTACTCGACCAGCGGCCGCGCCATCTTCGCCGCCTCCCGGACCTCGTCGGGCCCGCGCTTGGCCACGAACTCGGCCGGGTCGAGCCCCTCGGGCATGATCATCACGACGGCCTGGACCGGGTACTGCTCCTGGAACGCGAACGCACGCTCGGCCGCTCGCGCCCCCGCCTCGTCGGAGTCGAACGCGAGCACGGCCTGTTGGGCGAACCGCGAGAGCAGCTTGAAGTGGCCCTCGCCGAGCGCCGTCCCGCAGGTGGCGACCGCGTTCTCGATCCCCGCCTGCGCAAGCCCGATCACGTCCGTGTAGCCCTCGACGACGAAGACCTGACTCGACCGTGCGACCGCCTGCCGAGCCTTGTGGAGGTTGTAGAGCACCTCGCCCTTGCGGTAGATCGGCGTCTCGGCCGTGTTCAGGTACTTCGCCTGCTCGCCTGCCCGCGCGTCGCTCGGCAGCACCCGTGCGCCGAAGCCCAGGTAGCGGCCCTGGAGGTCCTGGATCGGGAACGTGAGCCGCGCCCGGAACCGGTCGCGGACCACACCGTCCTCTCCCTTGGTCGCGAGCCCCGCCTCGATCAGCGCGTCGGGACCGAGGTCTTTCGCGAGGCGGCGCAGCAGGAAGTCCGGGTAGCCGGGCGCGTAGCCGATCCCGAAGGTCTCGATCGACTCCGGCGACAGCCCTCGTTCCTGGACGTAGGCGCGCGCGTCCTCGGCCTCCCGGCCGTCGAGCAGCGTCCGCGCGTAGAGCTTCGCGGCCTCCTCGTTCGCCCGGAACAGGGCGCCTCGCCGTGCCGCCTCGCGGCGCTCGGCCGCCGAGTCACCTTCGTACCGCAGCGTGACCCCCGCCTGCTGCGCGAGCCGGTCGATCGCCTCCACGTAGGAGAGGCTCTCGAGCTTGCGGAGGAACGCGATCGCGTCGCCTCCCTCGCCGCAGCCGAAGCAGTAGAAGACGCCCTTCGCCGGCGAGACACTGAACGACGCCGTCTTCTCCTGGTGGAATGGGCAGAGGCCGGACATCGAGTCGTGGCCCGTCTTCTTGAGGGTCAGATACTGGGAGACGAGCGCGACGATGTCCGTCCGCTCCTTGACCGCATCGATGTCCTCCTGCCTGATCCTGCTCATCTTCTCTGGGCCATCCCTACCCCTGGTCGTGCAGCCAGCCCCGGGGAAGGAACAGTCGCTCGTACATGCGGAGCGCGTACCGGTCCGTCATGCCCGAGATGTAGTCGGCCACGCGGATCGGGAGGTCGCCCGGCGCCCGATGGTGCTCCTCGGGCATGTCGTCCGGATGGTCCAGGAAATGCTGGAACAGCTCGCGGAGCAGCCGCGTGGCGCGCTCGTGCTCCCCGTGGGTGTCCTCGCGGAGGTACACCTGCTCGAACATGAAGTCGCGGAGACCGTCCAGGGCAGCGAACACGGGCTTCGTCAGCCGGATCTCGGGCTGGTCCTCGCTCGCGCCCACGAGGTCGGTCACGAGGGTGTTGATCCGCGCGGCGTGTGTCGCTCCGAGGACCCGCATCGGTCCGGCGGGGAGCTCGGCCTCGGTCAGGAGGCCCGCTCGCAGCGCGTCGTCCACGTCGTGGTTCAGGTACGCGATCCGGTCCGCGAACCGGACGATCTGCGCCTCCAACGTCGAGGGCGGAGGCATGGACCAGGGATGGTTCACGATCCCGTCGCGGACCTCCCACGTGAGGTTCAGGCCCTCTCCGCTGTTCTCGAGGTGGTCCACGACCCGCAGCGACTGCTCCGAATGGCGGAACGGCCGGCCGAGGAACGGCGTCAGCGCCTGCTCCCCCAGGTGTCCGAACGGCGTGTGGCCGAGGTCGTGGCCGAGGGCGATCGCCTCCGCGAGGTCCTCGTTCAGCCGGAGCGCGCGAGCCGCCGTCCGCGCGATCTGCGACACGTCGAGGGTGTGGGTCAGCCGGACTCGGTAGTGGTCGCCCTGCGGCGAGAGGAACACCTGCGTCTTGTGCTTGAGCCGCCGGAACGCCTTGGCGTGGACGATCCGATCCCGGTCGCGCTGGTAGACGGTCCTGAGGTCGTCCTGCGGGTCGTCCTGCTCGCGTCCTTTGCTGGCCGAGGCCAGCTGGGCTCGGTCCGAGAGGACCTGTCGTTCGATCTTTTCTGTTCGCTCACGAGGGGTCCTCATCGTGTCCATGGTAGCGGCGGCGGGAGACAGGCCGGTCTCGGGTTCTTCTGCACCTACCCGCCGAACAGTCGGTAGTAGAGGTACGCGAACGTCTCGCGCACGTACCCCTCGAACCGCGTCTCCTGTGAGGTCGCCGCCGACTGCCAGGTCGCGGATGCGTGTCCCTCGATCCCGAGGTCCCCGGCCATCCGCTCCACCCGGGCGTTGTGCCACGGGTCGGACACGAGGAACGCCGAGCCGATCCCGGCCTCCCGCATCACGGGGGCGGCAGCCCGGAGCGAGCCGAACGTCGTGCGCCCCTCGGGGACCAGGACGATCGCCTCCGAGGGCACGCCTCGCTCCACGAGGTACGCAGCGCCCGCCTCCGCCTCGGTGAACCGGTCGCCGGGCTGCCCTCCGCCCAAGACGAGGACGCGCTCCGCCCTGCCCTGCTCGTACAGGAGCGCGGCGTGATCCAGGCGCCCGGCGAACACCGGGGACGGCGCGCCGTCGTACTGCGCCGCGCCCAGGACCACGATCGCGTCTGCCCGGTCGAGCTGCGAGGCGTCGTCATGGTGGGCTGCCCGCCACACCACGATCGCGCAGCCGGCGAGGAAGCCGGCGGAGAGGAACACCACGAAGGCGATGGATGCCACGACCGGATGCCGACGGAGGAGTCGCACCATCCAAGGCTAGCAACGCTTCTCCGGACGGTTCAGTCCGAGCAGACGATCTTCACGTTCGCGACGAACGCCACCTCCTCGCCCGCGTCCACAACCCGTCCCTCGACCTCTCGGCGTGAGTCGCCCACGGCACCGATGAGGTATCCGTCGCCCGCGGCATCGGGCAGGCCCTCGAAGCACTCGGTCGGGGCAACCATCAACGCGGTTCCGAGCGGATCCAGCATCCGTTGGGTCAGGGCATCGAGGTCGCTCGGATCGGACGCCACGTCGATGACCGCGATCCACCGCTCCGGATACAGATACGGGGGGGCGGGGGCCGACGGTCGGGAGACGGTCGGCGTGGCGACCGACGGTGTGGAGCCCTGCCCGGGTCCCGGATCGTCCGCGCAGGCGGCCAGCGTCAGCGCGAAACCGAACGCGACCAGCGGTCCGCGCATCTCGAACCCGCCCTTCATGGCGTCACGATCCAACTGTTCGGAGTGTAGGCGGGGAGGGCGGTCCGGAAGTCGGCGATCGCGGCGCTCGGATCGGCGTCGTGAGGGAGATGGAGCAACGCCCCGAAGACACCCGGGCGGATCGCGAGCGGCGCCTCATCGTTACCGACGACGTCCACGACGGAGCCAGGGTAGGTTCGCCGGATCTCCACCGCCACGGCCTCGGCTTCGACGGAAGTCTCGAAGTCACCGACGATCACCGCGACCTCGTCCGCGCTCGCACCCGTGCCCTCGCCCGCGTCCGGCTGATCCCCACGGAGCGGCACGTACGAGCCGCCACCCCGCCGGTCCGGATCGGCCACGTCGATCGGGTCGACCAGGACGGCACCGCACCCGATCGTGTGCATGGTGCCCGCCCGCTCGACCTGGAGCAGATGTCTGCCGTTCGTCGGGTCCGGACGGCTCCAGAGGAGCCTCCCGCGAAGCGACCCCGCGAGGTAGCGCTCGCCGTCGAGCCGTCTCACGCGTACTGCCGCGCCGTCCTCGTAGCGCCAGAGCTCGAACCTGGGCGCCTCCGTCGACGAACCACGCCCGCTGACCCGCACGAGATCGATCCCGCCTGCGCGGGCTACCGGAGTACGGATCGTCACCCACATGTCGCTCTCTGCTCGGAAGTGGGTGAGCTGGCGCCACCGCGTCCCGCCGACGTCGGTGGCCCACAGGTCGCCCGACTGCTCCCCGTCGGGCACCCCCCCGTCGATAGGCGTTGACACCACCGCGGCGACGCGGCGATCCGATTGGAACACCGGTGCGAAGACGCGCGCCCCATGAACGGGCGCCGGGAGCTCGTCGGTCTCGCCTGTGACGGGGTCTCGTACCACGATCGACGAGCCCGTCGACCAGGCGAGGCGGCCGCTCGCCGACCACGCGGGATGCAACGCCTCCGTCACTTGGGGCAGAACGTCCACACCCTCCGGCGTCACGGCGACCACGACGTCGGCGCCGACCCGATCGATGACATAGGCGGTACCGACGCCCGGTCGGAGGGCGAGATGCCTGAGCGTGGCGCGCCCGAGCGACGTCGCCGGCCGGCGCACCCCCACCGACGAGAGTCCCTCGCCGGTCACCACCCGCCCTGCACCGATGGACACGAGCCGCCCGCCGGCCACCGCCCAGAGCCCCCGGCCCGAAACGAGGCCGGGCGCCCCTCGGGCGAATGCCGGCAAGGCCGGACATCCTCGGGAGAGGTCCGCCAGCGCGGAGCCGGTTGTCGAGCCACCGGCCCCCGCTGTGAGCAGACCGGCGGCCGACGAGGCTACGACGACCGCCGCGATCATGAGTCTCCGCACCATCATCTCGAACCTCCTCGGGATCAGTAGTTCGTGACGTACTGGAAATGCATGGGATCCGGCGCCGAGTCCCAGCTGAGGCCCCAGAAGAAGCGATGGCCGGGGGATCCTCCACGCCACACGTCGGGGATGTACGTGCTGTGGTTCTTGCCGTCGATGCCTCGCCCGTTCCAGTACGTCTGGTACCGCGGGTTCCGCTGCCAGTTCGTGTCGATCGCGGCTCCCCAGGAGTGGACCGACCACGACGTCGACCCGTCGATGAGCCGGCAGTTGTAGCCGCCGATCCCCGGGTACAGGGCCCCGTTGCGATGCGCGGCGTTGATGTGGTTGCGGATGTTGAACCCGATGTTGCGGGCGAGGTACGTGTGGTAGAAGACGTACTTCCCGGCCCCGAACGGATCCGTGTCGGCGTTCGGCCACCACGACCGTGCGTTGTTGGCCTTGTCGCTACATCGTGTGCCGAAGACGTTGTTGAGTCCGGCGAGACCGCTCGGTCGAGGCGGGACACCTGCGCCCGAATGGTCGTGCGTCCAGTCCGACAGATGGCCGGCGAGCGCCGACGACCCAGCGAACAGTGTGACCGAGAGCAGCCCGGTCAGGGCCAACGAGATCGCCCGAACACCGGTGGGCGAGCCTGCCATGACATCCCCTCCTTCGTGGGGGAGGAGGGAGGACGCCGAACGCTACCCCATGCTCACGCGCGTCACCGTGATGCATCTCACGACCGTTGACTCCCGAATCGGTTGCGGCACGTTGCCCTTCGACGTCCACCACGGGGCTCCCTCGAGGCGCTGCATCAGCCCCGTCGTGCCTCCAGCAGCTTGCGCGCCGTCTTCCAGGCGAGCCACACCGATCGGAACGCGAAACGCTCCTCTTCGTCGACCCCGTCGTTCGACCATCGGAGGACGAGCAACGCCGGCTGCACCGACTCGAACGATTCGTGCGCCGGCTCAGGGACGTGAGCGCCGGCCGGGTCGACGACATCGGCGTCACGGATCGCCGTCCTCGGGATCCTGCCGAGTTCCTCGACGGTCTCCGTGTCCTGGTCCAGCAGGAACACGAGGTCGGACGGCAGCACGGCCGCGATCACGACGGCGACCGTTCGCCGGACGCGTGGCACGACGTTGAGCCGAGGCGCCTCGGGCGGCGGCTCGGGCTCCGGCACCACCCCGCACGGGAACGAGTACTCCGCGCGATGCTGCTCCAGCCAGCGGCTCCGGGCGAGGCGTGCCTCGCCTTCCACATCGGGTCGGATGCCCAGTCGGAACTGCTCCTCCGCGATCCGCGCGGTGGCGGCGTCTCCGGTGCCGCCGAACAACCACGTCCCCCCGGTGAGGTCCTGGAGGTCGAAGCCAGCCCAGTCGAAGATGCTCACGACGACTTCGAGGCGGACTCGGCGGCACCGACGGCCGCCTGCCCGGCCGCCAGCCGCGCCGTCTCCACGCGGAACGGCGAGCAGCTCACGTAGTCCAGCCCGAGCTCGTGACAGAACACGACGCTGGCCGGGTCTCCGCCGTGCTCGCCGCAGATGCCCACGTGCAGTGTGGGGTTCGCCGCGCGACCTTCGTCGGAGGCGATCCGCATCAGGCGGCCCACGCCGTCCACGTCGATCGTGACGAACGGGTTGGCCGGGACCAGCTTGCGCTCCTCGTACATCCCCACGAACTTGCCGATGTCGTCTCGCGAGAACCCGAACGCGGTCTGCGTCAGATCGTTGGTCCCGAACGAGAAGAACTCCGCCGTCTGCGCGATCTCGCCGGCCGTGACCGCGGCCCGCGGGAGCTCGACCATCGTCCCCCACTCGAGGTGCGAGAGCTCCACGTTGCCGAGCGACTCCGCCGCGACCGGCTCGAGCTCCTCGCGCATCTGGCGCAGCTCCGGCGCGGTCGCGACCAGCGGGATCATGACCTCGACCTTCGGGTCACCGCCTTCGGACCGGACCAGTGCCGCCGCCTCGAAGATCGCGCGGACCTGCATCGCGTAGAGACCGGGTTTCACGATGCCCAGGCGCACCCCACGGAGGCCCAGCATCGGGTTGGTCTCGTGCAGCTCGTTCACCTTCCGCAGCATCGCTTTCTGGTCGCCGACGTCCTCGCCGCGCGATTCCCCCAGCGCCACCTCCACCGCGAGGTCCACCTGGTCCGGGAGGAACTCGTGCAGCGGCGGGTCGAGCAGCCGCACGGTCACCGGGAGCCCGTCCATCGCACGGAAGATGCCGACGAAGTCTTCGCGCTGCAGCGGCGCGAGCGTGTCGAGGGCCGTCCGCTCCTCGTCCGGCGTCTCGGCGAAGATCATCTGCCGCACCGCCTCCACCCGCTCCTCGCCGAGGAACATGTGCTCGGTCCGGCACAGGCCGATCCCCTCCGCGCCGCGTTCGCGGGCGTTCCGCGCCTGGTCGGGCGTGTCCGCGTTGGCGCGCACGCGAAGCCGCCGGACCTCGTCGGCGTGGGCCATCAGCCCCTCGACGGCCTTCCAGATCGGTGCGTCGCGCGCGGCATGGTCGCCCTTCCGAGCCTTCTCGAGGAGGGATTCCTCGAGCTCGAGTTCGCCGACGTACACCGTTCCATCGAAGCCATCGATCGTGATCACGTCGCCCTCCTTCACGGAGGCCCCGTTCGCCGAGAACATCCGGTCGGCCGGCGAAAGCTTGATCGCGTCGGCACCGCACACCGCTGGGATGCCCTCGCCGCGCGCCACCACGGCCGCGTGGGAGTTCGTCCCGCCGGCGCTCGTCAGGATGCCCTGCGCCGCGATCATGCCGTGGTAGTCGTCGGGCGTCGTCTCGCGCCGCACCAGGATCACCCGATCGCCTTGCGTGCCCATCCGCTGGGCATCGTCGGCCGTGAAGACAACCTTCCCCACCGCCGCGCCGGGCGAGGCGTTCAAGCCCTTCGCGATCGGCGTCTCCGTTTCCTTCGTGTGCTTCGCGATCACCGGCTTGAACAGCTCCTCGAGCCGGTTCGCGTCCACGCGCAGCAGCGCGGTGTCGGCGTCGACCAGATCCTCCGCCAGCATGTCGTGGGCCATCACCCATTCGGCGAACGCCGTTCGTTTGCCCACGCGCACCTGCAGGATCCAGAGCTTCGTCTTCTCGATCGTGAACTCGATGTCGCACATGTCCCGGTAGTGCCGCTCCAGCGTGTCCATGTGCTCACGGAGCCCCCGGTACGACGTGGGGTCCAGCTCCTCGAGCCGCACGAGCGGCAAGGTGTTCCGGATCCCCGCCACGACGTCCTCACCTTGGGCGTTCGGGAGGTAGTCGCCGTACGCGACCTTCTCCCCCGTCGACGGGTCGCGCGTGAACGCCACGCCGGTCCCCGAGTCCTCGCCACGGTTGCCGAACACCATCGCCTGGACGTTCACCGCCGTCCCGAGGTCGTCGGAGATCTTGTTCTGCCGCCGGTAGTCGATCGCCCGCTTGCCGTTCCACGACCGGAACACGGCCGCGATCGCCAGACGGAGCTGTTCGTTCGGATCCTGCGGGAATTCCTCCCCGGTGTGCTCGCGGAAGATCCCGCGGAACTCCTCGATCAGCGCCGTGAGCTCGTGGGCATCCAGGTCGGCGTCCTGCGTGCCGGGCCCCTTCCGCTCCTTGGCGCGGTCGAGGGCCTCCTCGAAGGCCTCCCCGGGCACGTCCATCACGATCTTGCCGAACATCTGGATGAACCGACGGTAGGCGTCGCGCGCGAAGCGGACGTCCCCCTCGGACTGCTTCGCGAGGCCCTCGACCGACCGGTCGTTCAGCCCGAGGTTCAGGACCGTGTCCATCATCCCCGGCATCGAGAACCTGGCGCCGCTCCGGACGCTGACGAGGAGCGGGTCGTCGGGGTCGCCGAGCTCCCGGCCCATCGCCTCCTGCAGCCGCCCGAGGTGCTCCCCCGCCTCCTGGAGCATCTCCGGGGCCGCGCCGCCCTGCGCGAGGAACACGAGGCAGGCCTCCGTGGTGATCGTGAACCCGGGAGGGACCGGCAGCCCCATCGTGGTCATCTCGGCGAGATTGGCGCCCTTCCCGCCGAGCAGGTCCTTCATGTCCTTGTTGCCCTCGGAGAAGCCGTACACGTACTTGGTCATGCCCGAAGTCTACGGAATGGGCGCTTACGGAACGGGCGCCTGTCGGTGTACGCTCGCTTCCTCACGCGCGACGGAGGTTCGACGATGGCACACGCCAAGGACAAGGGCGCGAAGAACGTCAAGAAGAAGGCCGCGAAGGGCATCAAAGAGAAGCGGGCCGAGAAGAAGTTGAAGCACGACGGCCGCCGTCAGACGGGCGCCGTCGAGACCATCGGCGAGCGGAACTAGGCCTCTTCGATCCTGATCGAGTTCAGGATGTGAAGCAGCAACTGCGGCTGCTCCCGGAGGTACGACTTTGTGACCAGGACGTTCACGACGATCGGACGTCCCGCCTCCTCGAACTGGAACCAGAGCCTCCGGACCTCACCGCTGCAGGTCACGATGTCATCGAATCGAGCTGTGGACGGCCGGAGCGAGGGAGGACGGGGCCCGAGCTCCGGGTTCCCGAGCCAGCTCCCGGTCGCGTCGGAGACCGCCACGACCACGCCGAACCTCCCCAGGCTGGTGAACTCACCGAACGGTCCGCCCAGGCAGAAGCTGTAGCCCTCTTTGACCCCTGGGGTGGTCACCATGAGGATCGGCTGAGGCGCGTCGATCACAGTGACGCCCCGGAAGCGGGTAACCTCCCAGCCCTCTGGATGGGTGGTGCTTGCGCGCAGCGACGGCGTCGAGGCGGCCGCCTCGATCCATTGGGGAGCGCCGCGGACCCCGAATGACCCGAGCATCTGATCGAGCGCTGCCACGTCGGCAGGGATCGCCTCAGGTCCCTCGAAGCGGCGGACAGTCCCGATCCAATCCTTCTTGAGCCAAATGCTCTGGAATGACTCCGAGGGACCGCCTCGGATGCCGTTCGATCTGACGAGTAGATCAGGCGTGAGCGGGAGAGTCGTATCGGGGAGTTCGAACGGGAACCCTGGGATCGAGTCACCCACGATCGGCATGAAAGTGAACGCGACACCGCCCACTGGGAACCCTGCGAAGACGAGTCGATCACTACAACCAGGCGGTCCGCCTCGAGGATCTCGGAACTCGAATTCGACGTTCGTCACCATCACGCCAATCCGCTTGGGGGCACCTCGGCACGCCGGCAGCTCGAGGACCTGCCACGATGGAGGCACCTGCACGGTCCAGCCATTCTGCTCGAGCGACGCGAACGTGTCCCAGTTGGCGATGTTCGCCGGGATCGTTCCGCGCCCCTCGTTCTGCAGGCCGGCCCACGAAACGGCCCCGACGAAGACACCGACGGCCGCCGCGATCGCCGTGAAGCGGATCGCGCGCATGCGACTCCCGCGCCGGAGCACCTCCGGCAACCGGTCGACGGGCGCCGATTCGATCCGGGTCGCCTCCCGGTCCAGCACCGCGCCGAGCGCCTCGTCGCGAACGTCGTTCATCGTTCTCTCTCCTCCACCGTCAGCGCGTCCCGCATCGCAGCCCGGCCTCGCGCCAGATGCACCCGTATTGTGCTCTCCTTCGTGCCGAGCATCCTCGCGACCTCGCTCGTCTCGAACCCCGCCCAGTCGCGGAGCACCACCGACTGCCGCTGTCGGAGCGGGAGACGTCGGAGCGCGTCCACCACCGACACCCGTTCACCGGGATCGGCGACCCGGCTCCGCTCCGGCACCGTTCCCACGACCTCCCTCGCCGCCCGGCGGCGCCGCTTCGCGCACAGCGCATCGCCGTCTTGAACACGTACCCGCCCGCGTGGTCCTCGCCGTGGATCTGGCCCCAGTGGGACCAGAGCCGGCCGAACGCCTCGGCCGCCACGTCCTCGGCGTCCCCGCGATCGAGCAGCACCAGGGCGCACGCACGGACCACCCGCGGCAGGTGCCCTAAATAGAAGGCTTCGAACCCGGCTCGATCCGGCACGTACCCGTTCTATCCCGCAGCCGGCTCGAGCGCTTACTCGAGGGCTCGAGAGATCGCCCTCAGCCGACGAGGTGTGAGCCGAAGCGGACGAAGCCGGCCTGACGGTCGTGTACAGCGACGGTCGCGATGCCCAACAGGTCGGCCTTCCTTCGGAGCTGGTCCAGGACCTTCGCGCTCGGCGAGCCGTAGATATCGATGGTTCGGAGCACCACCAGGTCCGTGAACCTCGCGAACACGGGGCCGGCGATCTCCATGTGCCGTTCCATCGACGCCGAGTCGGGGTGGACCTGCAGCACCGTCATGAGGCGATCGTCGTCGCTGAAGAACACCTGATAGGAGATCGGGTCGGCCTCGTTCCTCTCGACGAACTCCGCGAGCTCGACCACGGCACGCCGGAGCTCCTCGAGCTTTCCCTCCAGGATCTCGGAGGAATCGACGAAGACGATCGGATCCGTCATGCCTCGGACCTTAGATCGGGCATCCACGGCTCGCAAACGCGCCGCAGCGATCCGTCCGCTACAGCGACCTCAGGATCGACGAGACGGCATCCATCACACTCTCCGCCGAGCCGAAGCCCGCGTGCACCCGCGTGCCGTGGGCGTGGAGGACGATCGCGGACACCTCGGCGCGTGAGACCCAGCGCTCGAGCGCCCTGCTGAACTCCTGCGCGTCCTGCGGTGTGTCCCAGACGGTGCTGAGGATCACGGCCACGTCCTCGCCGTCGCTCCAGGCCCGGTAGATCCCCCCACCCCAGCCGGCCGCGGCGGCCGCCGCCGGCGCGTCGTCCAGCTCGAGGTCGAACAAGGCCTTCAGCCAGACCTCTCCGACCACCATCACGTCGTGATCGCGCCATCCGGGACCGAACGTGGGGGCGAAGTCCGCGATGTCCACGGGCTCAGCCCCCTCGTCGGGGAACTTCGCCGGATGGAGGATCTGCTCGCTGGTGGTGGGAAACGTCCGCAGGGCGCGGTCGATCGCCGAGGGGCCGCCCTCGTCGGAGAGCGCATCGGCGAACCGCTGTCCCGCGGTGTACGGGTAGGCCTGGAGCTCGAGGATCAGCGGGGGGACCCCGGCCGTCGAGCCGCCCCCTGGCACCGAGCCGGTCTCACCGACCGGATACCGCAACAGCACCTGCGTCGCGAAGTGGTTCGCGCTCCCCTCCACGACACCCAGGGACGCGAGGAACCGCTCGTCCTCGCAGCGCATCACCATGTCGTCCAGCCGGTCGAGGTCGAAGTGCTGGTCGTCGATCGCGTGCGTGAGCTCGTGCGCGAGCACGAAGTGCTCGATCCTGTCGAGCTCGGCGTCGCCCGTATAGACGAGCTCCTCGTTCTGCGAGTTGTAGAACCCCAGGACCTGGCCCTGCTGGTACGCGTCGAGCGCCTCGAGGATCCCCACGTGGGGCGGGATCGCCCCGATCGTCGCCCACACGTCGCTCCGACGCGCGTAGAGCTCGGCCGGGTAGTACGCGTCGAGGTACGCGCGCAGCCGCCGATCCATCTCCTCGGGCGTGATGGGCTCGACGTTCACCGGCCGCTCGAACACCAGGCCTCGCACGGACTCGACCTGCGCCGTCACCTCCGCGATCTTCGGCGGCGTCGGCACCTCGGTCACCGGGTCGGCCACGATGTCGGCCGATATGCACAGCCGGCGCATCGCCTGGCGCGCCGTCGTCGACCCGGTCCGCACCTCGACCGGCGCGCGGCCCGACGACGGGGTCTCGGGCGGCTCGCTAGGCCCCGAGGGTTCCTGCGTACAGGCCGCGACGAGGAACGGCAGGAGCACCCGGGCGGCCCGGGGTCGCCTCACCGTCGCCTCGAGACGACCACCGCGCTCAGCCCGGCGACGATCGCGAGTCCCGAGAGGACCGCCGAGGCGATCAGCAGGCCGGTGGACTCGAGGAAGCCCGCCGCCGAGATCCCCAGCGTCACGATCGCGGCCACCCAGAGCAGCACCGCCACCGCGTACGCGATCACAGACGCTCCGACACGTAGGCGACGAGCCCGTCGATCGGCAGCCGGTCCTGGGCCATCGAGTCTCGCTCCCGCACCGTCACCTGGGCGTCGTCGAGGGAGTCGAAGTCGACCGTGACGCAGAACGGCGTCCCGACCTCGTCCTGCCGCCGATAGCGCCGACCGATCGAGCCCGCGTCGTCGAAATCGCACGTCCACTCGCCCTTCACCAGGTCGAACACGCGCCGGGCCTCGGGCGTCAGCTTCTCGTTGCGGGACAGCGGGAGCACGGCCACCTTCGTGGGCGCGAGTCGCCGGTCCAGCGCGAGGTACGTGCGCTTCTCGGTGTCTCCCTTGGCGCTCGGCGCCTCCTCCTCCCGATAGGCGTCCAGCAGGAACGCGAGCACGGCACGGTCCACGCCCGCCGCCGGCTCGATCACGTACGGGTGGTAGCGGTCGTTCTTCTCCTGGTCGAAGTAGGTGAGGTCCTCCCCCGAGGCTGCCTGGTGCGCCTTCAGGTCGAAGTCGGTCCGGTTCGCGATGCCCTCGAGCTCGCCCCAGTCCGTGAACGGGAACCGATACTCGATGTCGACGGTGCGCTTGGAGTAGTGCGAGAGCTCGTCGGCATCGTGCTCCCGGACGCGGAGGTGGCCCTCCCGGAGCCCGAGGTCAGTCCACCAGCGCATCCGCTCCGCGATCCAGGTGTCGTGCCACTCCTCGTCGGTGCCCGGCTCCACGAAGAACTCCATCTCCATCTGCTCGAACTCGCGCAGGCGGTAGATGAAGTTCCCCGGCGTGATCTCGTTGCGGAACGAGCGCCCGATCTGGGCGATCCCGAACGGGATCTTCTTCCGGCTCACCTGCTGGATCGTGACGAAGTCGACGAACATCCCCTGCGCGGTCTCCGGTCGCAGGTAGACCGCGTTCTCGGCGTCCTCGACCGGGCCCATGTTCGTCTTGAACATCAGGTGGAAGTTCCGCGGCTCGGTGAAGGCCGTCTGCCCGCAGTTCGGGCACGCGGGTGGCTCGGGCAGGTGGTCGGCGCGGAACCGCTGATGGCAGTTCAGGCACTCCACGAGCGGGTCGGTGAACACGTCGAGGTGGCCGGATGCCTCCCAGACCTTGGGCGACATGATCACGGCCGTCTCGAGCCCGACGACGTCGTCGCGCAACTGGACCGTCGAACGCCACCACTGCTCGCGAACGTTGCGTTTGATCTCGGTGCCGAGCGGCCCGTAGTCCCACGACGAGCGGAGCCCGCCGTAGATCTCCGAGGACTGGAACGCGATCCCACGCCGCTTGGCGAGGGACGTGACGGCCTCCATCAAGTCGGCCATGAGGTGTGGACTCCTTTCCCGGTCGCTGGCTGCGGCCGCCGGCGTGCCGCTCATGCTACCGGGGCGGGCCGATCAACCCGGCGTCGAGGTCTCCCGATACCTCCGACATGCCCATCGGACGCTCGTGCCGGTCCTGCGGCGCCGCCCTCCCACCGGACCTCCGCCGGTGCTCCGGCTGCTACGCGCCGGTGACCACCTTCACGGCTCGCGCGCCGCTCCACGAGCCGGGCGCCTTCGTGGGGTCCCTGACGCCGACGCCTTCCACCTCTCGGTGGCACGGCGGCGCGACGTCCTTCGGTCCGGTCGGGAGGATCCTCTGCACGCTCGCGCTCCAAGCCTTCTTCCCCTGGTGGGGGCTCGCCGGGTTCAACCCGTTCTTCCTCTGGTCGCTGATGGGCTGGCTGTTGGCCGCCGTCATCGTCCTCCGCAGCGTCTGGAAGCGGGAACCGCTCACGGGCCCGGCGCCGGCACCCCGGTGGGCGCGATATCGCGAGCGCCACCCGGTCCTGGGGATGGAGCTACGACTGGGCGGGAACGGGCGCACCTTGCTCGTGGTCCTCGCCTTCGGATGCGCCGCGGCGGCATGGCTGTCGTTCGATGACGGGATGCGCTACCTGTGGGCCGCGGTCGCGATCGTGGCGGGTGTCGGGATCTTCCTGGGGACCTGGAACGACCTCTAGGCCCCCCGGGTCGAGGCCGGACCGCCGGCCGAGTCCCCGGACGGACCCTGCTGTCCCTGGAGCCGGTCGCCACCCGGCTTCTTGCGCGCGGCTGTCTTCGCCAGGGCCGCGCGAACCGCTCCCTGGTCGACGTCGCCGGTGCCCGCGTGCTCCCGGTCGCTCTCGGTGAGGCGGAGGAAGGTCTTGAGCGCCGCCTCGTGCGCCTTGGCGTCCTCGGCGTCCTGATCGACAGGCGTCGATGCGGGCTCAGCGGTGTCGACGGTGGACGCGTTCGCCGCGACGCGGCGCTCCGAAGTGGGAGCCGTGCTGGGTGCCGGGGCCTTCACAGGGGCCTCGACCGGGGTCGGGGATTCCCTCACGGGATCCGCGGGCGCGAGAGCCTCCTTCGCGGGCGTCGACGGAGCGAGCGCCGCGGGGCGTGGCGCCGCGGGCCGATCGATCTGCTCGACCTGAGCGGCGGCGGCGGGTCTCTGCGGTTCGTCCTTCGGCTCCTTCTGCGCCCGTTTGGCCCGTTCCTTCTTCCGCGCCGATCCGGGCGGAGGTCTCTGGTCGCGCGAGGCGCGGGCGAGGGGACCGGCGAGCGCCACGGCCCGAGCGTCGCGGACCTTCGGCTCGACGACGTCGGACTCGGGGACCTGGACGATCGAAGGCTCTCCCGCTGCCGGCGGCGACGTCGGGGGGGAAGCGTCGGTGCGGGTCGGGGTCGCCGCTGCCTTTGACAAGGTTCGCTGGATCTCCCCCTCGAGTCGGCGACGCCCCGCCTCCGACTCCTTGAGCTTCTGCTGCAACCTCCCTACGCGCTCCGAGGCCAGCCGATAGACCTCGTGCACCGCGTGAAGCCGGTCGTTGTCGATCAGCGAGTAGCCGGCCGGGACGGACGAGATGGCGAACGGGACACCGGCATTGATGCGTGCGATCGGATCGCGCAACGACAAGCCCGTCATCACCAGGAGAGCGAGGACCATGACGCCGGCCAGCAGCTCGTACCGCAGCCATTCCGCTCGAGCGCCCGCCATCGTCCCCGCATCGGTCTGATCGATCTCGACGACGAACTCTTCTCCGAGCGAGACGTAGGTCCGGAGCAGGCTGCGCCCCGGGTCGTTCGAACCGGTCTCGTCCAGATTCGAGAGCGTGAGCGTGCCTTCCCGCGCGGCCAGCTGGAGCACCTCGTCGTTGAAGGCCGCCATCGAACCCTCGTCGTCCGAACGATCCGACGAGAACAGCAGGCTCCCGTCGGTCGAGGACCAGAGGCGAACGCGTGACACGCGATCGTCGGTCAGGATCGAAACCACCGCCGTCTCGAGCGGATCCTGCTGATCCGCGGTCGGCGCAGCCAGGCCGGTGTCATCGAGGAGCGGGTCGATCACGTCCTCGACGTAGCCCACGGCGCGGCCCTGCGCTGCCGCTCGCCGGTCGTCCAGCACGTTGCCCGCGTGGACGATCGCGAACACCAACGCGCCCATCGCGACCAGGGTCAAGGCCCCCCAGACGTACTTGCTCGCCTCGTCCCTGGTGAAGCGGTCGATCAAACCCATCGCTCTTCCCTCGCCCGTCCACGGAGCACGGCGTCCCAGCTCCCGCGCTCCGAGGCACGATACCCCGTCCGGCCTCGGATGCGACACGGCCGAACGACCACGGGTGGGCTAGGCCCTCTGCCGGTGGAAGGGCCGGAAGACCTAGAGGCTGGTCACGGCTCGTCGGCGAGGCCGCCGAAGCGCCTGGAGCGCTTCTGGAAGTCGCGGATCGCCTCGAACAGATGCTCCCGATCGAAGTCCGGCCAGAACACCGGTGTGAACCAGAGCTCCGAGTAGGCCACCTCCCACAGGAGGAAGTTCGAGATCCGCTGCTCCCCGCTCGTGCGGATCAGTAGATCGGGGGGCGGCATGTCGGGCGCGTACAGGCGCTCGGCGATCGAGGCCTCATCGATCCCCTCGGGCCGCAAGGTCCCGGCGCGAACCTCGCGCGCCAGCTCCTTCACCGCATCGACGATCTCCGCCCGTCCCCCGTAGTTGAACGCGATCGACAACGTGGTGCCCGTGTTCGCCTCCGTGAGATCCTCCGCGACCTGGATCTCCTTGAGGACGGAGCGGGGCACCCGCCAGTTGCGGCGGCCGATGAATCGGATCCGGACGTTCATCTCGTGCAGCTCGTCGCGACGGCGTCGGAGCAGGCGCCGGTTGAAGTCCATCAGGTAGCGGACCTCGCCGGGCGGGCGACGCCAGTTCTCGGTCGAGAACGCGAACACGGTGAGCCAGCGGACCCCCACGGCGACCGCGCCCTGCACGGTGTCCCACAGGGCGTCCTCCCCCGCGCCGTGTCCCTCGGTCCGGGGCAGGCCGCGCTGCTCCGCCCAGCGGCCGTTGCCGTCCATGACGATCGCGACGTGCGCCGGGATGCGCTCGAGGTCGAGGTCCTGCAGGTAGCTGCTCATGTCGCCGTCCGTACGAGCATCGGGACCGACTTCATCCGTCGTTCCAGGTGGTACTCGGCGAAGCCGAACAGGAGCGCGCGCGATTCCTTCCGCGTGCGCGGCTCGGGCGCCACCGTGTCGCCGGCGTCTGCGAGGTCCACCTGCGCGAGCCCGCCGAGGAACGAGAGCGCCGCGGCCGAGACGTGGCCCGCGCCCGGCTCGGCGTCGGCTGCGCAGATCGCCCCGCCGAGTCCCGCCGAGAACAGCTGCACGTCGGTGCTGCCGCAGGCGGCGCACGCCGCGAGGCTCGGGTGGAAGCCGGAGACCGACAGGAGCTTCAGCAGGAAGGACTCGGCGACCGCCGCCGGATCGGCCGGCCTCGTCTCCAGCGCGCGGAGCCCCGACAGGAGCAGGAGCACGAGCCGGACGTTCCGCTCGTGCTCCTCGGCGACGCGGTCCACGGCCTCGAGCATCGTCTCGCCGGCGGCGAACAACGCGAGGTCGTCGCGGATCGCGCGGTGCGGGGCGATGATCTCGGCCTGCGTGATCGTGTCGAGGGAGCCGCGGCCGCGGTACAGCATCAGGTTCACGTGGGTGAACGGCTCCAATCGGCCGCCGAAGCGGCTCATCGTCTTACGGATCCCCTTGGCAACGCCGCGGACCTTGCCGGAGCCCTGGGTCATCACGGTGACGATCTTGTCGGCTTCGCCGAGCTTCGCCGACCGCAGGACGACGCCCTGCTCCTTGTAGGGGGGCATCCGCCGATGGTAGCCCCGGCCGAACCCACTTCACCCCAGGAGGGGTGTGGTGTTTCCGTTGCGAACGGGTCCTGCGCTAGGCACCGACCGGGTGCCAGACCGTCTTGAACTCGACGAAGGCCGTGATCTCGAAGGGACTCTGGGCCTCGTCGCTGAACGGGTCCGCGTCCGGCCCCCGATGGACCCGCTTCACGTTCTCGGCCGAGAGCACCTCGGCTTCGGTGCGGCCCTCCGCCGGGATCCCCGTGGCGTCGAGCGCGTTCACGTCCATGTGCCCGGCGAGCCACGGCACCAACTCATCGGTGAGGCCGCTCAGGATGTTAACGACACCGCCGGGCACGTCGGAGGTCGCGAGGACCTCCCCGAGCGAGACCGCCGGCAGCGGCGACCGCTCGCTCGCGAGCACGACCGCGGTGTTGCCGCTCACGACCGCCGGCGCCACGCGAGACACCAGCCCGAGCAAGGACTGGTCCTGGGGAGCGACGATGCCCACCACGCCGGTCGGCTCGGGGATCGTGAAGTTGAAGTACGGTCCCGCCACCGGGTTCGACGAGCCCTGGATCTGGTGGACCTTGTCGGCCCACCCCGCGTACCAGACCCACCGGTCGATCGCGGCGCTCACGCCTCGCGACGGATCCTCGGCGCCGGCGTCCTTCAGCTCCGATTCGAACTGGACCCTACGGCCCTCCATCAGCTCCGCCACGCGGTACAGGATCTGGCCTCGGTTCGAGGCGGTCTTCGCGGCCCAGCCGGGCTGGGCGGCGCGCGCCGCTCGCACGGCGTCGCGGAGGTCCTTGCGCGAGGCGCGGGATGCCCACGCGAGCAGCTCGCCGTCAGCGCCCAGGACCTCGTAGGACCGTCCGGACTCGCTCCGGGGGAACTCGCCGCCGATGAAGAGCTTCGCCGTCCGACGGACGGGCAGGCGCTCGTCGGTCACGCCGCGCCATCCCTGGCCGTGAGATCCACGTACGGCGCGAGCCCGTGGAGGCCGCCCTCCCGGCCGAACCCCGACTCCTTGTAGCCCCCGAACGGCGAGGAGGGGTCGAACCGGTTGAACGTGTTCGCCCACACGACGCCCGCTCGCATCCGCTCGGCCATCCACAGGATCCGCGACCCCTTCTCGGTCCACACGCCGGCGGACAAACCGTAGGGCGTGTTGTTCGCCTTCTCGACCGCCTCCTCGGGCGTCCGGAACGTGAGGATCGAAAGGACGGGACCGAAGATCTCCTCGCGGGCGATGCGATGCGACTGGCTCACGCCCGTGAACAGGGTGGGACGGAACCAGAAGCCGCGCTCGGGAAGGTCGCAGGCGGGCTGGAACATCTCGGCGCCGTCCTCGACGCCGGACGCCACGAGCTCCTCGATCCTCGTCAGCTGGGCGCGAGAGTTGATCGCCCCGACGTCCGTGTTCTTGTCGAGGGGGTCACCCACGCGGAGCGTCTGCAGCCGCGCCTTCAACTTCTCGAGGAGGGGCTCGAAGATCGGCTCCTGGACGAGGAGACGCGAGCCCGCGCAGCACACGTGGCCCTGGTTGAAGAAGATACCGTTCACGACGCCCTCGACCGCCTGGTCGATCGGCGCGTCCTCGAACACGATGTTCGCCGCCTTGCCCCCGAGCTCGAGCGTGAGCCGCTTGTCCGAACCGGCGATCGTCCGGCGGATCTGCTTGCCGACCTCCGTCGAGCCGGTGAACGCCACCTTGTCGACGTCGGCGGCGACGAGCGCGGCGCCGGTCTCCCCCGCACCGGTGATCACGTTCACCGCGCCGGGCGGCAGCTCCGCCGCCTGGATCACCTCGGCGAGCAGCAGGGCGGTGAGCGGCGTCGTCTCGGCCGGCTTGAGCACGGCCGTGTTCCCGGTGGCGAGCGCCGGCGCGAGCTTCCACGCCGCCATCAGCATCGGGAAGTTCCACGGGATCACCTGTCCGGCCACGCCGATCGGCTTCGCGTCGCGACCGGGGAACGCGTAGTCGAGCTTGTCGGCCCATCCCGCGTAGTAGAAGAAGTGGGCCGCCGCGAGCGGCAGATCGATGTCACGCGATTCCTTGATCGGCTTGCCGCCGTTCATCGACTCGAGGACGGCGAACTCCCTCGCGCGCTCCTGCAACGCTCTCGCGATCCGGTACAGGTACTTGGCGCGCTCCCGGCCCGGCAGGTCCCGCCAGCGCGAGTCGAAGGCGTCGCGAGCCGCCGTCACCGCGAGGTCGACGTCCTCGGAACCGGCCTCGGGCACCTCGGCGAGCACCTCTTCGGAGGACGGGTCGATCGTCGCCAGATAGCGGCCGCTCTTCGGCTCGACGAACTCGCCGCCGATGAACAAGCCGTACCGGTCCTGGAGCCGGACGACGTCCTTCGACTCCGGCGCCTCCGCGTACTCCCACGACGGTGCGGGGGTCTGCTCCGGGGTCGTGTCCAGCTCGGTCATCCCACCGGAACGGTAGTCGACTTCCGCCCGGATGATCAGACGTCGAGGCGCTCCCGGCGGGTCGTCAGGGAGGCGCCGACGACGACCAGACCCACCCCGGCGACCGCGAACGGGCCGACGTCGTCGTTCCGGAGGAACACGCCGAGCAGCAACGCCACGACCGGGATCAGGTACGCGACGATCGAGGCCCTCGTCGGTCCGACCCTCCCCACCAGCCTGCCCATCAGCACGAACGCGATGCCGGTGCCGAGCACGCCCACCGCCGCGGTCGCCAGGAGCGAGGACCAGGCGAACCGCGAGCCGGGCACCGACCAAAGCCCGAGCGGGGCGGTCAGCAGGGTGCCGATCGTGAGGATCCGGGCCATCACGGGCAACGAGCCGTACTGCTGCTGCAGCGGCGTGGCGATGTTGAACGCGATCCCGTAGCAGATCGTGGCGACGAGGATCAGCACGACGCCGACGACCTGGCTCCGGCCCTCACCGGCCGCCGAGAGCGCGATCGCGGCGACACCCAGGAACCCCAGCGGGATCCCGATCAGCTGGCGTGACCCAGGCGCTCGCCGGAGCAGGATCGTCGCGATCACGACGGTGAAGATCGGAGCGGCGCCGTTCAGCATCCCGGCGATCGCCGAGTTCACCGATCCCTGGGCGAGCGGGAAGAGCGTGAACGGGATCGCCACCCACGAGATCGAGAGAGCGAGCAGCCGAACCCGGTCCTCCCGTCCGACGGGCGCCCGGGCACCGGGGACGATCCAGAGCGCCGCAGCACCGAACAGGATCCGGAGCCACGTGACGAGGCCCGGACGGAACGATCCGAGCCCGATCGCCATGAACAGGAAGGACGACCCCCAGATCGTGCCCACGACCGAGAACAGCAGCCAGTCCACGGCCGCGAAGGCGCCGCGGTGCGTCCCGTGCGTGGTGGACAGCACCCGAGTTCCCATCGTCTCGAACAACGACCAACGTCAGTCGATCGTGAAATAGTCCGGGCCGGCGTAGCGGCCGGTGCGCTCCTTCTCGATCTGCATCAGCACGTCGTTCAGGAGCGACGACGCGCCGATCCGGAAGCGATCGGGCGACATCCAGTCCGGACCGAGCGTCTCCTGCACCAGGATCAGGTGCTGGATCGCCTGCTTCGCGGTTCGGACGCCGCCGGCGACCTTGATCCCGACCGGCCGTCCCGTGTCGCGATGGAAGTCGCGGGCCGCCTCGAGCATGCAGAGCGCCACCGGCAGGGTGGCGTTCGTGCCGATCTTGCCCGTCGACGTCTTGATGAAATCAGCGCCCGCCGCCATCGCGAGGACGCTCGCCTGCCGGACCCGGTCGTAGGACCCGAGCTCACCGGTCTCCAGGATCACCTTCAGGAGCGCCGGGCCCGCGGCCTCCCGGGCGGCCACCAGCTCCTCGAAGGCCTGCCCGTACCGCCCGCCGAGGAACAGCGAGCGGTTCAGCACGATATCGATCTCGTGGGCGCCGACCCCCGCCACGCCCCGGATCTCCTGGAGCCGGGCCTCGAGGGGTCCCAGGCCGCTCGGGAAGCCGCCCGCCACACTCGCGACCTTCACACCGGTGCCGTCGAGCTGCTCGAGGGCCACCGGCACGAGCTGGGGGTAGAGGCAGACCGCCGCCACCGACGGGATCGAGGCGTCGAGCGGGTCCGGCCGGATCGCCTTGGAGCAGATCGCGACGATCTTGCCGACCGTGTCGCTCCCCTCCAGGGTGGTGAGGTCCATCGACCGGATCGCGAGATCCAGCGCCCAGAGCTTCGCGTCACGCTTGATCGAGCGCTTCGCGAGGGATGCGGCCCGCTCCTCGAGGCCGACCGCGTCGACCGCGGTCGTGCGGATCGCCATCCGGACCGCCTCGCCCGCCGCGACCGGGAGCGGCCGGATCGGCTCGATCTGCGCTGCATGGGCCATGTATCGATGGTAGCCGACCGGCCGCGGACGCACGCCGCCGATAGGCTGGGTGGTCATGGGGATCCCTCGTTCGGCCGCGCTCGCCGTGCTGCTGTGCCTCCCGGCCTGCGGCGGCGACGACGGTGGGACGCCGGAGCCATGCACCGATCCGGTGCCCGCGACGAGGGTGGAGCTGGCGGACTTCGCGTTCCGCCCCGACTGCCTGTCGGCCGACGCCGGCGCGACGATCACCCTCGACAACACGGGGGAGGCTCCGCACACGTTCACGGTGGCGGATACGGACATCGACTTCAACCTGGACGCCGGCACGACGGTCGAGGCGAGCCTGTCCGGCCTGGAACCCGGGAGCTACGCGGTGACGTGCACCTTCCACCCGCAGATGGAAGCCACCCTCACGATCGGGTGAGGCTCAGAACCCGAGACGCTCGAGCGCCTTCGGATCCCGCTGCCACTCCTTGACCACCTTCACCCGCAGATCGAGGAAGACCTTGGTCCCGAGGACCAGCTCCATCTCCTCGCGCGCGCGCGAGCCGATCGTGCGGAGGGTCTGCCCACCCTTGCCGATCACGATGCCCTTCTGCGAATCCCGCTCCACGATCAGCGACGCGTGGACCTTCACCAGCGACTCCCCCACGTCGAGCTCCTCGATCGTGACGGTGATCGAGTGGGGCAGCTCCTGCCGGGTGACATGGAGCGCCTTCTCCCGGACCATCTCGGCGAGCCGGGTCTCGAGCGGCTGATCCGAGATCGTGTCCGCGGGATACAGCGGGGGGCCCTCGGGGACGAGGGAGAGGACCAGGTCGCGGAGCAGCCCGACCCCCTTCTCGGCCCTCGCGGACACGGGCACGATCTCGTCGTAGGCACCGATCTCGGCCGTCGCCTCGAGCTGGGGCACGACGCCGTGCCCGCTGATCGCGTCGATCTTGTTCACGACGGCGATCTTCGGGCACCGGTGGGGACGGACGCGGTGCTCGTAGACGAACCGGTCCCCGGCGCCCACGCCCGCCGCCGCGTCGACCACGTGCAGGATCACGTCCACGCCCTCGACGGCGTCACCCACGACGTCGTTGAGCCGGGCGCCGAGCTCGGTCCGCGGCCTGTGGAAGCCGGGGGTGTCGGTGAACACGACCTGCGCGTCCTCCGTCGTCAGCACGGCGTGCAGGCCGCGACGGGTCGTCTGGGGCTTGTCCGAGACGATCGACACCTTGTGGCCGACGAGGGCGTTCACGAGCGTGGACTTCCCCACGTTGGGGCGCCCCACGACCGCCACGAGCCCAGACCGGGAGATGCCATCGGCGATCACCGGAGGTCGTCCGGCCCGAAGGCGTGCGGCAACAGGTCCCCGAGCCGCCATCGGGCGCGAACACCTCTCGCCGCCTCGGCCATCACGGGGGTATCCGCATCCGCGAACTCCCACAGGACCTGCCGGCAGCCCCCGCATGGCGGGGTCGGGGTGTCCGCGTCGGTCGTCACCGCCACCGCGAGGACCCGGTGCTGTCCGGACAGGACCAGCGCGGCGACCGCGTTGCGCTCGGCGCAAACCGACAGCGGATAGCTCGCGTTCTCGATGTTCGCGCCGGGCCAGATCTCGCCGTCCTCGGCGAGCACGGCCGCGCCCACGCGGAACCGGCTGTAGGGGACGTAGGCGCGGGCCATCGTATCGCGTGCACGCTCCAGCATCCGATCCAGAGCTGCCTCGGCGTCCACCGGAGCCACCTCACTCATCGGTGGTCTCCGGACCCTCGCCGTTCCGATCCGGCGCTCGGGTGATGAGCACGCTCGCGATCCGGCGACCCTGGACCTTGTCGGCTTTCAGGTGCAGCCCGCGGAACGCGACCGCCTCGCCGGCTTCCGGCATGCGGCCGAACAGGTCGAGCATCAGCCCGGCCACGGTGTCCCACTCCTCGTCCGGCAGCTCCGCGCGCAGCAGCTCGTTCACGTCGTCGATCGAGGCCTTCCCGGAGACCCGATAGGTCCCGTCGCCGAGCTCCAGCACCTCCGGCTCCTCCAGGTCGTACTCGTCGGCGATCTCGCCGACGAGCTCCTCCAGCAGATCCTCGAGCGCGACGATGCCGGTGACGGAGCCGTGCTCGTCGTAGACGAGCGCCTGGTGGAACTTCTCCCGCTGCATCTCCTTCAAGAGCTCGGCCACGCGCTTGGTTTCCGGCACGAAGCGCGCCTGCCGCGCGATCTCGGACAACGGAGTGTCGCGCTTGCCCTGATGCAGCGCCTTCAGGACATCCTTCGCGAACACCACACCCTTCACCTCGTCGAGCGACTCGTGGAAGACGGGGACCCGCGAGAACCCGTGCGACAGGACCAGCGCCTGGACGTCGCGGAGCGTCTTGTCGTCCTCGACCGCGACGATGTCCGGGCGCGGCACCATGACCTCGCGCACGATCGTGTCGCCGAACTCGAAGATCGAGTGGATCAGCTCCTTCTCGCCCTCGTCGATCGACCCCTCCTCGGAGCCGACCTCGGCCATCGACCGGATCTCCTCCTCCGAGACGAACGGGCCCTGTTTCAACCCCTTGCCGGGCAGGAGGACGTTCGCCAGGCCGATCAGGATCCGGGTCGGCGCGGCGAGCAGCCGGCCGAGGAACCAGACGATCGGCGACAGCGTGAGCGCCACGCGGTCCGTGTGCAGGACCGCGAACGTCTTCGCCATCGCCTCGACGACGACGAAGTACAGGAGCGTGAAGACGAACGACACGACCGCCACCCACGTGTCCCGGAAGCGTTGCTCGGCCAGGATCGCGACGAGGATCGCCGACCCGTTCTGCACGAACATCACGGTGAGGTACACGGCGTTCAGGTAGCGAGGTGGATCCGACTCGATCTGGACGAGCGTCTCCGCGTTGCGTCGCCCCTCCTCCTGGAGCGCGAGCGCGCGGACGCGAGACATCCGCGTGAGGGACGCCTCCGCCGCGGCGAGCACGGAACCGAAGACCACGAGCGCGAGCGCCACGAACCAGAGCCAGTTCATGGCGTTCGCACCCCGCTGTAGCGCTCCTGCCGCTCCCACATCCGCGCGCGGTCGCCGTCCTCCTCGTGGTCGTAGCCCAGGAGGTGCAGGATCCCGTGGACGAGCAGGAGCCGGAGCTCCGCTGCCGGGTCCGCCGGGTTGTTGCGCTCGGCCTCCGCGGGCGCCACGACCACATCGCCGAGGAGGCGCACCCCTTCTCGTCCCTCGTCGACATCCTCCAGCGGGAACGACAACACGTCGGTGGGACCGGGCTCGTCCATGAACCGTTCGTGCAGGTCCGCGATCTCCGCCGCTCGCACGAACGACACCGAGAGCTCCGCGCGATCGACGCCTTCAGCCTGAAGCGTCTCCTCCGCGAGCGCGCGCAGGCCGTCCAGGTCCAACGGGCCGTCCTGGCGGTCGGAGATCAGGACGCGGGGCCGGGAACCGGCCGGATGTCCGTCCTCCATCATCCGTCCATCCCGAGGCGCTGCTGACCGTAGCGGTCGTAGGCCGCGACGATCTCCTGGACGATCTTGTGCCGCACGACGTCGCGCCCGCCGAGCCGGCAGAACGAGATCCCGGTGATCCCGGACAGGATCTCCTCGATCACGAGGAGTCCGGAGCGCTGCCCCGTGGCGAGGTCGACCTGCGTGTCGTCGCCGTTCACGACCGCCTTGGACCCGAACCCGATCCTCGTGAGGAACATCTTCATCTGCTCGGGGGTCGTGTTCTGGGCCTCGTCGAGGATGATGAACGCATCGTTCAACGTGTTGTGCGTCACGAGGAAGTCGTCCGTCACATAGAGGGAGTCCTGAGCCCCTACCTGGATGCACACGGTGTCTGCCTCACCCGCGGGCTCGATGCGATCGACGAAACGCATCGGCCGGCCGCCGCCGCCGAACGCAACGTACGTTGCCGACTTGCGGGTGAGCCGGAACGGTGCGACGTGCGCCGGAAGCCGGATGTCGAGCACGAACGCGTCGTTGCGGAAATGGACCGGACGGCCACCGGCTCGCCCGGGGTGTCGCCCAGCGGCTTCCCGAGTGCGCACGTACGCGATGCCTCCGAGCGATCGCACGAGGAACAACACGTCGTCGCGAAGCTGCGGCGACGTCGTGCAGTATTGGATGCGGGAAGTGCGACCTGCCTGGGTGACGGGACCGCCATCGGAATCGAGCAGTCCTTGGAGCACGGCCAGCCGGATCTCCGGCGAATTGTGCAGGTAGATCCATGGAACGAACTTCGTGCTCGAGATCGCGTCGGCGAGCCCGAGGCCGCGGAGCGCCGCCGTGACCGGGTTCGTCACGATCACGCCGCCCCGTCCGCCGTGCCGCAGCACGAAGTCGTAGCGCCCCCGCTGCACGAGTTCGATGCCGGGGAGCGCCATCTCGAGCGCCAGCGCCAGCTCGGGATCAGCGGTCGTGAACGACGGTGTCGTCGAGGTCGTGATGCATCCGTCGCCGAGCAGCAGGCCGAGGGCGTACGCGTCGAGCGGTACCTCGCGGGGAACGAACTCCACCGGCTTCGAGAGGAGAGGGAGCTCGAACCGTCGTGCGTGAGCCGCACGCAGCCGGCCGAGCATCTGTCGCGTCTCGAGAACCCGCGGGCGGCGCCCCACTCGTTTGTCGGCGGCGGTTGACACGGCCCAGAGGTGCTCGCCGCAGCACAGCGTCGTCGCCCCGTCTTGCGCGACCAGACGGTAGACCGCTCGACGGCTTTGCGGGAAGACGCCCAAGACCGGCGTCGGCAACCCATCCGACCCGATCACGAGATCGCCCACGTCCAGTTCGCCGATCGGGCGGAACCCGTCGGGCGTGAGCACGTTCCGATCGAGCGGCTGCGCTCGGCCGCGCATGAAGGCGAGTGGGGCGACCTCCACGGTGCCTCGTTCCATCAGCCGGGAGAGGCTGTCACCTCCGGTCATCTCGAACAGCGCGTCGTAGAGCGGGCGCATGTACGGGTCGATCTTCTCGTAGAGGGTGCCGGGCAAGAACCCGAGCCGCTCCCCCGCCTCGACGGCAGGGCGCGTGAGGATCAGCCGCGAGACCTGGCGATCCTGCAGCGCGCGCACCGCCGTGGCGACCGCGAGGTAGGTCTTGCCGGTGCCGGCCGGTCCGATCGCGAACGTGACGGTCGAGCCGCGCATCGCATCGACGAACCGCTTCTGCCCGACGGTCTTGGGAGCCACAGAGGTGCCTCGCGCCGTGAGGAGTGTGTCGCCGAGCACGTCGCTCGGGCGCATCCTGGCGGTCGAGTCGCCGCCCGCCTCGTCCTCGAAGCCGCCCTTGATCAGCTCGATCGTCTGCCCCACCGATGAGTCGGAGAGCTGGTGGCCCTTCTCGAGGAGCGCCAGGAGCTCTTCGAACAACCGAGCGAGCTGCCCGGCCTCGTGGTCGGGGCCCGTGATCGTGATCTCGTTGCCGCGAACGAGGATGTCGGAGTCAAACGCCGCTTCGATCAGCTTCAGGAAGGCGTCCTGCTGGCCCAGCAGGGCCACCATCGGCTGGTGGCCGGGAACGAGGATCTTCACTTGCGTGGTGGCGGCTGCCACGTGTCGCGCTCTCGGGGGTGACCCCGTTCCTCCTGTTGTCGAGAACGGGACCCCTCTGGGTCCCGTGTGCGCATCCTACCGCGTTACCCCGGCGGCCAGTGCATCTCCCGGCCGCCCAGCAGATGGAAGTGGAGGTGGAACACGCTCTGTCCGGCGTTCGCGCCGACGTTGGTCACGAGGCGCCAGCCGGACCCGGCGATCCCCTCTGCCTCCGCGAGCTGCGTCGCGGCCTGCGCCACGTCGCTCAGCAGGTCACCGTGCCGATCCTCGATCTCGGCGATCGACCGCACGTGCTCCTTGGGGATCAGCAGGATGTGCGTCGGCGCCTGTGGGTTCCGGTCGCGGAAGGCGACGAGCCGGTCCGACTCGCGCACGATGTCGGCGGGGATCTCGCGCGCGGCGATCTTGCAGAACAGGCACGAGGTGTCTTCGGTCACGGTGACGTCGGTCACAGGCCCCTGAGCCTACCGTCGCAGGGTCAGGGACGGTATTCGGGCCGGCGCAGCTCCCGCGGCGAGCCGCCGTTGTTCGAGGAGGCGTCGCCCCGGAGCTGGGCGAGCCGCTCGAGCAGCGACCGCTCCTCCTTCGACAGGTCCCGCGGCGTGACGAGATGCAGTGTCACGAAGAGGTCGCCGCGTCCCCGGCGCTGCAGGTGCGGCACCCCCTTGCCCTTGAGGCGGAGGACGGTGCCGGACTCGGTCCCCGGATCGATCCGCAGACGCTCGGGCCCGTCGAGGGTCTCGATCTCGATCTCGTCGCCGAGGGTCGCCTGCGTGATCGAGACGTCCAGGACACCGTAGAGATCGTGACCCTGCCGCTCGAACGCCTCCGACGGCGTCACCTCCACGCCGACGATCAGATCGCCCGGCGGACCATCGGCCACCCCGGCGTTCCCCTGCCCTCCCACGCGGAGATCCATCCCCTCGAGCACGCCGGCGGGGACGTCGAAGGCGACCGTCCCCGGCGCGCGCACGCGACCCTCGCCGAGGCACTCGGCACAGCGATCGGGGATCTCCTCGCCCGTGCCGCCGCACGCCACGCACGGCGCCGCGGTCATCACGGTGCCGAAGATGCTCCGCCGCACGTTCTGCACCTCGCCCGCGCCGCCGCACGCCCGACAGGCGATCGGCGACGTGCCGGGCTCGGCGCCGATCCCGTCGCAGCGGGCGCACGCGGCGAGCCGCTCGAGCTCGAGCTCTTGCTCGACGCCGAACACCGACTCGCGGAAGGAGAGGCGCACCCGGGTGCGGAGGTCCTCCCCGCGTCGCACACGGGACCGGGGGCCGCGCGAGCGGCCGCCGAACCCGGCGCCGAAGAAGACGTCGAACAGGTCCTGGATGTCGGTGAAGGGCGCGCCCTGCGGTCCGGCGGAGCCGAACTCGTCGTAGCGTCGACGCTTCGCCGGATCGGAAAGGATCTCGTAGGCGCCGGTGATCTCCTTGAACCGCTCCTGATCGGCGGCATCCGCGTTCACGTCCGGGTGCAGGGTGCGGGCCAGCTTGCGGTAGGCGGCCTTGATCTGGGTAGGCGACGCGTCGCGCGACACCCCGAGGATCTCGTACAGGTCCTGGACGGCTGCCATCGCCTAGGCCTCGTCGGTGGCGATCTCCGTGAGCCGCTTCGCCACGGCTCGGACCGACGCCATCGCCGACAGGTAGTCCATCCGGGTCGGGCCCACCACGCCGATCGTCCCGACGGTCTCGTCCCCGGCCTTGAAGGGGGCGGTCACGATCGAAGCCTCCCATTCGCCGGTGGTGGGATGCTCGGCGCCGATCGTGACCCACACGTCCTGGTGGTCCGCGGTGACGTCCTGGAGGACCTGGAGCATCTCCTGCTCGCGCTCGAGCGTCTCGAACAGACGCCGGAGGGTCTGGCGACGCCACGTCTGCGCCTCGTCGGTCAGGTTCGACACGCCACCGATCACCACGTGCGCCGCGCCCTCGCCCTGCGTGGCCGTCCGCAGCGTCTCGGCGACGTGCAGGAGCAGGTCGTGGTCCGCGGAGGAGGGCGACGCCTCGGCGGCGAGCTTCAGCAGCTGGGCCTGCGCGTCGACGTACGTCAGCCCCCGCAACGGCTGCAGGCGCTCCTCGACGGACCGGAGCACGCGGACGTCCACGGCCTCGGGCCGATCGATCACCCGCTTGTCCACGCGACCGTGCTGCCCGACGGCGAGGATCATCACCGTCGGGCCCATGTCGATCAGCTCCAGCCGCACGATCGGCTCCTCGGCGGCCCCGGGGGGGACCGCGAGCCCCGCGTATTGGGTCAGCCGGCTGAGCAGCTGCACCGAGCCTTTGAGGACCTCCTCGAGGTCGAGGATCGCCTCGGCGAAGTACCCGGAGATCGCCCGGCGATGGGCGTCGCGGAGCCGGAACCCGTGGGGCTGCGTGTCGACGTAGTGGCGATATCCCAGGTCCGTAGGGATGCGCCCCGCGCTCGTGTGGGGATGGCTCAGGAACCCCAGCTCCTCGAGCGCGGCCATCTCGTTCCGGATCGTCGCGCTCGACACGCCGAGGCCCGAGCTGTCGGCGATCGTCTCGGAGCCCACGGGCTCGCCCGAGCGGACGTACTCCTCGACCACCGCGTTCAGGACCGCCGCCTTCCGGAGCCCGAGCTCGTGACGCTGCTCCACCATGGAGCCAATGCTACTGGCACTCTCCGCCCTCGAGTGCTAGGCCGCGCCGCTCAGCACCAATCGATCGCCGCGAGGCCGTCCAGCAGCTGGTTGGTGGCGGCCTCGGTGTCTCCCCCGCCCTCGGCCACCTCCTGATAGGTCCGGACCGCCTCCACGAGCTCATCGACCGCGGTGGCGCGCTCGTCCTCGCCGGCGCTCCGCAGGGCGTCGGCGTCGGCCGTGAGCGCGTCGACGGCGCGCCCCAGCGCATCGACCCGGAGCAGCTGGACGTCGACGAGGTCCCGGCACACCTTGTTGGCGGCACCCGCGACCGGTGACGGGGACGACGGCGAGGGCGACGGACTCGGGGCCGCGTCCTCGCCGCCGAGCGACCGCACGAGGAGGAACGTCGCCGCGACGATGGCCAAGACCACGCCGATCAGGATCGGCATCGGGATCCCCGCCGAGGAGATCCCGCGACGGTTCCGCCCGTGGGGGGTCCCGCAGTTCGGGCACGTCCACGCCCGAACGCCGGGGCGCGTATGGTAGCGCTCGCCGCACACCGTGCAGCGCACGAAGCTCCACGTGCCGGCACAGACGATGCAGCGGTAGCCGTCCGCGTCGGCGTCGACCTCCTGGCGCGTCTGGCACTGAGGACAGGTGACCTCGGCCATGGGATCGGCTCATGCTACCGTCGGGGCCGAGCCGGCCGCCGCAAGATCATCCGGGCTGCGACGGCCGACCCGAGCACACCCACGATCGCGAGGACCGTTGCGACGATGCCCATCTGCCGACGGAAGCCTGGCGGCGGCGGATCACAGAGCCGGTCAAGCACGCCTCCAAGCCTTGCCCGCAGACCGGGCGCCGTGGCCGCGAGGTTCCGCAGCTGGAACGGATCCTCGGCCAGGTCGTAGAGCTCCTGCTCGCCGGTGTCGTAGGACGCGAACAGATACCGGGCGGTCCGGACCGCGCAATAGGTGGGGATCGGGTTCGTCCCACGGAGATGCTCGACCAGGATCGCGTGGCGCCACCGCTCGGCGCTCCCGTCCACCAACGGGAGCAGGCTCCGGCCGTCGGCACCCGGCAGCGCGACACCGGCCGTCTCCGCGATCGTCGGCGCGAGGTCGATGTTGGCGACGAGGTGGGGATCGATCCGCGCCCCCCCGCGCGCGATCGCATCCGCCCGGATCACGAGCGGGACCCGGATCGCCTCGTCGTATGGAACCTCCTTCTTCACCCATCGATGCTCGCCCCAGAGCAGGCCGTTGTCGGTCGTGTAGATCACCAACGCGTCGTCGAGCCGTCCCGTGTCCTCGAGCGCGTCCAGGAGGCGGCCGACCGCACGATCCACGGCCTGGAGCGAGCGGTACTGGTCTTTCCGGAGCGCATCGAGGCTGTTCGTGCGGTCGGGCCCGAGCGGCACCATCGCGCGGACGTGCTCCGGCTTGTCCGACGCATCGGGTTCGTTGAAGGAAGGCGGCCGCCACGGCGGGAGGTCCGCGAAGCCACCCTCGTCACCCGGGGAGGGTGTCGCCGGCGCGTGCGGCGCCGCGGGCGCGAAGACCGCGAGGACCGGCCCGCCGCTCCCGCGGATGAACGCCTCGGTCTCCGCGGCGAGGACATCGGTCGAGTAGTCCGCCGGTCCGAAGCCGTAGCGATGGATGGCGCCGTCGATCGTGAGGCCGTAGTCGAAGTACTCCGCGTGGACGAACGACACCCACCGATCCCAGCCGGGCGGCACGTAGCCCGCGAGCGCGTCGGACTGGTACGAGTCGAGGTACTTCCCGAAGAAGCCCGTGCGATACCCGGCACCGCGCAGCACCGTGGCGATCGTGGTCGTTTCGTCGAAGGACCGGGAGCCGCCGTGCGGGAGCGCCTGCCGGTAGACCCCGGTCGTGTGCGGGTACGCCCCGGTGAGGAGCGACGCCCGGCTCGGGCAGCAGAGCGAGCTCGTGGTGAAGGACGCCGAGAACGTGACTCCCCGCTCCACGAGGAACCGCTGGAGCACCGGCATCGCCCACAGCGTGTCCCATCGCTGGTCGTCCGTGACGATCAGCAGCACCGAGGGCCGCTCACCGGGCTCGTCCTGAGCCGACGCGGACGAGATCGGGCCGATGCTCGCGAGGACGACCGCCGCTGAGGCGAGGGCGAGTCGAGACGCTTTCCTCCGGAGCGGGAACCAGGAGGATCGTGCGCCGGCCATCGCGGCCGAGCGTACCCCGACCGTGGTGCGCCTTGAGAAAACGGGGAACCCGTGACAACCGTTCCTGGCTCCCAGGCGTCCTACGATCGGTGAAGCCGAACATCCCAGGAAGGGAAGCGCGACCTGGACGAAAGCGTGATCCGCGGGTTCCTGGCGCGCGACTACCCGCGCGTGGTGAACGCCGTGGCCCTTGCGTCCGGGAGCTACCCCGCGGCGGAGGACGCCGTGCAGGAGGCACTGGTTCGAGCATGGATCCGATCCGAGCGAGGCCAGCAGGTGGAATCGCTCCCGGCATGGGTGGCGGCCGTGGCCCTCAATCAGACCCGGAGCGGCTGGAGGCGCGCCATGGCCGAACGACGAGCGCGGTCTCGATTGGTCGAGCGAGCCGGAGCAGCCGCCGCCCCGAGCGAGGATCACGTCGAGGTGGCGAGGGCACTCGCCTCGCTCCCCCGTCGCCAGCGCGAGGTGGCCGTGCTCCGGTACGTGCTCGAGATGAGCACCGCCGAGGTCGCGGCTGCGCTCGGGATCACAGAAGGAACCGTGAAGAGCTCGCTCGCGCGGGCAAGGACGCATCTGGCCGCGGTCCTCGCCGTGCATGACGAAGAGGTGGCGAACGATGTCGAAGGTCGATGAGGAGCTGACCCGCCGGCTCCGCCGGGCCGAGCGCCCGGTGGAGGCTGAAGGCGTCTTCGAGGAGCTCGATCGGCGGCATGGGCACCGCGACCGCCTCCGTCGCGTCCAGGCCGGGTTGGTGGCGTTCGCCGTACTCGCCGCCACCACCGGTGGCTTCATCGCGCTCCGTGAGGCCTTCGGTGGGAGCGGGCGCGACGTCGGCGATGCGATCCTCGCGTCGAACGGAGAGATCCTGTTCGCGCGGGAGGATGCTGACGGGCACTCGCATCTGTACGCTGACCAGCCTCAAGGCTCGGCTCTCCGGCAGCTCACGGAGGGCGACTCGAACAACGCCGACCCAGCCGTCTCGCCCGACGGCACGACGGTGGCGTTCGCACATCAGGTGGACGGCTCGCTCGGGGCGATCGCGACGATTCCGATCGAAGGTGAGCCGGTCTCGTGGCAGACCACGCGGCACCAAGACGCGGTCGATCCGGCGTGGTCCCCGGACGGATCCCGGATCGCGTTCGTCGGCTACACCATCGACACGGCGGACCTGTACGTGACCGAAGTAGGCACCGACGTGGATCGGCGGATCCCGCTGTCCGCCGAGGAGAACAACGTGATGCCGACCGGCGCGGCCAACTTCCCGGCCCATCCGACGTGGTCACCCGACGGGACGAGCATCGCGGTCGCAGTGGCCACGTCGACGGGCAGCTTCGCGACCTCGTGGGATCTGGCCGTGATCCGCCCGGACGGTGGCGGACTCGAGTGGATCGTCGCGACGGACGACATCGACGAGGAAGCGCCCGCGTGGTCGCCGGACGGAACGCGGATCGCGTTCACCCGGCCGGGTGAGGAAGGCGACGAGGTCTGGACGATCGATCCCGACGGCGGTTCCGAGACGCTCCTCGCGACGGCTGTCGAAGCGTCGCTCGAGCCGGACCTCGCGTGGGCACCCGACGGCTCAGCCCTACTCGTCTCGGACGGCGACTGGATCTACCGGGTGGACGCCACGCCCGAGGGCGACCCTCGGGACAACTTCGTTCAGCTCGTGGAGGGGCACTCCCCCGCGTGGCAACCGTTGCCTGCCGGCTCGGAGCCGTCGGCCACGGCGATCCCACAGCCGAGCCCGTCGCCCAGCCCAGAACCCGAGGGCCGCGACATCGGGCTCGGGTTCAGCGTCTGCCACGTGCAGCGACTGGGCGGGATCGACTTCCTCGGTGACGGGACGAGCGGGACTGCGTGGACCGGGACGAAGGTGACGCGAGAGGGAACCTGTCCCGACGGGTCCGATGACCGCTACGGCGTGGCCGCCGACGTCACCGGGGACGGCGTCGCGGACAGCTGGTCAGGCGAGACGATCGAGCACTGCACGATGTGCGGACCGTTCCTGGCGACGGATCTGAACGGAGACGGGGCCGAGGAGGTGATCGTGACGCTGCAGGGCGGCGCGATCATCCAGTACGGCATCTACACCGTCCTATCCGTTGATGGTGAGATGCAGCTCGTTCCGTTCCGCACAAGCGAACCCGGTCACCCGCAGCACGCCCTCCACGCCGGTGAGCCGTTCACCTTCTGGGTCGGTGGGGACGCCGGTTCCTCCGACCACTTCTACTGCGCCCGACTCCCCGAGCTCCGGCTCACCGGAACGGAGTCGCCGATCGACGGCGGAGCCGACGCCATCACCACCGTGCACGAGACGCATGTCTCGCTCGGGACCGGCGGCGTCGCACACATCCTCGATGCGGAGACCTACACCGTCACCGGCGAGGTGGACCTCCGATACGCGACCACGGAGCCGGACTGCGGCCTCGGCGTCGACATCTGGCGATAGCCAGACTCATCGCCCGTCGGTGAGACCGAGGACGAGCTCGTTCAGGAGCAGCATCCCGCGCTCGGTCGGGACCAGGTGGCCGTCGTCGCGCAGGAGCAGACCGCTCTCGACGTACGGCTGCTCGCGACCGTCCTCGACCCAGCTGGCCGGGATACCCTGGAGGATCCGGAGCCGGAGGAACACCTCCTCCAGGTAGGCGTCGGCGGGTTCCAGCACCTCCGAACCGCCCACGGGAAGCTCCCCGCGCTCGACCGTCGCCAGGTACTCCTCCGGCGGACGGAGGTTCCACGAGCGGTGGCCGTCGCGATATCCGTGCGCGCCCGCGCCGAGCCCCACGTACGGCCGGCGCTCCCAGTAGCCGAGGTTGTGCCGGCACTCGTAGCCGGGCCGCGCCCAGTTCGAGACCTCGTAGTGGCCGTAGCCGGCATCGCCGAGCAGGCGGCACGCCGCCTCGAACATGTCGGCCTGGAGGTCCGGATCGGGCGCCGGCATGTCGCCGCGCGCCACCTGGCGACCCAGCGCGGTCGCCGGCTCGATCGTGAGCGCGTAGGCACTGACGTGCGCCGGCGACAGCGCGACCGCCTCCTCGAGCGTCCGCCCCCACGACTCGAGCGTCTCCCCCGTCGCGCCGTAGATCAGATCCAGGTTCACGTTGTCGTAGCCCGCGGACCGGGCGGCCCGGAACGCCTTCACCACCGACTCGGGCTGGTGCACGCGCTCCAGCGCGGCCAACACGGAGCGGTCGAACGACTGCGCGCCCATCGACAGCCGTCCATAGCCCGCCTCCAAGAGCCCCGCCAGCTTCGGCTCGTCCACGGTGTCCGGGTTCGCCTCGATCGTCACCTCTGCGCCAGGCATCACGGAGAACACGGATCGCACGCGTGCGAGCAGCGCCTTCAGGTCGGCCACCTCCAGCGTCGTCGGCGTGCCGCCGCCGAGGAACACGCTCACCACCTCCACGCCTTCCCACGCCGGCGCCGCGAGCTCGGCCTCCCGGAGCAGCGCCGCGACGTACCGCGACGCCAGGTGATCCAGTCCCGCGTATGCGTTGAAGTCGCAGTAGCCGCAGCGCGTCAGGCAGAACGGGACGTGGACGTAGATGCCGGCGGCTTCCGAGCGCCCGTTCACTTCTTCTTCGCTCCCCCGTCGGCTCGCAGCGCCGCGATGAAGGCCTCCTGCGGCACGTCGACGCGGCCCACCTTCCGGAGGCGCGCCTTCCCCTTCTTCTGCGTCTCCAGCAGCTTCCGCTTGCGCGTGATGTCACCGCCGTAGCACTTCGCGAGCACGTCCTTGCGCTTGGCCTTCACGGTCTCGCGGGCGATGATCTTCGAGCCGATCGCCGCCTGGATCGCGACGTCGAACAGCTGGCGTGGGATCAGCTCCCGCAGGCGCTCCGTCATCTGCTTGCCGTAGGCGTAGGACTTCGACCGGTGCACGATCGTGCTGAACGCGTCCACGGGCTCGCCGTGCAGCAGGACGTCGACACGGACGACGTCGGACTCCTGGTAGCCCCACGGCTCGTAGTCGAGCGAGGCGTACCCACGCGTGTTCGACTTCAGGTGGTCGAAGAAGTCGAACACGATCTCCGCGAGCGGCAGCATGTAGTGCACCTCCGCGCGCTCCGGCGTGAGGAACGTCGTCTCGACGAGCTCGCCGCGACGCGACTGACAAAGGTCGAGCACCGCCCCGAGGTACTCCTTCGGCGTGATCACGGTGGCGAACACCACCGGCTCCTCGACCCGGTCGTACGTGCCCGGCACCGGCATCTCGGCGGGGTTGTGCACGACGGTCACCTCCTCGCCCTTGATCACGTGGAACTCGACGTTCGGCGCCGTCGCGATCAGCTCGAGGTCGAACTCGCGCTCCAGGCGCTCCTTCACGATGTCCATGTGGAGCAGCCCGAGGAACCCGGCCCGGAACCCGAATCCCAGGGCCTGTGAGGTCTCCGGCTCGTAGCTCAGCGCCGAGTCGGACAGCTTCAGCCGGTCGAGCGCCTCGCGGAGCTCCGAGTAGTCGCCACCTTCGTTCGGGAACAGGCCCGACCAGACCATCGGTTTCGGCTCCCGGTAGCCGGGGAGCGGCTCGGCAGCGCCGTGCCTGCCGGCGAGCGTGATCGTATCGCCGACCTTCGCGAGGTGGACGTCCTTGAGGCCGGTCACGAGGTACCCGACCTCGCCGGGACCGAGGGCATCGACGGGGAGCGGCTCGGGAGCCATCACGCCGGCTTCCTCGGCGTCGGACTCGGCCGCGGTCGCCATCAGCCGGATCCGCGAGCCACTCGGCAGCTCCCCTTCCTTCACCCGGACGTAGGTGATCACGCCGCGGTAGGGATCGAACATCGAGTCGAACACGAGCGCCCGCAGCGGCGCGTCCCTCTCGCCGGTGGGCGGCGGCACCTGGTCGATCACCGCCTTCAGCAGGTCCTCGACGCCCTCCCCGGTCTTCGCGGAGATCCGCAGGATATCGTCGGGGTCGCGATCGAGCAGATCGGCGAGCTCCTTCGCGCGCTGGTCCGGCTCGGCGGCGGGCAGGTCGATCTTGTTGAGGGCGGGCACGATCACGAGCCCGGCGTCGCGCGCCAGGTGGAAGTTCGCGAGGGTCTGCGCTTCGAGTCCCTGGGCGGCGTCGACGAGCAGGATCGCGCCCTCGCACGCCTCGAGCGAGCGCGACACCTCGTAGGTGAAGTCGACGTGGCCCGGCGTGTCGATCAGGTTCAGTTCGAAGCCCTCGTGCGTCAGCCGGACGGCCTGCGCCTTGATCGTGATCCCGCGCTCCCGCTCGAGGTCCATCCGGTCCAGGTACTGGGCGCGCATGTCCCGATCCGCCACGGCATGCGTGAGCTCGAGGAGTCGGTCGGCCAGGGTCGACTTGCCGTGGTCGATGTGCGCCACGATGCAGAAGTTGCGGATGTGGGAGACGTCCACGGCGGTCATCGTACGGCGAGGCCTGCCCATGCCACGGACGTCCACGCGTGGGCCGGGTAGATGCGAACCCGCTGGTAGACTGCCCGCTCTCATGGCGAACCTCAAGTCTCAGATCAAGCGCAACCGCCAGAACGTGAAGCGCGGCGAGCGCAACAAGGCCGTCCGAACGGCGCTCAAGACGTCCACGAAGAAGCTCCGGACGGCCGTCGACGCCGGCGACGCCGAGGAGGCCACGGCCCGGCAGCGGGAGATCGCCCGGGCGCTCGACAAGGCGGTCGCCAAGGGCATCGTGCACGAGCGCACGGCGGCTCGCCGCAAGAGCCGGCTCGCGAAGGCGGCCAGCTCGGTCGCGTCCGAGTAACCGCACTCCCTCCACCGTCTCGATGGCGAGGCATCCGCTCGATCGCTCGATGGGGCCGTACTACGAGCGACGGGCGGCCGAGTACGACGATCGGTACCTCGGGGCGGGGCTCTTCGCGAGCCGCGACCGCCCGGGCTGGGACGAGGAGCTCCGCGCCCTCCAGGGAGCGCTCGCCTCGCTCCGGCCGGTCCGGACCCTCGACGTCGCATGCGGCACCGGCTTCCTCACGCGGCTCCTGCCCGGGGCCGTCGTGGGGAGCGACGCGAGCCACGGGATGCTTGCCGAGTCACGCGCCCGGCACGGGCATCCGCTCGTCCGCGCCGACGCCTTCGCCCTTCCCTTCCGAGACAGCTCGTTCGACCAGGTGTTCACCGGGCACTTCTTCGGGCGTCTGTACCCCGATCAGCGGGCAGGTTCCTCGCCGAGGCCCGGCGGGTCGCGCCGGAGCTCGTGGTGCTGGACGCGGCGCTCCGCGACGACGTGGTGCCCGAGCAGATCCAGGACCGGGTCCTGAACGACGGGTCGACGCATCGGGTGTTCAAGCGGTTCTTCGCGGCGTCGCAGCTCGCCGGCGAGCTCGGGGGCGGGCGCCCGCTCTTCGAGGGACGACGGTTCGTGATGGTGGAGGCCCGCGCGCTCGGCGTTCAGCCGGCGATCGAGGTGACGACCGAGGGCATCACGACGTCGCCGGTCGCCCCCGACTTCAACGCGCGATCGGCCTCGGTCACGCGGTCGTGCAGCTCGACGAGCTGCGCCATCGAGAAGTTGCTCGCCTGCTGCTGGTAGCGGCGCGCCTGCCAATCGAACCGGAGGCCGGCCTCCCTCGCGACCTGGGCGAGGGGCATCCGGTCCGGGAGCGACCGCACCTTCAGGAGGTCGCGGAGCCTGGCGGCGATCCCGCCGAGGACCATGAGCGCCTCGTCGCCTGCTTCCTCGATCGCCCGTAGGGAGCGGATCGCGCCGGGGAGGTCCTTCGCGAACGCCCGGTCGCACAGGTCCCACGTCTTCTGCTCCCCCAGGCCGCGGAACTGGCTCGAGACCTCGCGCGGTCCGATCCGCTCGCCGGTGAAGGCGTCCTGGAGCTGGTCGAGCGCGGACACGAGCTGTCCCGGCTCGGGCCCGAGCGCCTCCACGAGCGCGCGGGCGCCCGGGATCGCGAGGTCGAGCCCTCGCTCCTTCGCACGGCTCACGAGCCACGGCTCGAGCTCCTTGCGCGCGATGTCCACCTTGCGGACCTGCCCGACCGGCTCGACGAGCTTCTGGAGGGCGGCCGGCACCTTCCCGCGATCGGCGACGACGCACGACAGCACCAATTTGGCGTCGGGGTCGGGGGTGGCGAGGTACCGCGCGATCTCGTCCAGGGTCTCCTTGCGGAGCGACTTCGCGTCGTTGACCAGCAGCGCGCGGGGCTCGCCGAACAGCGACGGCGTGGAGAGGCCCTGGAGCTCGCCGCCTTCCCAGTCGGCGGCGTCGACCTCGGCGGCCTTCACCTCACCCAGCAAGTCGAGCGCGGCCTCGCGCAGGAGGTAGGCGTCCTCGCCCCAGAGCAGCGTCACAGGAGGAGGAGCCTCGGTCATCGCTCGGACTCTACCGTCGGCCGGTGACCGTCGAAGGTCACGGAGATCGTGCCGTCGAGGTCCGTGCGCCACACCTCGGCGCCGGAGGCGACGAGCGCGTGGAGGATCTCGGCGTTCGGATGCCCGTAGTCGTTGCCGACGCCGACGCTCACGAGCGCGACCTCGGCACGGACCGCTTCGAAGAGCTCCGGCACCGACGTGCCCCCGCCGTGATGCGGCACCTTGAGGACGTCGACGTCGGGGAGGGTCCTGCGCTCGAGCAACCACTCTTGCGCGGGGATCTCGGCATCGCCCGTGAGCAGGACGGTGTCCTCCCGCAGGGAGAGGAGGATCACGAGCGAGTCGTTGTTCGCGTCGGACTCTGTCCCGGTCCAGCAGCTCTCCGGCGACAGGACGTCCAGGCGGAGGTCGCCGACGCGGAACACCTGCCCGGCGCGCGGGTTCACCTCCTCGATGCCCTCCTCCTCGACCGCGCGATCGAGGTCCGTCTGCGCGGGCGACTCGTCCGAACAGCCCGGCTGCATCAAGACGCCCACCGGGACGCGTGACAGGACCGTTGGCAGGCCCACCACGTGGTCGGCGTGCGGGTGGGTCGCGATCACGGCGTCGAGCCGCCTCACGCCGAGGGCGGCCAGCTGCGTCGCGACCGCGCGCTCGTCCGGACCACCGTCGACGAGGATCGTCGCTCCACCCGGGCTCGTGACGAGGATCGCGTCTCCTTGACCGACATCCAGAGCCCGGACCGTGAGGCCGGCCGGCGGACCGGATCCGAGCGCCGAGGCCCAGACCAGGACGGGGAGACAGCCGACGGCGAGCACCGTCGCCGGCCGGGGCGGCGTCCAGCCTGTCCTGATCCACACCACGACCGCGCACACGAGACCGATCCCGACCACCAGCACGACGGGGCCCCCTTCCGCGGTGAGGTATCCGACGGGAGCCTTGCCGAGGTGATCCGCGACGAGCTCGAGCCACCGCATCGGCAAGAGCGCCACGGCGGCGAGGACCTTGCCGAGCGGGAGCCAGACGAGGCCGCCGCCGGCGGCCGTCGCGCCGAGGAGGAGCGAGGGCGCCACGAGCGGGAACGCCGCGAGGTTCGCCGGCAGCGTCACGAGCGGGACCTCCTGGAAATAGAAGAGCAGGATGGGGGTGACTCCCAGCTGCGCGGACACCGTCGCGCCGGCCGCCGTCGCCATCGCCTTCGGGACGAACCGGCCGAAGCGGTCTGCGAGCGGGCCGGCGAGCGCGACCATCCCGGCGGTCGCCGTCACGCTGAGCTGGAAGCCCACCGACCACGCGAGCCAAGGGTCCAGGACGAGGAGTCCGAGCACCGCCGCCGACAGGATCGACGCGGTGGTGCGGGGCCGGCCCATCAGGATGCCGACCAACGCGAGACACGCCATCACGCCGGCGCGGAGGACCGACGGCTCGGCGCCCGTGAGGATCGTGAAGAACGCCACGATGCCGAACCCGACCGCGAACGTCGGCCACCTGGCCATGCGGAAGAGCGTCGTGGCCGCGAGCACCGGCGCGAGCACCATCGCGACGTTCCCGCCCGAGACCACGAGCAGGTGGCTGAGACCGGACGCGCGGAAATCTCGCTCGAGCCCGACGTCGAGCTTCGAGTCGTCTCCGAGGAGCAGCCCGAGGAGCAGCCCGGCCTCCTTCGGGGGGAAGACCCGCTCGATCGAGCGCCCGACGATCCGCCTGGCCGACTGCGTCGTTCGGACGAACAGGCTCGAGGACGGCCCCAGCCGCCGCAACGACGAGAGCCCGAGCTGTGCCGGGATGCCCTTGGACACAAGGATCGCGGCGAACCCGGGGTCGTCGGGAACCCTGAGCGAACCCTCGAGCAAGACACGGTCGCCGCGACGGGCTGCGGGCAGCGGTTCGTCCCCGCTGACCCAGACGAGGGAACGCAGCGTGGCCGCTCCGTCCGGCCACTGTATGCGACGAACCTGCGCGACCGTCGACCAGCCGAACGTCGCCTTCGCCGGATCCGTCCGAAGGACCGCTTCGACCGTCACGCGCTCGGGCGCCAGACGAGCGAGGAAGGACGACGCGAGCGCGCGGTGGTGGAACCCGCCCCATGCTGCCCCAAGGGCGAGGACGCCCACCAGCGAGATCACGGCCGCAGCGACCGGCCGTGCCGAGAGAACGCGCCCGCCGGCGACGGCCTCGACGCTCGCGTGCTCGGCCGGGAGCAGGCCCGCGCGCGCGAGCGCTCCGGGACCTCGCCGCTCCCGCCCGGCGGCCAGCCATCCGATACCGAGCGCGAGGAGCCCGGAAGCGAGCACGATCCCCGGGTCGAGCCATGGCGGCGGCGTCGCCCAGCCGATCAGGCCCGCGGCGAAGGCGACGGCCGCGGACGGCAGCATCCACGAGCCCACCGGCCGATCCTCAGATGGTGACCTGGTCGCGGATCTCGTCGAGGGTCGCCGGGCCGATCCCGCTCACGTCCATCAGGTCCTCGACCGAGGCGAACGGTCCGTTCTGCGTCCGGTACTCGACGATCGTGGCGCCGAGCACCTCGCCGATGCCGGAGAGGGCCTCCAGCTCGATCGCCGACGCGCTGTTGATGTTGATGAGCCCCGTCGACGAGCCCGGTGGCGCGCTCCCCGGCACGACCGCACCGGGTGGGCCGGCCTTGGGCACGAGGATCTGGGTGCCATCGGTCAGTGGCGCCGCGAGGTTCAGCAGGCTCAGGTCGGCCGTCGGCTTGGGACCCCCAGCATGCTCGATCGCGTCGATCACACGGTCGCCCTCGATGAACTCGTACACCCCGGGGTCCTGCACCTCGCCCGCGACATCGACGATCAAGGTCACCGCCGGGCTCGGGGAGGCCGACGCCTGTTGAGCGGCGCCAGGCGCCTCTTGGGCGATCGTCACCGGCTTTGGCAGCGAACGCGCGTACCACAGCCCGGCGCCACCCAATACCGCCACCATCACGACGATCAGCCCGGCGATCTCCCCACGCGACAACGTGTCCAGACGTTCCCGGAACGACATACGGTGGATGCTAGGTGTGGCGGGTCCTCCTCGCAGTGAAGGCCGTCACGTTCGTCCGCCGGATCAGCGGGTGACGAAATTGACGAGCTTGGGGGCGCGGACGATCTCCTTCACGACGTCGCGGTCACCGATCGCCCGCCGGGCGTTCTCCGAGGCGTGACCCAGCTCGAGGACGCGTGCGTCGTCCGCGTCGGCCGGCACCTCGACCGTGTCGCGCACCTTCCCGTCGACCTGCACGACCAGCGTGACGGCGTCCTGCGCGGCCAACGCCTCGTCATGCGCCGGCCACCGGGAGACGTGGACCGACTCCCCGTGCCCGAGGACCTGACGCCACAGCTCCTCGGCGGCGAACGGAGCGAACGGCGCCAGCATCTGTACGAGCGCCTCAGCCGCTGCCCCCGCGCCCCCTCCAGCGTCCAACGTTGCACGCATCTCGTTCGACAGCACCATCAGCTTCGAGATCGCGACGTTGAACCGGAAGCGCTCGAGGTCGTCGGTGACGCCCTTGATCGTCCGGTGCATGAGCCGCTCCAGAGACTCCTTCGGCTCCATGAAGGCCGCCGCGACAGAATCACCCACCGCGGCGAAAACGCGACCCAGCCACTGGTGCGTCCCCGGGCGTCGGTCGGGATCGCCCGCGATCAGCTTCCAGTCGATGTCGTCCTCGAACGGGCTCGCGAACAGCATCGTGAGCCGGATGCTGTCGGCTCCCCATCGCTCGACGAGCGGCATGGGCCCGGCGACGTTGCCCTTCGACTTCGACATCGAGGCGCCGCCGTAGATCACCTGCCCTTGGTTCATCAGCCGTGGGAACGGCTCGACGAACGGGACCATCCCGTCGTCGTGCAGGGCCTTCGTGAAGAACCGCGCGTAGAGCAGGTGCAGGATCGCATGCTCGACGCCGCCCGTGTACTGGTTGATGGGCCAGCGTTCCACGTCGGCCGGCCGGAACGGACCGTCCTCGTAGCCCGGCGAGCAGTAACGGAAGAAGTACCAGCTCGAATCGACGAACGTGTCCATCGTGTCCGTGTCGCGCCGGGCGTCGCGACCGCAGATCGGACAGGTGGTCTTGACGAACCGGTCGTGGCGCGCGAGCGGCGACTCGCCGCCCGGCCGGAAGTCGACGTCGTCGGGGAGCCGCACCGGCAGCTCCTCGAGCGGCACGGGCACCTCGCCGTGCTCGTCGCAGTGCACGATCGGGATCGGCGCGCCCCAGTAGCGCTGCCGTGAGATCAGCCAGTCGCGGAGCCGATAGGTGACGGCGGGGCCGCCCAGCCCCTGCTCCTCCAGCCAGGCCGCGACCGTGGCGATCGAGGCCGGCGAGGTCTCGCCGTCGAACGGACCGGAGTGCACCATCACCCCCTCGTGGTCGTGCGCCTCGGTCATCGTCGCGGCGTCTCGCTCCTCGCCCGGCGGCTGGATCACCACGCGGATGTCCAGGCCGTGCTCGCGCGCGAACTCGAAGTCGCGCTGGTCGTGCGCGGGCACGCCCATCACCGCTCCCGTGCCGTACTCCATCAGCACGTAGGGCGCGACGAACACCGGCACGCGCTCCCCGTTCACCGGATTCACGACGTGGATGCCGAGCGGCACCCCTTCGCGGCTCTCGGCCTGCTCGCGGTTCGTGAGCGGCGTCGCCTGCAAGCGGTTCAGCAGCGCACGAGTGGCGTCGGACGAATCTCCCGCCTCCGCCAGCTTCGTCACGAGCTGGTGCTCGGGAGCGAACACGAAGAACGTGACGCCCCAGAGCGTGTCCGGCCGGGTCGTGAAGACGTCGACCTCGTCCCCCGTCTCCTCGATCCGGAAACGCACCGTGGCGCCCTCGGAACGCCCGATCCAGTTCCGCTGCATCGTGATCACGCGCTCCGGCCACTCCTCGAGCGTGTCCATGTCGTCGAGGAGCCTCTGCGCGTAGTCCGTGATCTTGAAGAACCACTGCGTGAGGTCCTTGCGGACCACCGCCGCGCCGCACCGCTCGCAGCAACCGTTGATCACCTGCTCGTTCGCCAGCACGGTCTGGTCGTTCGGGCACCAGTTCGCGGGCGCGTTCTTCCGGTAGGCGAGCCCCATCCCGAAGAGCTTCAGGAACAACCACTGGGTCCAGCGGTAGTACTCGGGATCGCTGCTGTGGAGCCGCCGGCTCCAGTCGAACGAGAAGCCCATCCGCTTGAACGACGCGGCCTGCTGCTCGATGTTCTCGTACGTCCATTCCTTCGGATGGATCCCGCGCTTGATCGCCGCATTCTCCGCGGGCAGGCCGAACGAGTCCCAGCCGATCGGGTGCAGGACGTTGTAGCCCTGCAGCCACCGGAACCGGGCGATCACGTCGCCGCCGCTGAAGGCCTCCGCGTGCCCGAGGTGGAGGTCGCCCGACGGGTACGGGAACATGTCGAGCGCGTAGAACCGGGGCCGCGCGTCGTCGGGATCCTCCGAAGCCCGGTAGAGCCCCTCCTCTTCCCACACGCGCTGCCATCGCGGCTCGATCTCTGCGGGGTCGTAGCGGTGCATCGCCACATCGTAGCGGCCATCACCTTCGGAGCTCTGGCGTCCCCGTGGGACCTCCGCGTACCGGGCATCCGTACACTGGCCGCACGAGCGGGAGCATCGACACGAGCCGGCGTCCCAGACCGACCAGGTCGCTCGACCGACGCGTGCTTCGGATGTGGTGGACGATCTGGGGTGCGATCGTCGTCGTCGTGGGCCTCGCGTCGTCTCCGATCGCCGCGGAGTCGACCCTGGCCGGCATCGGTTACGCCGTCGGCCTCGTGGTTGCCGCCGCCGCGGCCATCGCGGTCCCCGCCCTGCGGTATCGGCGTTGGCGCTACGAGATCCGGGAGCGGGATCTGTTCCTTGCCCGAGGCTCGCTGTTCTTCGTCCTCACGCTGATCCCCTTCGATCGGATCCAGTACGTCGAGACGCACCAGGGGCCGCTGGACCTCGCCTTCGGACTGATGCAGCTCGTCGTCTATACGGCTGCCGGCAGGGCCGCCCGCATCCCTGGGCTCGATCGGACGGCGGCGGCGTCGCTGCGGGAGGAGCTCGCCAAGGTTGCAGGAACCAAGAGCGTCTGACGTGATCCCGCCTCGGCCCGACCGGGTGCACGCGGGTATCCCAAACCCGGGCACGGTCGCTTGGCGCCGCCTCCACCCCGCCGCCATCGCCGTATGGCTTTCGGGCATCGTGGGCGGTCTCGCGATCCCCCTCGTATTACTCGTGATCATCGGCGGCGAGGGCGAACCCCTGACGCTCACGATCGTGGTCGCCTCGCTCGCCGTGATCGGTTCGGTCATCCGATGGGCGCGTTTCTGGTACCGCTTCGACGGGCAGACGCTCCTCCTTCGCGGCGGTCTCCTCCAACGCTGGGAGCGAACCGTATCGCCCGCCCGCATCCAAAGTGTCGACGTGGTGCAGCAGCTCACGCATCGCGTCTTCGGCGTGGTGGAGCTACGGATCGAGGTCGCCGGCGGGGAGAGCACGGAGGCGCCGCTCGTCGCGCTCCTGCCGCGGGAGGCGAAGGAGCTCCGGGCGCTCCTCATGGCCGATCACGCCGACGAGCTGGAGGAAACCGAACCGGAGCCGCCTCTCGTCTGGATGCGTCCCCGTGACCTGCTGCTCGCCGGCGTGACCGGTGGCCGCGTCGCGGTTGTCGCCGCGATCGCCGGTTGGGCGTTGCAGATCCTGCCGGAGGAGGCGCTGGTCGTGAACCTCGACCGACTCGCCGGGACCGACCGGTCTGGGCTCGAGACCGTCTTGCTGATCGCCGGGACGCTGCTTCTCGCTTCGGTCCTCATCTCCCTCGCCACCACGATCGTCGTGTACTGGGACTTCAGGGCGGTTCGGCGAGGCGACCGCCTGGTCGTGACCCGCGGGCTGCTGCAGACACGCCGCTCCGTCGTCCCGGTTGCCCGCATCCAGGCGATCCGCATCGAAGAGAACCTGATCCGGCGGGCGTTCGGCCTGGCGAGCCTCCGGGTCCTCACGGCTGGGTACGGCAAGGGCTCGGGCGACGAGCAGCAGTCGAGCATGCTCGTCCCGGTAGCCCCTCGCGAGCGATGCCTCGCGATCGCGGGCGTCGTGATTGGGTCGGACGGCCTCCGCGATGCCGAGCTCCGTCCGACGCCTCCGCGGGCCCTCGTTCGGCGCCTCGCCTTCGCTTCGATCGTCGGGATCGGTGCGCTGGGATCCGGCCTGATCCTCCCGGAAGGAGCGCTCGTGGCCGCGATCCCCGTCCTCCCGGTGGCTCTCGGGATCGGGTTCCTGTCGTGGCGCGCCCTCGGGCACGCTGTCGTCGGGCGCCACCTCGTGGCGCGATCGGGAGCGCTGCTCCGGCGCACCACGGTGGCCGACCGAGCGAACGTCCAGCATGTGATCCTGCGCCGGTCACCGACCCAGCGTGCCTTGGAGCTCGCGAGCGTTACCCTCGCGATCCCGAAGGCGACCGCCTCCGTGATCGACGTGGATCGCGAGGTGGCCGAGGAGCGTTTCGCCGAGCTGGCGACGCGGCTCTCGGACTAGCCTCAGGCCAGGGCGTCACGCGGCGGGGATGCCCGTCCGGCGCATCGCGCCCCACTCCCCCTTCTTCTTCCGACCCTGGAAGGTCGAACGGAACCGCTCGAGGGCGATCAGCTGATGGAATCCGAGGAACTCCACGAACGACGCGGCGAACAGGACGAGCCGATCGGAGAAGGAGGAGTACCGACGGAGGAGCATCGCCTCGACACCCGCCGCGACCTGGGACAGCACCATCCCGTGGAGGATCGCGAGGACGAGGAAGAGCCACAGGACGCTCGTGTCGAGCAAGCCGAGCACGGCGGCCACCGCGAAGGAGGCGAAGCCCAGGACCTCGATGACCGGGCCGAGCCCCTCGAACAGCCAGAAGTACGGGACGGCGAACATGCCGAGCCTGCCGTACCGGGGGTTGAACAGCATGTCCTTGTGCCGCCAGAGGTTCGTCCACAACCCCCGGTGCCATCGGTTCCGCTGCCCCCGGAGCGACGCGAGGTCCGAGGGGACCTCCGTCCAGCAGATCGGATCGGGCGTGAACACGATCCGGTGGGGCAGGCCCGCCCGCGCGTACTCCTTGTGGAGGCGCATCACCAGCTCCATGTCCTCGCCGAGGGTCTGCGTCCAGAAGCCGCCCACCTTGAGCACGGCGTCGCGACGGAACAGGCCGAACGCACCCGAGATGATCAGCAGTGCCCCGAGCCGCGTCCAGCCCGCCCTGCCCAGGAAGAACGCCCGCGCGTACTCGACGACCTGGATACGTTCGACCCACCGTGAGGGCATCCGGAGCCCGGCGGGCAGGCCGTCACGGATCGTGACGCCGTTCAGCGGCCGGACCGTGCCGCCGACGGCGATCACGGAGTCGTCCTTCACGAAGTTCCGGGAGGCGCGCAGGATGGCCTGGGCGTCCAGCAGGCAGTCGGAATCGACGGGAGCGATCAGCGGGTACCTCGCCAGGTTGATGCCGGCGTTCACGGCGTCGGACTTCCCGCCGTTCTCCTTCTCGGCCACCACGAGCTCCGGGTGGCGGAGCGATCGCATCACCCGGGTGACGGGCTTCGTCGGCAGCGTCCGCGCCCAGACGCGCGGCTCCTCCACGAGCGCGAACGCTTCGATCATGCGATCCATCGTGCCGTCGGTTGATCCGTCGGCGACCACGATCACTTCGAACTTCGGATAGTGGAGCCGGACGAAGGACTGGATCGCCGCGACGATGCTCGTCTCCTCGTTGAAGGCGGGAACGATGATGGACACCGGCTTGAAGACGTCGCGTTCGAGGAGATCCCGCAGCTCCGTGTCCGAGGTCAGGCGCGATTCGAGGATCACGGTCTGCAACCCGATGAACGCGAATGCCGCGTAGAGCAGGCTGAGGATCGCGAAGTAGACGATCGTGACGACGCCGAAGATCGCCAGGAACGACTCGACGACGTTCATCCGACCACCGCCTGCACGAGCTCCGGCACGTGGTCGCGCAGCGCCTGCTCGGCGATGTCCCTCGCGAACCGATCTGGGTGCTCCCGCACGGCCCGTCCGAGCTGCGCGAGACCCGCGGGCCCGAGATCGACGAGGGCGTCGGCGGCCGCCCGGCGCACCCACCACGAGCGGTCGCCGAGCCGCTCGCTGAGGAACGCGAGCGCTTGCGGCCGCGGCAGCAGTCGCGCCGCCCCCGTGGCGTGGATCCGGATGAAGTCGAGGTCGTCACCGAGCGCGGCGATCACGATCCCCTGCGAGGAAGGCGGCAGGAACCCGAGGCGACCCACCGCTCGGAGGGCGGCCGCGCGGACCTCGTCGTCCGGGTGGCTCAAGAAGTGAACGACCTCCTCCGCGAAGACCAGCAGCTGCAGGCGGCCGACGCCGTCGATCGCGGCACGGACGGTGGCCGCCCGAGGCCTGACCTGCAGCAGGAGGACCTGGATGAGGGAGATCGCGGCATCCTCAGACAGGACCACGACCTCCTCGACGATGCCGTACGGGAGCTCCGCGGCGTCGATCGCCCGCGCGAGCGAGGCGGCGGCGCGATCCCGGTCGAAGAGGTCCTCGACGCGCGCGAGCGTCCTGGCCGCCGCCCGGGCGGACGCCACGCTGATCGTCCGGTTGGGGTCGCCGACGCCGGTCACGAGCGTGGGGAGCGAAGCGGGGATCCGAGCGTTCGACAGGGCCACGATCGCGTCGAGCCGACGGCCGGCCCGGCCGTGACTCGCGATCCGCTCGAGTCTCACCACGGCGCCGTACCGCTCCAGGAGGGCGGCGACTCGCGTCGAGTCCGAGCCTCGGAGGGTCTCTCGGAGCGCCAGGAGGGCGTCGAGGGCTTCGGGTCGGAGCGTCCCCGAGGGCGCCCGTTCGGAGCCGTCCAGCACCCGCAGCCATCGCGCCACCCACGCCCGGCGTCGCTCCTCCCGCACCCGCTCGTGCCGGGTGCTCACGTGTTGGTAGGCGAGCACGTAGGTCGTGAGCAGGACGAGAGCCGCCGCGGTCGAACCGACCACGCCCAGCAGGATGGTGCCGAACCTCATGCCATCGGACGTGCCGACGAGTCGAGAGGCGAGCGTCCAGGTCAGGTAGCCGAGCGGGATGACTTCGAGGGAGATCACGACCGCGAAGACGGCGGCGAAGGTGACGTCACCGTATCGGCGCCACACGGCCTACCTCCCCAGGCAGCGGCTGACGCGCGCGAGGAGCTCGGGCGGGCTGAACGGTTTCGTGACGTAGTCGTCGGCGCCGAGCTCCAGCCCTCGGACGACGGCATCCTCCTGGCGCATCCCGGTGAGCACCAGGACGGGGACCGAGGCGCCGAGCTCGCGCCGGATGTCTCGGAGGAGGTCGAGACCGTTGCCGTCGGGCAGGTTGAGATCGAGCAGGACGAGGTCGTAGGTGCCGTCCGTGAAGAGCTTCCGTCCGTCCGACAGGCCCGCGACGACGTCCACGTCGTGACCCGCCGACGCGAGCGTGTGCTCCAGGACCGTTCGCACGGTCCAGTCGTCCTCGATCGCCAGGATCGCGGCCACCCGTTCCCCCATGCACGCAGAGCGACCCCCGTGGCCGCTGCATATGGCATCGACCGAGGGGCGGGGTGCCTGTAGCAGAGGACCTACGTCTCGACCGAGCGCTCCTCGAGGCCCCAAGGGGACCCGTGCTCGTGCAGGAGATCGAGGAACGGACGCGGCGCCATGGCCTCGGGACCCAGGACGCCGGCACCGAACCAGGCGCCGGAGGCGAGCAGCTCGAGCGCGATCGCGGGATTGATCGCGGTCTGCCACACCACCGCCTGCGCCCCGTCGCGGCCCCAGGTCTCCTCGTTGTCGACCACGTGGGACAGGTACACCTGACGCGGAGCCCCGTCCGCGCCCTTCCCCCTGACCCACGTGCCGGCGCACGTCTTGCCGGTCATCCGGTCGCCGAGGGTCATCGGATCGGGCAGCGCGGCGGCCACCACGTCGCGGGGCGCGACCTCGACACCGCCCACCCGCACCGACTCGGTCCGATCGAGGCCGAGCTTGTGCAGGGTCTTCAGGACCTCGATGAACTCGTCGCCCAGCCCGTACTTGAACGTGACGCGGCGGCAGTCGATCCATCGAGGGACGAGGAGGACCTCCTCGTGCTCGACGTTGACGCACTCGATCGGCCCGATGCCCTCGGGGAACGTGAAGACCTCCGGCTCGCTGAAGGGCTCGGTGGTGAACCAGCCCCGATCCTTCTCCCAGATCACCGGCGGGTTGAGGCACTCCTCGATCGTCGTCCAGATCGAGAAGCTCGGGGCGAAGTCGTATCCCTCGACGACGAGGTTCGCGCCGTCGCGCACACCGATCTCGTCGATCTCCCCGAAGAGCTCGTCGGCCGCGTAGCGGGCGAACACGTCCGACATGCCCGGCTCGATCCCCATCCCCACCAGCGCGAGGAGTCCCCGTTCCTCCCACGCGCCGGCGCGAGCGAACTGCTCGTCGCCGAGCTTCACGCCCGGCTCCTCGTGCGGACGCTCGGGATGTGGCTCCGACAGGGACATCGCCATGTCGAGGTAGGTCGCGCCGGCGGCGAAGGCGCCGTCGAAGACAGGCATCACGAAGCGGGGGTCGACGGCGTTGAGGATCGCGTCGCAGCGGTTCGTTCGAGCGAGCTCGGCGACGGCATCGGCGTCACTCGCATCGACCTGCGCGGCCGAGAACCGGCCGTTCCCGTACCGGTCGACGACGCGCCGAGCCCGATCCTCGCGGGAGTCGGCGAAGACGATGTGCTCGTAGAAGTCGCGGCGCGCGACGATGGGCGCGAACGCCGACCCCACGCCGCCGCTGCCCACGACCAGGATCCTCATCGGCGCGGAGTGTAGCCGCGACGGTCGGCCCTGCCGGTTCGGGGTGTCGGAGACCCGAACCCGGTGGTGAGTGATCCCGGCTCAGCGAAGTGACGCCGCGAGCCGTGCGAGCAGATCCGGATCGCGCTCGTCGTCCAGGACGAAGATCGCGGTGTCGGCGCCGGCAGCCTCGTACCGTTCGGCCGCGTCGCGCACGCCTCGGAGTCCGACCTCGCGGAGCCAGATCTGGACCTGTCGCTCGATCGTGCGCCCGCCGGCGAGCTCGTCCACCGTTCGGCCAGCTCCGCGAACCGTTCGGCCTCGATCGACGACGCGTTCCAGGCATCGGCGTGCGCGGCGGCCACGGCGAGCCCCCGATCACCGGTGCCTCCGACCACCATCGGCGGCGACTCGATCCCCAGGGGACCGAGGGAGGCGCCCCAGGGGACCGAGGGAGGCGCCGTCCAGGCCGAGGATCTCGTCGGAGACGGCCTCGCCCCGCCACAGGGCCGGCAAGGCCCGGCAACAGGCCTCGAGGCGGCGCACCCGTTCGGCGAACGACGGGAACGGGATGCCGGCCACCCGATGGTCATGTCGTGCGAGGTGCCACGAACCCGTTCCGAGACCGATCTCGAGGCGGCCGCCGCTCGATGCCCGGGCGACGGCCAACTGCCCGGCGAGCAGGAGCGGGGGCCGCAGCGATGCGTTCAGCACGTGCACACCGAGGCGGATCCGTGAGTGTTCCCAGCCATCGATGGGTATGGGCCCCGGGACGTAGCCGACCGACTTAGGGAGTAGGACATGAAGAAGCTCCTCACGTTCGCGCCGCTCGCCGTGCTGCTCTCGGCGTGCGAGGACGCCGGGAACGCAGGTGACGACAACCTCCTGACCGGGGGATCGCTCGTCCTGATCGTCATCATCGTGGTGGTGGTCATCCTCGTTCGAAGGCGGGGATAGAAGGCTCGCCCCCGTCGGATCTCGGGACTGAAGGCGAAGGGGTCTCCGTGCCGATAGAGACACATGCTGAGATCCGAGGAGGAGCTCGTCGAGACCGCCCTGCTGAGGTACGCCCAGCAGGCGGCGACCAAGTGGGGCGCGAAGCGGTTCGCCGCCGAGTTTGAACGGCGCAACCAGGAGGAACGGTGGCTGGACGTCGAGGCGTCAGGCATCCGCCGTGCCCCGACGGTGAGGCACGCCGAGGATGTCGCGGTGGCCAGCCACCCGGCCCCTGTCGATGACTCCGTCCAGGACCGAGTGATCGGCCCCGAGCGAGAGACGTTCGTCCTGCGGCGCCCGAGGTACGAACGACACCCCTCCGTCCCACGGCCTCCAACCGAGGAGCCGCAGGCAGGTCGTCGCCGGGGACGTGGGAGACGACGTGACCGGGGCGCCACCAACGGCGCATGGATGATCACGCCGGCAGAGGCGGCCAGGATGTCACCGGCCAGCCGCCGGCTGCACGGCTTGGCCGACTGAGCGAACCCTGTTCCGAACGTAACCTCGACACACGCGGGTCCACCGAGGCTCGGCCTGCAGTCAGTCTGATGAGGTCGGCCGTTCCGCGGGATCGGGTCGTCGGGGCTCGGGTGGAGGTGGTGGTGGGAGCGGCGGTCCCGTTGTTCTGGGGAGAAAAGCGCCTCGGAGCTTCAGGCCGATCACGAGCAGCACGACGCCAAGGATGTCGATCGGAGCGAAAGAGAAGAGCATCCCACCGGTGTCCAAGCGGACCTGCACGAGAAGCCAGCGCGCCAGTGCAAGCGATCCGAGGACGATCAACACCAGAGCCCAGTGTCGTCTGCTCACGCGAGCACCATAAGACCTCGACGACTCGACGGCGCCGGAGGATCTTCGCGATCGACTTCTTCCGTGTCAAGGAAGGCCCGAGCAAGGCTCTGACCAGCTCCTTTGCTGGTCAGGCTCCCTTCCGACAACCTCAGGAGTTGGGTCAAGTACCGCCTGCTACGGTCGGCCCAGTGACTTGGCGTTGACCACACACCGCAACAATGAAAGGACGCTCGGGATGCCGCCCGTCATCGTCGAAGACCCCGTCTGCGGGATGCGCCTCGACCCCGAGGACGCGGCCGCCACAGCCGACCACGAGGGTGCGACGTACTACTTCTGCTCCCAGACGTGCCATGACGCGTTCGTCGCCGACCCGACCGCGTACGTCTGACCGGATCCGCATGACGACGCCGGCCGACACGTTGACCGAAGACGAGGTCGCGCAGCGAACCGGGACCAGTGTCGAGCGCGTCCGCCGACTGATGGAGCTCGGACTGCTGACGGCTCGGGATGGGCCGTTGCATCGCCGGGACGTGCTTCGTGTCCGGGTGATCGACGAGCTGGCGGGCACTGGGATCGACGCGGAAGCCCTCGCGGAAGCGCACGCTGCCGGCGAGCTGACGTTCGGGCATCTCGAGAGCGCCGGACGGCGCCACCCGCGTTCGGATACCACCTTCGCACAGCTTGGGAAGGAGTTGGGGGTCGAGTTCGAGACGGTCGAGGCGATCTTCATCTCGTTCGGCCTTCCCCAGCCTCGGCCCGATGAGCAGATCCGCCTGGAAGACCTTGAGGCGCTCAAGACGCTCCCGGTCCTCCTCGGCGCAGGCGTGAGCGAGGGGCAGATCCTCCAGATGGCACGGGTCTGGGGCGACAGCGCGCGCCGGGTCGCCCAGTACCAGTCCCACTACATGCATGCCGTGATCGAGGAGCCCTTCCGCCAGCGGGGCCTCTCTGACAACGAAGCGTGGGAGGCCGCGTTCCGTGAGGTCGGGGTCCGCGCCGGTCGGTCCGGAGAGGATCTCCTCGGCTGGCTCTATCGGCGTCATTCCGAGACCTTCACCGTGGAGCATCAGTTCTCCCACGTCGAGACCGCTCTCGAGCGTGCGGGCGTTCGGGCACGAGCCACGGCGGAAGTGGAGGCCTCAGCCTTCGCCGACCTCACGGGTTACACGTCGCTCGCGGAGGAAGCAGGGGACGCGGCGGCGACGGAAGTGGCGCTCGCCCTGAGCCAGCTCGTCAAGGAGGTCGCGGCTCGGCATCGTGGAGAGGTCGTCAAGATGCTGGGTGACGGCGTCCACTTCCACTTCCGGGATCCCCACGACGCCGTGCGTGGTTCCCTCGACGTCGTCCGGCAGGTTCGTCCTCGGGGCCTGCCGCCCGCCCACGTGGGCATCAACGCCGGGCCGATGATCTACGACGAGGGCGACTACTTTGGCCGAACCGTCAACGTCGCTGCCAGGATCGCTGCCCAGGCCGGCGCGGGCCAGGTGTTCGTGGGGGAGGAGCTCGTGCGGGTCGTCGAGCCCAAGGACTTCGCGCTACGCGAGGTTGGCTCGTTCGAGCTCAAGGGCGTTTCTCGACCGATCACGATCTTCGAGGCTACGGCCCACGTCGGCGAACACAACGACTGATCCTGTAGGTCAGCAGCGGTCGCAGCTCGACGAAGGCCCTCGTCCGACCGGACCCTGCCGGCTCCGTTGCCTGCCATATCACTCACGAGACGCGCGAGGGGCTCATCGTGTGACGAGTCTCGCGGACATCGGCACCTCCCCACCGCCCGCGTGTCTCACCCCGACTCGACGGCGAACAGGGCGCGAGGCGTGTCAAGGCCACGGAGCACATGCTCCCCGCGGTCAACGAATCGCGCGCCGGGCCCGCTCGCGAGGCTCTTCGTGGCGTCGGTGACGAGCACTTCTCCGGGTTGCGCGATCCCCAGCACCCGGACCGCCTCGTGGATCGCGATCCCCTGGAGATCGTTCCCCACTGGCTCCACCTCCCCCGTGTCCACAGCAGCCCGGATCTCGACGCCGTCCTCTGGGGCGACCGCGACCATCCGGGCCGCGCACCGGATCGCGCGTCCCGCGCCGCCCAGTACGGCGAGGACCCCGTCCCCGGTCGTCTTCACCTCGCGACCCCGGAACTGGGCGAGCACTTCACGCATCCGCGCGTAGTGACGGGCGAGGAGGTCGTTTCATCGACTGCCGCCGAGTTGGTTCGACGCCAAGCCGAAAGCGGTGCCCGTCGGCGTGTCGATCCCTGTGCACTGCCGCGTTCGCGCGGATCGCATCGATGCCGGCGGCGGGGTCACCCTCCGGCACGATTCCCGCCTGCACCACATCAAGGTGGGGCGTCGGCACGCCCGGATGCGGGTGCTGATGCTCGTGTCCGGACTCGACGTGCGGATCGTGTCCGAGGACGGGGAGCTGGTGCGTGAGCTCGTGCTCGATCCGAGCCGTGACTATCAGCCGATGGGATCGAGGTGAACGTGGAAGGATGTCCCGGGACACGTGTGAACGATGTCCCGAGACATCACAGGAGTGGACCTGAAGGGACACTATTCAAACTCCCTTGAGGATCTGCAAGCGCTCCTCCACCTGCCATGACTCGGAGGCTAGCAACCTCTTGTGCACCCTGCGCGGGAAGGGGCGCGGCGCCTCTTGCTCACTTGGTCTCGAGCGGCGGTCAATGCGCCCAACAAGCGATGCGATATTCGAGGGAACCTTGTCTCCATCTAGCTGCCTTAGTTCCGACTGATGCGTTACATGATCGCTTCGCTTAACAGGTGGACCCTCTCGAGCCAGGACACCGCGCGGGCAACGGTCTTATCGTGTCGTTCGCCGCGGAGCTTGGGACGATTCGCTAAGGGATGCTGTCCAACTGCCCATCCAGACAGAAGGTGCTGTCATGCCATAGGTTTCTTCGAACATACTGTGACAAGGCACGGCATGATTCAGACCATGCCTTCCCGCCGCCCCCGCTGTCCACGTAGACAAGTCCATCCCGCGTCTCGAAGATCAGCAGGGACGAGGAGAGAGTTCCGATCCGATAGTAGCGCCCCGCGGGAGGCTCGGGAGCCTTCATTTGACTTCGGTATTGCCGAAGCAAGCGGCGTGGGAGTTCTCTTGCCTCGATCTGGCCAACGACACGGAGCTCACCCTCGGTGACCGAGGGAGATTGTGCGGAACAGCTCATGAGAACCATAGCTGCCAGGCATGCGCGCATCGGAGATTTCCTCACACCACCCCTATCGGCGCGGCGGCAAAGATACCTAAGGGGAGGAGCTGCCTGGTATCGACCAGAGAGAGCCAGCCTGCGTCATGAACCCGCCGCACTCGCTCCTTCGCACCGACGCGACCCGTGTTATCGTCGCAAGCGGTACGCCTTGGCACGCTGAGCAGGCGGGGGTGATCGGCTGGGATTCGGTCGGCGACACCGATACCGTACGAACGAGCACTGGGGAGGAACAATGAGGGGATTCCGCTCGGCGTTGACAGCATCTGTGGCTCTGACGCTAACCTTGACCTTGATGACCGCTTCTGCTGTGGCGGCGGAGGATTACGGACCTTGGCAGGCCTGGTCGGCAGGAGAGGGAACTACGGCCTCGTTCCGCGCCAGAATCGTCACTAACGGAACGACTGCCACCGCCCATGGTTACGCCAAGAAGACAGGCGGATGCACGGGCACGCTCTGCGACCTAATCTATTTCGCTATCTCAGTGTCAGTCCAGAAGAATGGCACCGGCACAGTCGCTTCCGCTGTCTGCGAGCGAACCACTGCCTACAACTCGGAGCAAGAAGGGCACTGCCAAAAGGCGTACACGAAGACTGGGAGTACATACCGATCCAGAAATTTTGTGTGTTCGGATTCGAATCTCGGCTTCAGATGTAGTTCTGACGCAGGCCTCTTCTCCTATTCCAGCTACGTCGCCTAGAGTTGACGGGCAGGGTCTCGGCCGTCGGCCGAGACCCTTCTGCCACGTCGCCACTTGTGTCGGCCCCGATGCTGCGATTCAGGATACTTGCCTCCGTCTTCCTTGGCCTTGCCTCCGTCCAGGCTTGCTCGGGTGATTCAGCAACCGATGAGTGGGTTGCAAAGCGACCCCTTCCAGGATCACCGCATGCCGCTCCTGTGCTCGTAGACATCGAACGTATCGGTCAGGAATGGATCGCCAGTGGCTCGCAGCCACTGGGAGGAATCAGTCAACCGCTCATTCTTCGGTCGCGTGGCGCGGATTGGGAGGTCATGCCAATCGAAGGCTCGGGCCGAGGTGGAATCGTGAGATCGGTGGCGCCCTTCACCAGCGGCGGGTTGGCGGCGGGTAGCGTCGGCACCCGGAAGATGGTTGCCACGCTCTGGGAAAGCCGTGGGAGTGACTGGGCGCTTCTCGCCCAAGACAAGCGGGGAACCCAAGCAACTTTCCGGTCAATCGCGGCTGTGCGAGAGCGAGCGATTGCTGTTGGAAGCCTGAAGGTAGGAGGCACGTTCGACGGCCTGGTGTGGCTCTACGATGCCGGCGTCTGGTGGCGTCCAATCACGGATCAGGCGTACTCGAGTGGGGTAAGCAACGAGATCATTTTGGATGTGACCACGGTCGGAGACCGGGTAGTTGCGGTTGGGATCGAATGGACAGGGGCCGGCGCACATGCCGCGGCTTGGTACTCGCCGAATGGAGTCCGTTGGGTTCGTGCGGACATTGAACCCTTAGGCCGGCGTGCCCTGGTTCAGGGGATGAATTCCGTCGTCGCGACGCCTACCGGAGCTCTTGCTGTTGGCTATGAGGACCGCGATGCCATGGTATGGACTTCGGCAGACGGGATCTCCTGGGAGCCATCGGCGGCTCTCCCCCCGCCACCCCGTTCGTCCGGAGAGGAGCACTCACTTGTCGCCAACTTCGTAGGTCACGTGGGCTCAGTCGTCTTCGTTGGCGGTTCGCAGGTGTCAGCTCACAAGCGAACCCCAGTCTGGTGGCGCTCCGGTGGCCCTCGGAAAGCTTGGACGGCGTACCACCTGGGGGTCTCGTCCGACTTGTCCGAACTGTCGTCGGTCGCAGCCTCTTGGTCCGCCGTTTTGCTTCTAGGCCAGTCCTCAAGCGGATCCTATGTATTGCGGGCGCCAATTGAAAAGGTGTCCCAGGTCGGCCAATGAAGAGCAGCGAAGGGACTTCGGGAGGAGGCCCCCGACAGCACCCAGCCCAGCGAGGACCTCTGGCAGGAGCCATCGTGATTGGAATTCTTGCGCCAGCGGTTCAGGTAGTCTCCCAATTCCAGGGCGCGAGACAGGCTTCTGACGCGGTCGTCCAAGGCTCGTTCCAACAGAGTTTGGCGTTTGGCATCCTTCCGTACCTTGCCGTCACTGTTGCAGGGGTTGCTATTGCCGTCACACGGGGCCGGCTGCTGGTAGCACTCCCTGCTCTTGTCTTCCTCATCGTTGGCTATGTCTCTGGGGATCTTTCCGCGACCGGTGGCGCCTTGAGTAATTGGCCATCCGACGACCCCCTCCGCTATGCTTGGGGTTTCTCACTCGCACTCATACCCGCTCTAGTCGCCTCATTGTTCGCGTCTCGACCTACTGAGTGGGAAGTCAGCCCGCCTGTCACATCAGCGGCGGCCGCTGGCACCGCAGCATTGGTCGGTATGGCAATCGCTGTAGTTCTGGTAGTGAGGGGTGCCTTGTTCGGCTGGGCTATCCTTGATGGCGTCGATCGATTTGCCATCGTGGTGGTGACAGCCGCAATCATAAGCTCTTTGCGCTGGTGGATCTTCCTCTGGATGGTTCCTATCGTGATTCTCTTGGCGCCTGAGCTCTGGCCGTTCCTGGTCCCTGGCTCGTCTAGCTTGCGCTCATCTCTCGATGCACCGTTTCTGCTGGCTTCTGCGGGCATCGCGTTCGGCTGGAGGACGTACAGCCGACCCCTCGATTCCTTCCATCGCTCACCTCGTCAGCTCTTGTTCGCTGTTGTTGCGCTGAATACTCTCGACGCCGTGTTGACCGAACTCGTCGTGGCGACCGGGCGGGGTGAGGAGCTCAATCCGCTCGTAACCATCATCGGCCTGCCCATCAAGCTGGTGGTCGTACCCATAGTTGCCTGGCTCATTTACCGAGTGAGGCCTGGGGCACTTTTTATCCCTGCCTTGGCGCTTGGCGGTGTTCTATGCTGGCATCTTGGCGGGGTCCTGATCAATATCTAGTACGGACGATGGGGAAAACGGGAGCTGCAGTGGCCAACACGAAGCGCTGGATCTAGGGCTCAGCGATATCGTGGCTTGGCATATTGAGGCAGTTGGCCCGGTGATGTCGGTGAGCCACAGCTCGTTCCGACCCGAGGCCGTGAAGGTGCGCCGGACCAGGTCGTCGTGCACCGCCGGGCCGGGACGCCTGGCACTCCGCTTCCTGCGATGCAGCACCGAGGCGATGCCGTTTGTGGAAGGCCTGGGGTGTGAACCGGAGCACCCGGCAGGTCACCGTCACGGGGATCCCCGAGGCGGCAAGGTCACGGACCGGCGGGTAGATATTTTGCGTTCACGCCTTGCCCGAGGTAGATCGCTGCACGCCGCAGCACCTCGTTCTCCTGCTCGAGCAGCCGGTTGCGCTTCTTGAGCTCTCGGATCTCGGCCTCTTCAGCCATCGTCAGGGCCTCGCGCTGGCCGTCTTCGATCTCCGCACGGCGGCCCAGCGAAACAAGCACGACTGCGAGATCCCGAAGTCCCTCGCTACCTGGCTCAGGGATGCGCCACGTCGACGGGCGACCGCGACGACGTCACGACGGAACTCCTTCGGGAACGCTTTGGGCATGGGTTCCTTCCCTTCCAGTGCCGTGATTCGATCACAAGTCAGGAGTCAACTGAAGCTGGGGCAGACCCCCCTATCCCATTCTCATGAGGCGGCGGCGATGAAAGCTAGACTGATTCGTCCCGGGAAGACGGTTTCGGCAGCCTTTCTCATTGCCGTCGTCGTTGGAGAGGCCGCCGGTATCGCGCTTGGGGTGGATGACACACGTCCAAGAATCGGAGGCTGGCCCGAGGACCGACTCCCCCATTTCTCCCCACCAAGGGAGAGGGCCCGATCAGCCCGCTCGTTAGGCGATCGGGCCTTGCGCCGGGATCGCGCTTGACGTCGCAGACGTCGATCCGCGGCGAGCTCCCTTAGAAATCCCGGCCTTGATTTTGACAGCCTTCGCGACCTGGCGCGTCTTTGTGTCGGTCGACAGCCTGCTCCACGCTCCGCTTGCCCGGACCTGGACGCGCCTCGCCAACCGGACCCGCGCGGTTGCAGGCTTCGCCCGCCGCGTCCGGTACACGGGGAGGAGCGCTCAGGATCGCCCGGACGGGCCGTGACCTTCGCCTTCGAAATCTCCTCAACTTCTCCCCGGCAACTGGCGACACGGTGCGCCGCGCATCCCCGCCTTTGTATGCATGGAGATGATCACACCCAAGACCTGCTCGCCGGTGAAACTCCGCCGCCAGGCGGCGGACGCCCAACCGCCGTCGCCGGATGACACCCAGCGTGCTGTGGAGAATCCTGAGCGCTCCGGGCCAGGCACTTTCGGGATCGACCAAGCCCTGACGTCGATCGCGCGGCCGAAGGCTCGCTTCGACGCTCTGAAGACGAGGAGGCGCGGCTACCCGGCCGCCGGGCCTCTGGCCGGTCCGCTCGCCAAGCCGGCCGCCGCATCATCATCCGGCGCGTCCTCCCCCACCATTCGGACTGCTCATGCGTCGTGCGAGGTGGCCGGATGAGTGCCCGGGATCACGTTCCACTTCGTTCACGTTCTTCTTCTCGATCTGCTTCTTTGATCACGAGCTACTCGCACCGATTGACCAGAGGGGACTTCGAGATCCTGATCGAGCTTTACGAGCACAGAGTCCTTACCACTCCGCAGATCTACGAGCTTCACTTCGACACCCACACCCGTGCTTCCAAGCGGATGCTCCAGCTCTACCGCCTCGGACTGGCGGAACGCTTCCGTCCCCACACCCCGACAGGATCGGCGCCCTGGCACTACACGCTCGATGAGCCGGGAGCCCGCCTGGTCGCCGCTCGCCAGGAGATCGACTTCAAGGACTTCACCTTCAAGAAGGCCCGGATCTTCGATGTCGCCGGGAGCCCGAGGCTCCGGCACCGCGTCGAGTGCAACGGCTTCTTCGCCCGGCTCACCCTTACCTGCCGACGGCGCGGCTGGGACATCGAGTGGATCGGCGAGCGGCGGGCGACGGCTTCGTGGGACTCAAGGATCACCCCGGACGGGATCGGGCGCATCCAGGCGGGAGATCGGAAGATCTCGTTCTTCCTGGAGTACGACCGCGGGACAGAATCGCACGAACAGCTCGCGATCAAGACCTACCGCTACCGCCTGATCGGCCGCACCGTTCGCTCGGAGGACGCGCTGCTGTTCGTGTTCCCTAGCGCCGCCCGGGAGCGCCATGCGCGGAGCGCGCTCATCGGCTCCTCCGTTCCAGTCGCAACGGGAGTACGGGCCGAGGTGATGCGCCACCCGCTCGAAGCGGTGTGGCTGCCGCTTGGCGATGACCGCCGCCGGATGATCCTGGACCTGCCCAGAACGCCCCGTGACCAGCCCGGGTGAGTGCGGGCGGGAAGGCCGTCCCCGCGGGAGGTGAGGCTCTGGGCGCGACAGCGGTCCGGGGTAGGCTCGCGCGTTCGAACGCAGGCTGGCTGGAGCCACCGGAGCCGGGCGCCTTGCGTCCTTTAGCTCGGGCGCTGGTCGACCTCGCGCTGACGCTCGAGGAAGCGGAAGAGGAGAGCAAGCCATGGACGCGGTGATCTACCTCCGGGTCTCCACGAAGGAGCAGGCCGCCAAGGACGAGTCAGGCGAGGGCTACTCGATCCCCGCGCAGCGGGAGGCGTGCCTTCGCCTCGTCGCCGATCGAGGGTGGAACCTTGCCGGCGAGTTCACCGACGCCGGCGAGTCCGCGCGCACCGCCGACCGCCCGATGCTGAAGGCGCTGCTTCGCCGGGTGGCCGAGGGAGGCATCGGTGCGGTCGTCGTCCACAAGATCGATCGCCTCGCCCGCTCGATGGAGGACCACGTGGCGATCAGGGCCGCGCTCCGCCGGGCCGGGGTCCAGCTGGTCTCGGTGACGGAGAACATCGAAGAGACGGCCTCGGGGAGGCTCGTAGAGGGCATCCACGCCCTCATGGCCGAGTTCTACTCGGCGAACCTCGCGGGTGAGATCCGAAAGGGCATGACCCAGAAGGCCAAGATGGGCGGCTGGCCGACCAAGGCACCGATCGGCTACCTGAACGTCCGGGAGAAGACGGCCGGCAAGGAGATCGCCAAGGTGGTCCTCGACCCCGAGCGGGCCCTGCTCGTTCGCGAGACCTTCCGCCTCTACGCCACCGGTGAGTATTCCCTCGCCGAGCTCCAAGCCACGATGCACGCGAAAGGGCTGACCTCGCCGTACGCAAGGAGGCCCGGCGCGCCGGCCTCGGTCTCCAAGCTCGCCGAGCTGCTGGCGAACCCGTTCTACGTCGGCGTCGTGCAGTGGGGAGGGGTCCGTTACCCCGGCCAGCACAAGGCGCTCGTGCCGCAGAGCCTGTTCGACCGGGTCCAGGAGACGCTTCGGTCCCACAATGTCGCGAGGACCCGTCATCGCCGCCACGAGCAGTACCTGAAAGGTTTGCTGCATTGCGGGGAGTGCGGTCGGCGACTGTCCCTCACGCTCGCCAAGGGCGCCTACCTGTACTTCTACTGCCTAGGCCAGCGAGGGACCGCGCGGACGGGGTGTCGCCAGCCATACATCCAGGTGGGCGACGCCGAGGCGCTCGTCGAGGACCTCTACCGGCAAGTCCAGCTGCCCCCGGCATGGGTGGAGCGGCTCACCGAAGAGTTGGAGGTCGAGATCGTGGAGCGCCAAGCCGAAGCCTCTGAGCGCCGAGTTCTGCTCACGAAGACGGTCGTCAGGCTCGCCGAAGAGCGAGGCAAGCTTCTGCAGGCCTTCTACGCGAACGCGATCCCCCTCGATCTCCTGAAGGCCGAGCAGGACCGCATCGGCGTCGCCGAACAGGCGGCCAAGGCCGAGCTTCATGCGGCGGAGGGCGACCTCGAAGGCTGGCAACAGGTCCTCCAGACGGCAATCAGGCTGGCCGGGAACTGCCACACGGCATATCTCAAGGCGCGACCGTCCGTGCGACGACGCTTCAACGACGCCGTACTTCAGGCCATCTATATCCGCGATCGCAAGATTGGTCGAGCGGAGTTCTCGGAGGTGTTCGCGGCTCTCTTCTCTCGCCCGAGTTCGAATAAGAGGCTGAAAGTGGACCCAAGGGGATTCGAACCCCTGACCTCTTGGCTGCCAGCCAAGCGCTCTACCAGCTGAGCTATGGGCCCTGGAGAGGCCGAGTCTAGCGGGCGGAGGAAACGGCGTCGGGCTCTTCCCAGTCGAGACGCGGCGCATCGCGCCACAGGCGCTCCAGGTCGTAGTAGGCACGCTCTTCGGGGCCGAAGACGTGCACCACGACGTCGATGTAGTCGAGGAGCCACCAGCCGGCGTCGCCCTCTCCCTCCCGCCTCGCGGGTCGGACGTCGAGCTGCTCGCGGAGCACGCGCTCGACCTCGTCCGCCACGGACTTCACCTGACGCGTGGAGGTCGCGGTGCAGATCACGAAATGGTCCGTGATCACGATCAGCTCGCTCACGTTCAGGACGACCACGTCCTGGGCCTGCTTCGACGAGGCGGCGCGGGCGGCGGCGGCGGCCGTGTCGCAGCTCGGCGGGATGGTCCCGCCTCCCCGCTCCTGGTCCCTGCTCGTCACCCGGTGAAGTCCTCCCCCACGATGATCGTGATGTCCCCGATCCCCGATGGTACCTGGGACACGCCCACGCGCCCGACCCCGAGAGCCTTGCGGATCTTGCGGGCGTCGGGGACGGCCGCGTCGCCGTTGGCGACCACGCGGGTCCGCTCGTAGCCGAACAGGTCGGCGTTCTGCGAGATCACCACCCGGAAACCCAGCGGAACGAGCAGGGCGGCGACGTCCTGTCCGAGGCCGGGCGCCCCGACACCGTTCTGGACGATCACCGGCACCGGGCGCCGGGCGCCGAACACCCGCGCGACGGCGCGATCCAGCTCCGGCTGCAGCGGGACGGTGACGCTCCCGGCCACCGACGTCGTGGGGAAGGTCGCGATGGCTGCGCCCCGAGCTCCGCCGAGCACGCGGCGAACACCGTCCACGCCGTCCGACTCGACGACGTCATCCCCGTCGAGACGGAGGCGCTGCTGCAGGAGCCCCTGCACCACGGAGGCCCAGCGAACCCCTCCGCCCTCGTCCTCTACCTCGAGCAGCGCGACGACCTGCTCCCCCGTGAGCCGTGCCGGCCCGGGACCGAGATTCCCGGCGTCCGTGACGTAGAAGCCCGGGACCCGGACGCGAAGACCGTTCCCTCGGTCCACCAAGCGCGCGAGCCCATCCATGTCGAGCACGGCCACGTGGTCCGCCCAGACGCCGAACGTGTTCGAGACGGCGACCCGGACCGTCTCCGCGTCCAGACCGGCGATCTGGCCCGCGACCACTTCGCCCTGGCCCGGCACCGTGAGCGTCAAGTCGAATGGAACGCTGAAGAACGCCGGCCGGCGCTGACCCGCACGCGAGCCGATGAGGGCGAGCAGCGGGTCGTCGCTGCCCACGACCTGCAGCAGCAGGAGCTCGGACGGCTTCGCCGACCGCTGCCCGGTGTCCGACGGGCCGGGACCGCCACCGCCCGCGGGGTCGCCGAGGCGCGACACGCCGTACACGCCGGCCGCCACCGCCACGACGGCCGCGAGCGCCACCGTGGCTCGGCGACGCCGCGCCACCGCGCCCCGCGAGGCCCGGGTCGACGCCGTCGTGGCTGTCACCGGTACAGTCCCGCCTTCTCGATGTAACTCTTCACGCCCTCCGGGACGAGGTAGCGGATCGGCCCCCCCGCCTCGACGCGCGCCCGGATGTCGGTGGAGGAGATCGCCAGCGCGGGGATGTTCATCACGCTCACGGCGTCGCGCGCGTGCGCCGGCACCTCGAACCCGTCGATGTCGTAGCCGGGGCGGGTCGCGGCGATGAAGTGCGCGAGCTGGAAGAGCTCCTCCGGCTCCTTCCACTGGAGCATCTCGAGGATCGCGTCGGCACCGGTCACGAAGAACAGGTCGGCGTCGAGCTCGGCTTTAAGCGAACGCAGCGTCACCACGGTGTAGGTGGGGCCGTCGCGGTCGACCTCGATCCGCGAGACGGAGAAGAGCGGGTTGCTGGCCGTGGCGATCACGGTCATCAGGTACCGGTCCTCGGCGGGCGACACGACCTCGTGCTCCTTCATCCACGGCCGGCCGGTCGGAACGAAGAGCACGCCCTCGAGCTCGAACTGGTCGAGGGCTTCCTCCGCCGTCACGAGGTGGCCGTAGTGGATCGGGTCGAACGTCCCGCCCATCACCCCCAGGCGTCGTCCCACGTTCGCATCCTACGGCCGGTCGGCGTCCCGCTCCAGGAAGGCCCGAAGATCGGGCAGATGTTCCTCGTAGTGCCGAGGCCCCGATTCGTCGAACCACTCCCATGCGACCGCGTCGACCTCGGCGAGCCTCGTGAAGGCCTGGCGCATCGCGATCCTGCCTTTCGCGAACCGGATCCGCACGACGTCGTCGTCGAGCCCTCGCCCGGCCTCGAACCACTCCTCGTTCAGGGCCTGCGTCTCGGTCTCGCCCTCCCGATGGGTCCCGGCGGCGATCCGGCCGAGGACCTTCGCCGCCTCTTCCGACCACGCCGCCACGTGGTACATCACGTCCTTCGGGGACCAGCCCGCATCCGTCACGGAGGGCTCGTCGAAGCGATCGGGCGGTACCTCGCCGAAGAGCTCGGTGAGCTCCAGCCACCTCCGATCCTCGTCGGCGAGCAGTCCCTCGGCGTCCCTGCTCATGATCTTGGGCTCATGATCTTGGGGCTCATGATCTTGGGGCTCATGCCTCCCGCCGATCCACACCCGGAGCGATCTCCGGGAGGAACTCGAAGGTGCGATCGGAGATGCGGATCTCGTCGCCCCGGCGCGCGCCGGCTTTCGTGAGCTGGCGCTCGACGCCCTCCTTGACCAGCCGCCGCTGCAGCGCCGTGAGCTCTCGCTCGTCGTCGAGGTCCGTCTCGCGCACCCAGCGCTCCACGCCGCGACCGCTCACCCGCCAGCCGCCGGGCTCCCGCGAGATCGTGTACCTGGGCCGGCCGGGCCGGAGCACGACGTACGGAGCGCGCGGCGGCTGCTCCGCTTCGGCTCGTCGCGTCAACCGCTCGAGCTGCGAGCTGAGGACGTCCAGCCCCTCGTCGGTGAGGGCCGAGACGGGCAGCGCGCGGATCGCGTCGGCGGCCCGCTCGGCGTCCTGCACGAGGTCGGCCTTCGTGCCCACGACGAGCGAGGGACGCTCGGCCAGTTCCGGGTCGTAGGCGCGGAGCTCTCGCAGGACCGTGGCCAGGTCGGCGGTCGGGTCCTGCGAGGAGAGGTCCAGCACCAGGACGAGGGCCCGGCACCGCGTGACGTGTCGCAGGAACCGGTCGCCCAGCCCCTTGCCCACGTGGGCGCCCTCCACGAGCCCGGGGATGTCGGCGACGACGAACCGGTCGCCGCCCGCCTCCGCCACGCCCAGGTTGGGCGTGAGGGTCGTGAACGGGTAGTCGGCGATCTTGGGCGTGGCCGCCGTGAGCCGCGACAGCAGCGTGGACTTGCCGGCGTTGGGCAGCCCCACGAGCCCGAGGTCGGCGACGGTGCGCAGCTCGAGATGCAGACGCCGCTCGTCGCCTTCCTCCCCGGGCTCGGCGGTGCGCGGCACACGGTTCCGGGGGCCGGCGAAACGGGCGTTGCCGCGTCCGCCGCGGCCGCCTCTCGCCACCACGGCCTCCGCCGCCTCGCCCACGAGATCGGCGAGCAGGCCGTGATCGTCGAAGACCACGGTCCCCTCCGGGACCGGCACGGCGAGATCCTTCCCCTTGCCGCCGTCGCGGCGGGCGCGAGACCCGGGCTTGCCCGGATCGGCCCGGAGATGCGGGTGATCGGCGAACCAGGCGAGATCGTGCAGGTTGCGAGACACGCGGAACACGACGTCGCCGCCCCGGCCGCCGTCCCCGCCCTCCGGCCCGCCCTTCGGCTTGAACGGCTCGGTGCGCATCGAGGCGGAGCCGTCGCCGCCGCGGCCGGCGCGCACCTCCACGTCGACCTCGTCCACGAAGCTCATCCGGATGAGCTTAGGTGGTCGACCGCGCGGCGAGAGGCCAAGATTGGCCCCGTGGTCGAACCCGTCGTCGTCTGGATGGTCCCCCTCGGGCTCGGGGTGGGCAAGAAGCCTCCCGAGGTCCGCGGCACGCTCACCCTCGGGGAGCGGGGCCTCGAGTTCGTCGAGCGGAAGACGGGGGCGGACGTGGTCTTCGAGTACGCGTCGATCCGACGTGCCAAGCGCGTCAGGGGCTCGCCGGTGCTGCTGATGGATTGGCAGAAGGACGGTGAGGACAAGAAGACGGCGTTCTACTTCTCCCAGCCGCCTCCGCTCGAGCCCGCGACGCGATCGGCCTCGGTCGATCCGCGGGGGCCGCTCGGGCCGTTCTCGCGCGCGACGCCCTCGAAGCGGCAGGTGGCCCGGATGAACCTCGGCTATCTGCGCTCGACGAGCGCGACGAACAAGAAGGTCGTGCAGGCCTGGGTGACGGCGGTCTCGGAGCGAGCGGGCCGAGCGGGCTAACGAACGTCGCCGTCGAGGACGGAGGCGTACTTCCGGCCGCGGGACTCGTGGAACTCGATCGTCCCGTCGCGGAGGGCGAAGAGCGTGTCGTCCCCGCCCTTGCCGACGCCGTCGCCGGGATGGATACGGGTCCCCCGCTGGCGCACGATGACGGAGCCGGCGGAGACGCTCTCCCCACCGAACGCTTTCACCCCGAGTCGCTTCGAGGTGGAGTCCCGACCGTTCCGGGACGAGCCGCCACCCTTCTTGTGTGCCATGGTCCGTCGAGGCTACCAGCTACTCGGAGGCCGCCGTGGCGCCGGCGTCGTCCTTCTTGGCGGCCGTCTTCTCCCCACCGTCCTTCTTGGCGGCCACCCGCTTGGCGGGGAGCTTCACCTCGGTGACCTCGAGCATCGTCAGGAGCTGCCGGTGCCCGGCCTTCCTCGCGTACCCGGACTTCGGCCGGTACTTGAAGACCTTGACCTTCTCGCCCTTCTTCTCGCCGAGGGGCTTGGCGAACACGACCGCCTTGGCGGCCTCGGCTCCGACGTGGGTCTTCCCGTCGTCGTCGACGACGAGCAGCGGATGGAACTCCACCGTCTCGCCGTCGGCAACCAGCTTCTCCACCTCGATCACGTCGCCGGCCTGCACCTTCTGCTGCTTGCCGCCCGTCTTGATCACCGCGTACATGGCTGGTCCTCTCTCCGTGGTGGGCTGTCAACTCTCGTCGTAGTTCACGAGGATCCCGCGTCCCTCGCACGTCGGGCACGTCTCGGAGAAGGAGTCGACGAGGCCGCCGGACACACGCTTCCGCGTGATCTGCATGATCCCCAGCGGACCGATCTCGAACACCTGGGACCTCGTCTTGTCGATGGCCAGGGCCTCCCGCATCGTGTCCTCGACCTTCCGCTTGTTCTGCTCCAGCAGCAGATCGATGAAGTCGATCACGATGATGCCGCCGATGTCTCGCAGACGGAGCTGGCGCGCGACCTCGCGGGCGGCCTCCAGGTTCGTCGTGAGCACCGTCTCCTCGAGGTTGGTCTTCCCGACGGCCTTCCCTGTGTTGACGTCGACGATCGTCATCGCCTCGGTCTGCTCGATGATCAGGTAGCCGCCCGAGGGGAGCCAGACC
>JBOGVD010000086.1:0-17137 GCA_050696355.1 Actinomycetota bacterium
ACGTGGACGTGACGATCCCACCGAGCGAGATCACGGCGACCTCGGTGGTGCCGCCCCCGATGTCGACGACCATGTTCCCCGTCGGCTCGTGGATCGGCAGGCCCGCGCCGATCGCCGCCGCCATCGGCTCCTCGATGATGTACGCACGGCGCGCGCCGGCTGCGATCGTCGCCTCCTCGACCGCCCGCTGCTCGACGCCCGTGATGCCGGAGGGGACGCAGACGACCACGCGCGGCTTGGCGAGCAGGCGGCGCTTGTGCACCCGCTGGATGAAGTACCGGAGCATCTTCTCGGTGACGTCGAAATCAGCGATCACGCCGTCCTTCAACGGGCGAACGGCCTGGATGTGCGAAGGCGTGCGGCCGATCATCCGCTTCGCTTCGGCTCCCACGGCAAGGATGGCTCCGGTAAGGGTGTTGATCGCGACGACGGACGGCTCGTTCAGGACGACTCCGCGACCACGCACGTACACGAGCGTGTTCGCCGTCCCGAGGTCGACCGCCATATCGCGACCAAGGAACCCCAATACCCCCTCCGTCCCCTGTGGTCGGGGCGTGGGGGAAGAAGATCTCTGAACCCTCTCGGCCATGGGCTCGGCCCTGATTGAACAGGGTTCGCTCCTCGCTGGCAACTCGGGCGCTCTCGATGCACTTCGCGAGGGCATCGCCGGCACGTGGGATCTCGGGGCTGCCGAGCCGATCCCGGCCTCGTGAGCCGCGCTACGGCGCGATGTTCTGGTTCACGTGGAACACGTTGTCGGGGTCGTAGACGCGCTTGATCTCGACGAGCCGATCGTAGTTCCCCTTGTAGTTGTCGCGGATCCGCCCCTGGTCGTCGCCGGCCATGAAGTTGACGTAGCCGCCCGGCTCCGAAAGCGGAGCGGTCGCGTCGTAGTAGTCGCGAACCCAGGCGGTGTTGGCCTCGTTGTCGGACGGATCGGGCCACATCCCCGCGATCACCGTGGCGAAGGTGGCATCGCGGTGCACGAACGCGGTTTCGTCGGCTCCGACCCGATGACAGGCTCCGTTGATCGGGTAGATGTGCACCGTCGAGTTCACGACCGGGATGTCGGGCCCGTGCCGCAGGTGCGCGTCGATCGCATCGTCGGTCAGCTCCTTCACGAAGTTCGACTTCCAGTAGTGCTGGAGGCCCGGCGGCACGAGCCCGTCGAACGCGCTGTTGAGCGCGGGGTACGGCATCGGACCCACGTGCTCGGCGACCACCGGTGCGACGTCGTGCAAGGGCTTGAGCATCTGCTCGCCCTGTTCGATCGGGCCGGCCCAGCACCCGACGAACGCGAGGAACGTGTCCCCGTGTCGATCCTCCGGGATGAACGGGAGCGGCGGCGCGATCTGCCACGCCGGGAAGCCGCCGAACTCCTCGGGGGCGTCGACGATGAACTCGCGGTACCAGCGCAGGACATCGCCGGCGTCCGCGACCTCGAAGAACATCGGCCCCCCGTAGATGTCGGCGACGGGATGCAGGCCGAACGCGAGCGACGTCGCCACCCCGAAGTTCCCTCCCCCGCCGCGAAGCGCCCAGAAGAGGTCCTCGTGTTCCTTCGCACTCGCCGTCACGGTCCGCCCGTCGGCCGTCACCACCTCCGCCGAGAGCAGGTTGTCGCACGACAGGCCCGCGCCGCGCGCGAGGTAGCCGATGCCGCCACCAAGCGAGAGGCCGGCGACACCGGTGGTGGAGATGATGCCGCCCGTCGTCGCGAGCCCGTGGACGTTCGTCGCGTCGTTGAAGTCGCCCCAGGTGGCCCCGCCCTGCGCCCGGGCGGTGTTCGTGGCCGGATCGACCGTGACCGCTCGCATCCCGGAGAGGTCGATCACGACGCCGTCGTCCACGGTGCCGAACCCGGGAACGCTGTGGCCACCTCCCCGGATCGCCAGGTCCAGTCCGTTCTCACGTGCGTGGTGCACCGCGGCGACGACGTCGGCGACCTCCGTCGCGCGGACCACCACCGACGGCCGCTTGTCGATCATCGCGTTGTACACGACGCGCGCGTCGTCGTAGTCGGGATCGTCCCGGGTGATCACCTGGCCCCGGGCCTGGGCGCGGAGTTCCTCGACGGTCGATGCCATGGCTCCCCCTCCGTTCATGACCCGCGCTCGATGTCCGCGCGGCGGGGGTGGGGCCGCGGCAGCTCGCGGGACGCGGGTCGATCCGGCTGCCGAGGAATCTACGCCTCCGACCACGGCAGCGCAAACCGCTAGGCTCGCCGCCCGTGATGGCGGATCGAGCGTTCGCGGTCCTGTTCCCGGGGCAGGGATCGCAGTTCGAGGGGATGGCCGATCCGTGGGCCGCGCACCCTGCGAGCCGGGCGATCCTCGACCAGGCGTCGGATCGCATGGGGCGCGACGTGGTGATCGGCTGCCACGACAACGAGGCCCTCGCGACGACGGCGTTCGTCCAGCCCGCCCTGCTCGCCTGCGACGTCGCCGCCTTCCACGTGCTGGAGGCCGAAGGCGCGACGTTCGTCGGCGCCGCGGGTCATTCCCTCGGTGAGTTCGCAGCGCTCGTGACGGCCGGCGTCGTCGGGCTCGCCGACGCGCTCGAGCTCGTGGTGGTGCGCGGCGCCGCGATGCAGCGAGCCGGCGAGGAGCGGCCGGGAACGATGTCGGCGCTCCTCGGCATCGACGCCGAGGATGCGGCCGCGCTCTGCCACGACGTGCGCGAGGACGACGCGCTCGTCGTCGCGAACGAGAACTCGCCTGCGCAGGTCGTGATCTCCGGATCCGTGGCCGCGGTCGAACGGGCCGAGGCCGCAGCGAAGGAACGCAAGGTGCGCGCGATCCGACTGCCGGTCGCGGGGGCCTTCCATTCGCCGTTGATGGAGCCGGCGCGCGGACCGATCGACGAGCGGATCGACGCGATCACGTTCTCCGCGCCGCGGTTCCCCGTCGCGGAGAACGTGGTGGGCGCGATGGTGTCCGACCCCGAGGAGCTGCGGTCGCTGCTGAAGCGGCATGTCGTCTCGTCGGTGCGATGGGAGTCGTCCGTGCGAGCGCTCGCCGACGCCGGCGCCGACTCCTTCCTCGAAGCCGGACCCGGGGACGTCCTCACGAAGCTGATGAAGCGGATCGTGCCCGACGCGGTCGCGAGCGCGATCGGCTCCCCCGAGCACGCCCGTGCCGCGGCGACGAGCAGCTCCACCCCTCCGTGACACCGGCTATGCTCCCGCCGTGACCAGGAGCGCCACCATCACCGGCGTCGGGTCCACGCTCCCTCCCCGGCTCGTTCCCAACACGTGGTTCGAGGACAAGGTGGAGACCAACGACGAGTGGATCCGCGAACGCACGGGCATCGAAGCCCGGCACTTCGTCGAGGATGGCGTGGACACCTCGGACCTCGTGGTGGAGGCCGCGCGGGCGGCGATGGCCACCGCCGCGATCACCCGGGACCAGCTCGATCTGATCATCGTCGCGAGCGTCACCGGCGACACCCCGTTCCCAGCCACGGCCGTCTGGGCACAGGAGAAGCTCGGGATCCGCGCACCGGCCTTCGACGTGAACGCCGCGTGCGCCGGCTTCAGCTACGGGCTGGCCAGCGCGACCGCGTTCGTGCAGGCGGGGATGTCGGACACGATCTTGCTCGTCGGCGCCGAGATCTTCAGCCGGATCCTCGACTTCACGGATCGGACCACGTCGATCCTGTTCGGCGACGGGGCCGGCGCGGTCATCGTCCAGGCCTCCGATCGGCCCGGCATCGAGGGCACCGTGCTGGGCGCGGACGGCACGGCGGCGGACATCCTCCAGATGCCGGCGGGCGGCACACGCGCGCCCGCGTCGCACGCCACCGTCGATGCCCGCGATCACGCGATCCGGATGCCGAAGGGCCGGGAGGTCTTCAAACGCGCCGTGACCGAGATGGCAGCGGCATGCCGGGAGCTCCTCGAGAAGTCCGAGCACAGCCCCGCCGACGTCGACGTCCTCATCCCCCACCAGGCGAACGCTCGCATCATGATCGCCGTGGCCGAGCGCCTCGGGATCCCCCAGGAGCGCTCGGTCCTCGACGTGGCCGAGGTGGGCAACACGAGCGCGGCCTCGATCCCGATCGCGCTGGCGCGCGCCTGGAACGCCGGACGGATCAAGGAAGGCGACCTCGTCTTGTTCACGTCCTTCGGCGCCGGGCTCACCTGGGGCGCCACCCTGGTCCGCTGGACGATGCAGGAGCCGTCGTGACCTCGAAGGTCGCCCTGGTGTCGGGCGGCTCGCGGGGGATCGGTCGCGCCTGCGCCGAGGCGCTCGCCGCCGGCGGGTGGACCGTGGCGGTCGGCTACCGGACCCGGGAAGCCGACGCGAAGGAGACGATCGACGCGCTGGCGACGTTCGGGAACCCCGGCATGGCGGTCTTCCTGGACGTCACCGACGAGGCCAGCGTGCAGGAGGCGGTCCGGCGCGTCTCCGACGAAGCGGGCCCGCTCACCGGGCTCGTGAACAACTCCGGGTACTCGCGGGACGGGCTCCTCCTGAAGTACTCGATGGAGGAGTACGACCGCACGATGACCACGAACCTCCGCGGCTCGTTCCTCTGCTCGCGGGCGGCTCTGCGCAGCATGCTGCGCGAGAAGTGGGGGCGGATCGTGAACATGTCGAGCGCCGTGGCGATCCACGGCAACGCCGGCCAGACCGTGTACGCGGCGACCAAGGCGGGCCTCCTCGGGCTCACGAGGTCGCTCGCCCGCGAGGTCGGCGGCAAGGGGATCACGGTGAACGCGCTCTGCCCCGGCCTCCTGCAGACGGAGATGACCGCGCACCTGACCGACGATGCTCGCGCGTTCTACCTGGATCAGACGCCGGTCCGGCGCGCCGCGAGGCTCGAGGAGGTGGCAGCGGTCGTTCGCTTCCTGATGTCCGAGGAGGCCTCCTACGTGAACGGCGCCGTGATCCCCGTCGACGGAGGGCTCACCGCCTAGTCGGGATCGAGGTCCCGCCGATAGGCTCGGCGGACGCGAGAACAGAAGGAGACGTGCATGGATCGTGCGGAGATCGAGACCAGGGTGAAGAAAGTGCTCGCCGAACAGCTGGCCGTCGACGAGCAGCAGGTCGTCCCGGACGCGCGCTTCGCGGAGGACCTGAACGCAGACTCGCTCGACCTGGTCGAGGCGGTGCTCGCTCTCGAGGAGGAGTGGAGCATCGAGATCCCCGAGGACGAGATGGAGTCCGTCAAGACGGTCGGCCAGGCCGTGGACCTCGTCGCGACCAAGCTGGGGATGTCGTAGGCCGGATGGCCACGGACGGTCACGACGAACGCCAGGAACTGCCGGCGAGGCGAAAGGTCGTCGTCACGGGCATCGGCCCGGTGACGCCGGTCGGGACCGGCGTCGAAGACTTCTGGACCGGATTGACGACCGGGCGCAACGGCGTTCGCGAGATCGCACGGTTCCCTACGGACGACCTCCCGGTGAAGGTGGCGGGCGACGTCCACGACTTCGATCCGTCCGCCTGGCTCGACGCGAAGGAGATCCGTCGCACCGATCGCTTCTCGCACTACGCGATCGCGGCGGGGAAGCTCGCCTGGGAGGACGCCGGCGCTCCGGAGGTGCCGTCCGAGCGAGGCGGCATCGTCTTCGGGACCGGCATCGGCGGCATCGAGACGCTGCTCGTGCAACACAGCGTGCTCCTCGAGCGGGGTCCCGGCCGCGTGTCGCCCTTCATGGTGCCGGCGCTGATGGCCAACGCAGCGGCCGGTCACCTGGCGATGAAGTTCGGCCTCACCGGCCCGAACTACTGCACGGTCTCGGCCTGCGCCTCGTCGAACCACGCGATCGGCGAGGGGATGCGCCTGATCCGCGACGGCTACATCGACCTGTGCATCTCGGGAGGTTCCGAGTCCGCGACGCTGCCGCTCACCGTGGCCGCCTTCGCCCAGATGACGGCGCTCACGAAGAACCCCGATCCGGAGACCGCGTCCCGCCCATTCGACGCGAACCGCAACGGCTTCGTGCTCTCCGAGGGCGCGGCTGCGTTGATCCTGGAATCGGAGGAACACGCGCGGGCGCGCGGCGCGCGGATCTACTGCGAGGTCGCGGGGTACGGGATGTCCGACGACGCGCACCACATCACGGCCCCGGACCCGAAGGGCTCCGGCGCGGCGCTCGCGATGCGGTGGGCGCTCGCCGACGCCGGCGAGGAGCCGGCGTCGGTCCAGTACGTGAACGCGCACGGGACCTCGACCCCCCTGAACGACGCGAGCGAGACCGTCGCGATCAAGTCCGTGCTCGGCGACGAGGTCGCCCACGCCGTGGCGATCTCGTCCACGAAGTCGATGACGGGCCACATGCTCGGGGCGGCCGGCGCCGTGGAGGGAGCGGCATGCGCGCTCGCGATCGCTCGCGGCGTGGTGCCGCCCACGATCCACTACGACACTCCCGACCCCGATTGCGACCTCGACTACGTCCCGAACGAGGCGCGGGAGCTTGACGTCACCCTCGCCCTGTCGAACTCCTTCGGCTTCGGCGGGCAGAACGCGTGCGTCGCGTTCCGACGGGTCGCCTGATCGCGCCTCGCCTGATCCCGCGTCTCCCGCTCACGACTCGAACGAGCGGTACCAGCGGCCGCCATCGACGGTCGCGATCGCCGTCGCTCCGCGGACATCGCCGTCGAATCGGATCCGGCGTGGCACGGCGGGATCGCCGACCCCGAACGAGCCGTCCTCGAGCGGGACGAGCTCGCCGCCCTCCTCGTCGCCCGCGTCGGTGGGCCAGCTGATCTCCAAACGTCCCTTGCGCAGCACGATGCGGAGTACCGGGTTCCAGGGATCGTCGTTCCGGTAGAGGCCGGGGTGCCGATGCCAGTCGGCCGGCGGCTCCTCCGGCCCGGGTCCCTCGTACCGCTCGCCGCGGAACCAGGTCTCGCCGTGGAAGACCTCCACGACCCGCCCGGCGTCGTCGCGTCGGAAGGCGACCGGGAACCGCTCGAAGGCCGGATGGGCCGCGAGGAAGGTGTCCCCCGGCTCGGAGAGCAAGGGGTCGCGCTCGAGACGTGCCCGTATCCCGCCGACCGACATCGTGAGGCCGTCCTCCTCGGTCTCGACGACGAGGGTGCGGCCGTCGTCGCCGGCGTACGCGCCGACGAACGCGTCCGCACCCGGGATCGCGGTGGCCGGTGGCGGGGCCCAGGGCGCCGGGAGCGGCGCTCCCGTGAGCCCCGCGCGGACGGCGTCGAGGGCCGCCTCCACCACGGGCGCCCGGCTCCCCTGGCCGTTCTGGAGCATGACGCAGGCGAGCCCCTCGGCCGGCACCGTGACCAGCAGGGCCGTGTAGCCGACCATGCCGCCGGAGTGCCCGACCCAGGATCGCCCGTCGACGACCTCCTCCCAGAGGCCGTAGCCGTACCGTCCGTGCTCACCGTCGTCGACGGCGCTGCCCAGCAGACGGAGGAAGCCTTCCTCCGAGAGGATCCGGGCCCCCCGGCCGTCCGGGACGTCCCCCCGGGCGAGCAGCATCCTCGCGTAGGAGCACATGTCCACGACGGTGGACACGATCGAGCCGTCGGCGGTGTTCGAGACGATCCGCGGCGCCGGCACGAGCGGATGACGGAGCTGCGCGGGCCGATCGGTGAGCATCGGCTCGTAGCCGGTGGCGTGGTCGGTCCAGATCTCGTCGGTGATCGCAGCCACGGACGACGTCATCCCGAGCGGTCCGAGGAGCCGGTCGAGCAGGAGCTCGTGGATCGGGAGACCCGTGATCTCTTCGAGCACCGCTCCCACGATCTTGTAGCCGTCGTTCGAGTAGTGGAAGCGCTCGCCGGGCGCGAACGTCGCGGGGTTGGTCCGCAACAGCTGCAGCGCGCCCGCGAAGCCCGGCGCTTCCTCGGAGCCGGTGTGGAGTCCGGCGGTGTGCGTGAGCAGGTGGTGCATCGTGATCGGCCCGAAGGGCTCCGGGAGACCGAGCCACGGAATGAGCTCGTTCGCCGAGGCCTGGAGGTCGAGCGTCCCCCCATCCGCCTCCTGCATCGCGACGATCGCCGCGAACGATTTCGAGATGGAACCGATCTGGAAGCGGGTCTCCGGCCGGACCGGCGTGGCCGACGCCACGTCGGCCATGCCACGGACGGCCACGCCGAGGATCTCCTCGCGATCGGTGACGGCCAGGGCGGCGCCCGCCGCGTGCGACGCCGTCAGGTGATGCTCGAGGCTCACGCCCACGCGGTCGAAGGCTGCTCGGAGCCCAGCCATCGCCCGCGACTACTCGCCGAAGAAGAGCTTCAGCTCGCGCGTGGCCGACTCGGAAGAATCACTGCCGTGCACGATGTTCTCCGTGATGATCGTGGCGAAGTCGCCACGGATCGTGCCCGGCGGGGCGTCGACCGGGTTCGTCGGGCCCACGAGCGCGCGGCAGACGGAGATCGCGCTCTCCCCCGTCACCTTGGCGAGGACCACCGGTCCTCCCGTGATGAAGTCCACGAGCTCACCGAAGAACGGCTTCTCGACGTGTTCGCCGTAGTGCTCTTCGGCGGTCGAACGGACGATGGTGTCCATCCGCAGCGCCTCGATCGCGAGGCCCTTGGCCTCGACGCGCCGGAGCACCTCCCCGACGAGGCCGCGCCGGACGCCGTCCGGCTTGACGATCAGGAGCGTCGATTCGGTGATCACACGATCAGGATCCTCCTAGCGCCCTGGGGGCGTCCGCGACAGTGTAGAGGGAGCCCGTCACCAGGATGAGGTCCTCGGGGTCGGCCGCCTCGCGGGCCGCGGCGAGCGCCTCCCCCACCGTTCCGAGGTCCGCGACGCGGCCGCCACCCGCCGCGATCCGCTCCGCGACGTGCTCGGCCGGGAAGCTCCGAACGCTCTCGTTCCGTGCGGCGTACCAGAGGTCGGCGAGCGGCGCGAGCGCCGCGATGACGCCGTCGAGGTCCTTGTTCGACGACACCGCCAGGACCACGTGGAGGCGCGACCAGGTGAACGCCTCGGCGAGCGTCCGCGCGAGCGCCTCGGCGCCCGCGGGGTTGTGCGCGCCGTCGACCACGAGCAGCGGGGAGCGCCCCACCACCTCCAGCCGGCCGGGGATGCGGAGCGCCTGCGTGGCGGCGCGCGTGGCGTCCGGCTCGAGCGCGTGCCCCATCACCGACTCGACCGCGACCATCGCGGCGGCGACGTTCAGCACGGCGTGCTCGCCGAACATCGGGACGAAGAGCTCGTCGTAGGCGGCGTGCGCGCCCTCGACGCGGAACTGCTGTCCGCCCACGGCGGGGAGACGAGCCGCGAGCTCCCAGTCGCGCCCCTCGAGCAGCACGGTCGCGCCCACCTCGCTCGCGCGCGCCTCGATCACCTCGAGGGCGTCGTTCGGCTGCTCCCGGACGATCACGGTCTTGCCGGGCTTGACGATCCCCGCCTTCTCCGTGGCGACCTCGCGGATCGTCGAGCCGAGCTCTGGATGGTCCAGCCCGACCTCGCCGATCACCGCGACGTCGCCCGTCACGAGGTTCGTCGCGTCCCAGGACCCGCCCATGCCGACCTCGACGACCGCCAGGCCCACCGGCTTGTCCGCGAACCACAGGAAGGCGAGGGCCGTGACGGCCTCGAAGTAGGTGGCTGCCCCGTTGCCCTGGGCGTCGACCACGTCGAGGAACGGCTCGAGGTGACGCCACTCCTCCGCGAACTCCTCCTCGGAGATCTCCGTCCCGCAGAGCGCGAGTCGCTCCCGCACCGTGTGCAGGTGCGGCGAGGTGAAGAGACCGGTGGTGAGACCGTGCGAGCACGCGATCGCCGCGGCCGCCCGCGCGATCGTGGTCTTCCCGTTCGTCCCGGTCACGTGGATCGTCGGATACGTGAGCTGCGGGTCGTCCAGGAGCGCCGACACCGCGCGGATCCGGTCGAGGCTCGGCTCCGGCATGGTTTCCGGCTGCCGCCGCTCGAGCCGTTCGACCGCCTCGTCGAACCGCATCACCCGAGCTCGGCGAGCCGCTCCTGGAGGGACGCCGCCTCTCGCTCGTAGCGTTCGGCCTTCTGCTGCTCCGCGATGACGACGTCCTCGGGGGCCTTGTCGCGGAACCCAGGGTTCGCGAGCTTCTTCTCGGCCCGGCCGCGCTCGTCCTCGGCGTCGGCGAGGCGTTTCCGGAGCCGGGTGCGCTCGGCGTCCAGATCGATCAGGTCACCGACGGGCACCAGAACCGTCTCCCCCATCACGACGAGCCTCGCAGAACCGGCTGCGTCGGCCGACGGCACGAGCTCGATCCGGGACGCGCCGGCGAGCGTGAGGATCTCGTCCTCGAACCCGGCGAACCGGGTCGCTCCCTGCTCTCGGCGAACGAGGCGGACCTCGATGCGCGTCTTGGGCGGGATCCCGTGCTCGCTGCGGAAACGACGCACGGTGGTGACGAGCTCTTCGACGAAGGGCCAGACGGCCTCGGCGTCCGACCCGAGCGCCTCGTGGCTCCCGAACGCGTCCGTCTCCGGCCAGGGGGCCCGCATGATCGTCTCGCCGACCCCGAAGCGCTGCCAGATCTCCTCCGTCACGAACGGCATCACGGGGTGCAGGAGCCGCAGCGTGCGCTCCAGGATCCAGGCCAGGACGTCGGCCGTCTCGGTCCGCACGGTCGTGTCCTCCGACCGCAGCCGCTCCTTCTCCATCTCGAGGCCCCAGTCGCAGAACTCCGACCAGAAGAAGCGGTACAGCGCCTGGGCGGCGGGTGCGAACGCGAACCCGTCGAGGGCCTCATTCACCTCCGCGACGCAGCGCTGGTGCCGCGCGAGCAGCCACCGCTGCGGCGGGGTGAGCCGTTCCTCCGGCGGGAGCGCCGGCTGGCCGCCGGAGAACTCCTGCAGGACGAGTCGCGCGGCGTTCCAGATCTTGTTCGCGAAGTTGCGGCCGCCCTTGACGGAGTCGACGGACAACGGGATGTCCTGCTGTCCGCCCGTCGCGAGCCGCGCGAGCGAGAACCGGAGCGCATCCGCGCCGTGGAGATCGATCATCTCGACCGGATCGATCACGTTCCCGAGCGACTTCGACATCTTGCGGCCGTGCCCGTCGCGGACGAGCCCGTGGATCACGACGTCGCGGAACGGGATGTCGCCGGCGAGCGACAGCCCGGACATGATCATCCGCGCGACCCAGAGGTAGAGGATCTCGTAGCCCGTGACGAGGGCGGCGTTCGGATAGAAGGCGCGCAGCTCCGGCGTGTCGTCCGGCCATCCGAGCGTCGAGAACGGCCACAGCTGCGAGGAGAACCACGTGTCGAGGACGTCCGGGTCTTGCTCGAGCTCCGCCGCGCCGCAGGTGGCGCACGCGTCGGGATCCTCGAGAGCAACCGTGACGTGCCCGTCCGGGCAATACCACGCGGGGATGCGATGCCCCCACCACAGCTGCCGCGAGATGTTCCAGTCGCGCAGGCCCTCCATCCAGCTGACGTAGGCCTTCCGCCACCGCTCCGGCCAGAACGTGATCCGGCCGTCACGCGCCGCCTCGATCGCCGGGCGCTTGAGGTCCTCCACCGCCACGAACCACTGGAGCCCGGACATCCACGGCTCGATCTCGCTGTGGCACCGGTAGCAGTGACCCACCGCGTGTCGGTACGGATGCTCGATGCCGACGAGCAGGCCGAGCGTCTCGAGCTCGTCGCGGACCGCCTGCCGGGCGTCGTAGCGCCCGAGCCCGTAGAACTCCTCCGCCGCCAGCTCGTTGATCCGCGCCTGCGCGTCGAGGACGTTGAGCAGCGGCAAGCCCGTTCGCTGGGCGATGTCGAAGTCCGTGGGGTCGTGCGCCGGCGTGACCTTCACCGCCCCGGTGCCGAACGCGGGATCGACCGCCTCGTCCGCGACGATAGGCAGGTCGCGCCCGTCGAACGGGTGACGCACCGTCCTCCCGATCAGCGCGCGGTAGCGGGGGTCGTCGGGATGCACCGCGACCCCGGTGTCGCCGAGCATCGTCTCGACCCGGGTGGTGGCGACCTCCACGTGACCGGTCCCGTCCGAGAGCGGATACCGGAACGTCAGGAGCTCGCCGTCGACCTCCTCGTGCTCCACCTCGGAGTCGGACAGGCCGGTCTGATCGGTCGGGCACCAGTTCACGAGGCGCTCGCCCCGATAGATCAGCCCCTGTTCGTACCACCGGACGAACGCCACCCGGACGGCGCGCGCGAGCCCTTCGTCCATCGTGAAACGCTCCCGCTCCCAGTCGAGCGAGGCACCCATCCGCTGGATCTGGCCGACGATCTCCCCGCCATATCGTTCCTTCCATGCCCAGACGCGATCGACGAACGCCTCCCGGCCGATCTCCCGCCGCTCGATGCCCTCCGTGCGGAGCGCACGCTCGACCACGACCTGGGTGGCGATCCCCGCGTGGTCCATCCCGGGAAGCCAAAGGGCCTGGCGTCCTCGCATCCGCGCGCGCCGTACCAGCACGTCCTCGAGCGTCCGCCCGAGGGCGTGCCCGACGTGGAGCCGGCCGGTGACGTTCGGCGGCGGGATCACGATGCAGTAAGCCTCGGAGGGATCCTCGGGCACCTCGGCGTGGAAGTACCCACGCTCGATCCACGCCTCTGCCCACCGCGGTTCGACCTGGGCGGCGTCGTAGCGCGTTGGCATCTGCGTCCCGGGACCCGCCATGCGCTCGAGTGTATCGACGGCTCCGGTGCCCCCGATGCACCTCGTGAACCCGCGCCGAGGCGCCGGTCTATACTCCGGGACCTGCGTGCACCGGCCGGAACCGTGCGCCGGGGACGGACCTGAGGGAGGATCCATGGCCGAGGAAGCGCTCATCGACCGGCTCCGCACCGTCGCGATCTTCCGGGGACTGGACCAGAAGGAGCTCGAACGGATCGTCGCCGTGGGCAAGCAGGTCCGCTTCGACACCGGCAAGGTGGTCGCGCAGCAGGACGGCGGCGCGGCCGGCTTCCATCTGATCCTCGACGGACAGGTCTCCGTCGACGTCGACGGCCACGAGCGGGCGCGCCTCGGGACCGGGAACTACTTCGGCGAGATGTCCCTGTTGGACGGCCTCCCCCGGTCCGCCACCGTGAAGGCGGAGGAACCGACCACGACGTTCGCGCTCACGTCCTGGCAGTTCCTCCCGCTGCTGGACGAGTATCCCTCGATCAGCCGGGCGCTCCTCGTGGAGCTCTGCGCACGGCTCCGACGCGTGGAGCACGATCCCGTCAGCTGACGGGTTCGCCGTGGCGGTTCACGCTTGTCCGCGCTGCGGCGCCGACCTCCCCGCGGAGGCCCGATTCTGCTCGTCGTGCGGGTTCGCGATCCACGGCGAGAACCGGGCGGATGAGCGGAGGCTCGTGACGGTGCTCTTCGCCGACGTGACGGGCTCCACGCAGCTGGGCGAGCGTCTGGACCCCGAGCATCTCCGCGAGGTGATGGCCAGCTATTTCGCGGCGATGCGCGAGGAGATCGAAGCCGAGGGCGGCACCGTCGAGAAGTTCATCGGCGACGCCGTGATGGCCGTGTTCGGCGTCCCGGCCGCGCACGAGGACGACCCGATCCGCGCGCTCCGAGCTGCGCTCCGGATGCGGGATCGGTTGGACGACGTCAACGACCGGCTCATGAGCGCTCGCGGAGTCACGTTGCAGATCCGGATCGGCGTCAACACCGGCGAGGTCCTCGCGTCCGTCGACCCACAACCCGGTGAGCCGATGGTCACCGGCGACGCGGTCAACGTCGCGGCACGCCTCCAGGGCGCCGCGGAGCCGGGTGGCATCCTGGCGTCGGAGCGAACCGCTCGCGGGGCACGAGGCTTCCGGTTCGGTGAAGTCACGAGGCTCGACCTCAGGGGCAAGGAACAGCCGGTGCCCGCGTTGGAGCTGCTCGAGGGTGCCGCAGCCATCCAGGATCGCGGGGTGCCGGGGCTCCACGCCCCGATGGTCGGGCGCGACGAGGAGCTCTCGTTGCTGCTGACGATGTTCCGTCGGTCCGCGACCGAAGGCCGGCCCAACCTCGTCACGATCTACGGGGACGCCGGCGTGGGGAAGAGCCGTCTCACGTCTGAGTTCCTGGTGCGGGCGGAGCGAGAAGGCGCCACGGTGGTCCGGGGACGTTGCCTCCCGTACGGCCAGGGGATCACCTACTGGCCGCTCGCGGAGATCCTCAAGGGCTACGCCGGTGTCCTGGACTCGGACCCGCCGGAGCTCGCGCTCGAGAAGATCCGCAAGGCCGGTCGCGAACTTCTGACCGAGGACGTGACCTCCGATCCCGGCCGGGCGACCGCCGCCCTCGCCTACACCGTGAACGTCGCCGATCCCGAGTTCGACTTCGGATCGATGGAGCCTCGTCAGGTACGGCAAGAGGTCCACGCCGGCTGGAGGTCGTTCTTCTCGGCGCTCGCAGCCGAGACACCGCTCGTGGTCATCGTGGAGGACATCCACTGGGCGGATCCCGCACTCCTGGACCTCCTCGACGAATCGTCGGAGCGTGTGGTGGGACCGGTGCTCTTCGTCTGTCCCTCGAGGCCGGATCTGGCCGCGACCCGCCCGACCTGGGGAGGCGGACGGCGCAACCATTCCTCCATCGCCCTCGACCCGCTGACCCCGGAGCAGGCCGACAGGCTCGTCCACGAGCTACTCACGATCGATGACCTCCCGCCTTCGGTGCATGCCGGGATCCTCGAGCGGGCCGAAGGGAACCCGTTCTTCCTGGAAGAGATCGTCCGCCAGCTGATCGACGAGGGCCACCTCGTTCGGCAGGGCGATCGGTGGCGCGCGCTCGGCGAGATCGAGCAGGTCGTGATCCCCGATACGGTGCAGGCGGTTCTCGCGGCGCGGTTCGATCTCCTCGATGGACAGGACAAGCGGGTCCTCCAAGCGGCAGCGGTGGTCGGCCGCGTGTTCTGGCCGGGCCCGGTCGCGCTGCTCGCCCACCTACCCGACGAGGCCGTCGATACGTCGCTCCGGATCCTCGAGGATCGAGAGCTGGTCCTGTCGCGACTGACCTCGTCGCTCGCGGGGCAGCAGGAGCTGATCTTCAAGCACGTCCTGATCCGCGACGTCGCCTACGAGTCTCTTCCCCGTCGAGACCGCACGGACGCGCACGCGGCGGTCGCAGGATGGATCGAAGAGACGGCCGCGGACCGCGCGGGCGAGTTGTCCGAGTTGCTCGCCTATCACCTCTCGACCGCGGTCGCCCTCTCGGGAGACACCCCCGGGGGACCGGCGGAGGATCTCCGAGCCCGCGCCTTCAGATGGTTGCTCCGGGCCTCCGACGGAGCTCGGCGTCGCCTGGTGGTCCGCAAGGCGCAGCGCCTCGCCGAGGAAGCCCTTGATCTGGCATCCGGCGATCCCGAGCGAACGGATGCGCTCGAGACGCTGGCCCTGGCGTTCTTCGTCGACTACTCGGGCGACCTCGCCTGGCGCTACTTCCGCGAGGCTGCGTTCACGGGCGCGCGCGTCGATCCTCCCGACGGAACCCGGGTCGCGCGTCTCGCAGCGCTCGGCTGCGACGTCGCGGTCCGATGGACGGGATCCTTGCGAGGCGAGATGCCCGCAGAGGAGACCGTTCGCGAGCTGTGGGATCTCGGGATCGCCCATCTGCCCGCGGGCGATACCGAGGAGCGGATCCGGCTGCTCGGGATCAGAGCGGGGTGGCCCTTCGCCTTCTCGCCGGAGAGCTACTCCGAGGCCGAGCTCGAGGAGCTCGAAGCGGCCGGCCTGCAGGCAGCGGCGATGGCCTTGCGGATGGGTCTTCCAAACCGAGCCTCGGCGGCCTACGACCAGGCGCTCGGACCCTGGATCGCGCAGGGATGGTACGGCCGGGCGCTCCGGATCTGGGAGCAGCGAGCAGGGATCATCGATCAGGTGACCGACCTCCTCGAGATCGGCGACTTCTACTCGATGGGCGCGTGGACGCATCACGAGGTCGGACGGTACGTGCGAGCCGTGGAGATCGCCGACGCAGGCCTCATCGAGACCACCGGGCGAGAACCGAGCACGGAAGTCCACCTCCGCGCCTGGCGCATCTGTTCGCTGTATCGGCTCGCCAGATGGGATGAGGCACTCGACGAGTTCGCCTCGCTCCGCGTGATCCTCGAGGACCGCGAGGACGACCCGCCCTACTTCGCGACGCACGCGTTCGGCGTGGCCGGCGTCATCCACCAGCGGCGAGGCGAGCGCGTGCAGAGCGACGGCCTGGCCGCAGCGATGCTCCGGATGGTGACCGATACCTCCGGCCGTCTCTACCCGAGCCTCCTCCACTTCCTGGTCGTGCGTGGAGACCTGGAGAAAGCCGGCGCCCTCCGCCGGCCGCACAATTGGAGGGTCCACGCCGGCGATGCCTTGGAGTCGGAAGCGGAGAGAGCGGCCGCCCTCGGCGCGTGGACGAGCGTGCCTGAACTGCTCACCGAGATGCGGCTCCTCGCGGAGAAGACGGCGTCGTCGGCGCTCGTCCCCTTCGCCGATCGGCTCGAGGGCCGAGCGGCACTCGCGGGCGGCGATCACGCCTCCGCCCGAAGGAGTCTCGAACAAGCGCTCACCGGCTTCGAGTCGATAGACGCCTTGTGGGAGCGCGCCCTGACCGAGCTGGATCTCGCCCGGGCCGCATCGGCTGCCGGCGACCTGGACGCGAGGGACGATCGGGTGGCGCGCGCGACCGTCACCTTCGACGAGATCGGTGACGCGCAGGGCGTGGCCGCCGCGCGCGCGATGACCCAAGGACGCTAGGCTGTCTTCTCCTGGCGCTCGCCGCCGCTGGTCCGCTTCTTCGACGAGGCCTGCTTGGCTCGTGGGACGAGCGTCGGGTTCACCCCGGTGAGGACGACGTCCCGGTCCACGAGGCACTTGGTGACGTCCTGGCGCGACGGCAACTCGTACATCACGTTCAGGAGGACCTCCTCCATGATCGCTCGCAAGCCGCGGGCGCCGGTCCCTCGCTGGATCGCTTGCTCGGAGATCGCCCGCATCGCGTCGTCGGTGAACTCGAGCTCCACACCGTCGAACTCGAAGAACTTCCGGTACTGCTTCACGAGCGCGTTCTTCGGCTGCGTGAGGATGTCCACGAGCGCCGACTCGTCGAGGCTGTTGACGCTCGTGAGGACCGGCAGGCGGCCGACGAACTCGGGGATCAGCCCGAACTTCAGCAGGTCCTCGGGAAGCACCTGCGCGAAGATCGCGCCGAGGTCCTTCTCCTGCCGGCTCAGCACCTGGGCGCCGAACCCGACGCCCTTGCGGCCGATCCGGCTCTCGATGATCGAGTCGAG
>JBOGVD010000087.1:0-36415 GCA_050696355.1 Actinomycetota bacterium
CGCCGAGCCGGCGCGCCTGCTCCGAGAGGCGGAGAGCCTCGCGGCGGAGCGTTTCCGCGTGAAGGCCGCGGAAGCGCTCGGCCGTGATGCTTCGCTCGCCGACGACCTCGCCGAGCGCCGGATCGACCCCTACGGCGCCGCGCAGGAGCTCCTGCGCCGCGCCGGCACGATCGGATCAGGCACCGTGAGCTGAGCGGCTGACCTCCCAACCGGCGGCCACGTATCCTCGAACGGTGACTCGAGAGCGATCCCGCGCCTCGTGGAGCGAGCGCTCCCACCGTTCCTTGTCGGGCGAGCCGGTCCCGGCGGTGGTGAGGCCGGCCGACCTCGACGGGTGGGACGCCCACGAGAAGCTCGGCGAGCCGGGCACCTACCCGTTCACCCGCGGCGCCTACCCCTCGATGTACCGGGGCCGGCTCTGGACGATGCGTCAGTTCGCCGGCTACGGCACGCCGGCCGAGACGAACGCCCGCTACCGCTTCCTGATCGAGCACGGGCAGACGGGCCTGTCGGTGGCCTTCGACATGCCGACGCTTATGGGCCTGGACTCCGACGATCCGCGGAGCGTGGGGGAGGTCGGGCGCTGCGGCGTGGCCACGGATTCCCTCGACGACTTCGAGACGCTGTTCCACGAGATCCCGCTCGGCGACATCACGACCTCGATGACGATCAGCGGTCCCGCCGTCGTCGCGTTCGCGTTCTTCATCGCGACCGCGGAGCGACAGGGCGTCGATCCAGCGATCCTCGACGGCACGCTGCAGACCGACATCCTGAAGGAGTACATCGCGCAGAAGGAATGGGTGTTCCCGCCGCGCCCGCACCTGCGGCTGATCGGCGACCTGATGACGTACTGCGCCGAGCACGTCCCCAAGTGGCACCCGATCAGCGTCTCCGGCTACCACATCCGCGAAGCGGGAGCGACAGCGGCCGAGGAGCTCGCCTTCACGCTCGCGGACGGGTTCGCCTACGTGGAGCTCGGGATGCAGCGCGGCCTGGACGTCGACGTCTTCGCGCCCGCACTCTCGTTCTTCTTCAACGCGCACATCGACTTCTTCGAGGAGATCGCGAAGCTGCGCGCCGCGCGACGGATCTGGGCGCGCTGGATGCGCGACCGCTACGGCGCGACGAGCCCGGAGCCGATGCGCCTCCGCTTCCACACGCAGACCGCCGGCGTCTCCCTCACGGCGCAGCAGCCGATGAACAACGTCGTCCGCACGGCGATCGAGGCGCTCGCGGCGGTGCTCGGCGGCACGCAGTCGTTGCACACGAACGCCCTCGACGAGGTCCTCGCGCTCCCCACCGAGGAGACCGCGAAGCTCGCGCTGCGGACACAGCAGGTGATCGCGTACGAGTCGGGCGTCCCCGACGCGGTGGACCCCCTCGGAGGCTCGTGGTTCGTCGAGGAGGCCACCGATCGGATCGAGGCGCTCGCGGAGGGGATCTTCACCGAGATCGATCGGATGGGGAACGGCTCGATGCTGGAGGGCACCCTCGAGGGGATCGAGCAGGGCTGGTTCCAGCGCCGGATCGCGGAGTCGGCGTTCCAGGAGCAGCGGCGCTACGAATCGGGCGACCTCGTGAAGGTGGGCGTGACCGACTTCGTCGACGCGAACGAGCGCCCCATCGCGACGCTCGTGATCGGGGAGGAGGCCGAGCGGACCCAGCTCGAGAGCGTGCGTCGCACCCGCGCCGCCCGCGACGCCTCGGCGGCGGATGACGCCCTCATCGCCCTGAAAGAGGCCGCGACCACCGACGTCAACCTGATGGAGCCCGTGATCGCGTGTGCGAGGGCTCGTTGCACGGAGGGGGAGATCGTGGGGGCGCTCGCGGCCGTCTTCGGCACCTACCGGGAGACGCCGGCGTTCTAGCGGTACCCGAAGAGTCAGTTGCAAGCCGTTGCAAGAACAGGGTACGCTGTTTGCATGAACCTGCGGCGAGCGGCCGTGCCGGCCGTCCTCATGCTCCTCACGGGCGCCTGCGCCTCCGGCGGCGCCGGCGGTGGCGGAGGCGTCCAGGTCGTCACTACCGTCTCGCCGATCACGAACATCGTGCAGAACGTCGGCGGCGACCGCGTCACGGTCACCGGCATCGTTCCCGAGGGGGTCAACAGCCACACGTTCGAGCCGGCGCCTTCGGACGCGGCGCTGATGGAAGACACCGAGATCGTCTTCCTCAACGGCCTGCACCTGGAGGAGCCGACCCTCGAGCTCGCGGAGGCGAACGTGGGCGAGGACGTCCCCGTCGTCCAGCTCGCCGACCGAACGATCTCGGAGGACGAGTACATCTTCGACTTCTCGTTCCCGCGATCCGAGGGCTTCCCGAACCCGCACCTGTGGACGAACCCGCCCTACGCGAAGGAGTTCGCCGAGATCGTCCGGGACGAGCTGTCGGAGCTGGATCCCCAGGGTGCGGACACGTACGAGGAGAACTTCGAGGCGTTCGCGGAGCGCGTCGATGCGTTGGACGCCGCCGTGCGCGTGGCCACGGAAACGGTGGCCGAGGAGGATCGCAAGCTTCTCACCTACCACGACTCGTTCCCGTACTTCGCCCGCGAGTACGGCTGGGAGGTCGTGGGCGCGATCCAGCCGTCGGACTTCGCCGAGCCTACGCCGCAAGAGATCGTGGGGCTGATCGAGCAGATCCGAGCCGAGGACCTCCCCGTGATCTTCGGCTCCGAGGTGTTCCCGAGCCCGGTGCTCGAACAGATCGCCGCGGAGACGGGGGCGACCTACGTCGACGACCTCCGCGACGACGACCTCCCCGGGGAGAGCGGGGATCCCGACCACAGCTACCTCGGGCTGATGGTGTTCGACTTCACGACGATCGTGCGGGCGCTCGGCGGGGATCCCGCGGCGTTCCAGGACGTGGACGTCTCGAACTTCGTGTCCGCCGACGCGGGGGTGGGCCGCTACTGATGGACGATCTCGTTCGGTTCGACCGGGTCACGTGCCGCTACGGCCGGGACCCCGTGCTCGTGAACGTCGATCTGCAGATCGGCGCGGGCGAGTTCGTCGGCATCGTCGGGCCGTCCGGGAGCGGCAAGAGCACGTTGCTGAAGGCGATCGCCGGGTCGGTCGAGCCGATCGCCGGACGGATCCAGCGCGATCCCGCGCTGTCGATCGGCTACGTGCCGCAGGTCGAGACGGTCAACTGGTACTTCCCCGTCACCGTTCGCGAGGCGGTCCTGATGGCGAAGATCGACGGGCGCCGGCTCCCGTGGCCCTCGAGGCAGGAGTCGTCGCAGGCGCAGGAGGTCCTCGAGCGGCTCGGGCTCGGCGGGCTGGCGGACCGGCACATCCGCGAGCTGTCGGGAGGCCAGCAGCAACGGGTCTTCATCGCGCGCGCGATGCTCGGACACCCTCGCCTGCTCCTCTTGGACGAGCCGACGAGCGGCGTCGACGTCCGGACCCGCCACGACGTGATGCACGTGATCCACGATCTCCACCACGAGGGGCTCGCGATCGTGCTCACCACACACGACCTGAACGGGATCGCGTCGCACCTGCCCCGGCTCGTGTGCCTGAACCGCGAGGTGATCGCCACGGGAACCCCGCGTCAGGTGATCACGAGCGAGGTGCTCGAGAGGACCTACGGCGCGCCGCTCGAGGTGCTCTCGCACGGTGGGATGCCCGTGGTGCTCGAGCAGTACCCCGAGCTCGTGGAGGAAGAGGGCGCGAAGGTGCTGCCGCTCCGGGAGGAGCATCATGAGCATCCTGCTTGAGCCCTTCGGCTACGAGTTCTTCCAACGGGCGCTCGTCGTCGCCACGATCACGGGCGCGCTCTGCGGACTCATCGGCGTCTACGTGGTGCTGCGGGGGATGAGCTACATCGGCCACGGTCTCTCCCACGCGATCTTCGGCGGCGCCGTCGCGAGCTACATCGTGGGCGTGAACGTCTTCCTGGGCGCCGGCCTGTGGGGGCTCGTCGCGGCGTTGTTCATCAACAAGGTCGCTCGTCGACGGTCGATCGGCGCCGACGCCGCGATCGGGGCGATCACGTCGGCGAGCTTCGCGATCGGGATCATCCTGATCTCCGTCCAACGGACGTTCGTCGTGAACTTCGAGGCGCTCCTGTGGGGGAACGTGCTCGGCGTCACCGGGATCGACGTGCTCGTGGTGCTCGCCGTAGCGGCCGGCTCGGTGCTCTTCGTGTTCCTCGGCTACCGGCAGCTGCTCTTCTCGACCTTCGACCCCGAGGTCGCGGAGGTCTCCGGCGTGCGGACGGCGCGGGTCGACATCGGGCTCGCCGTGATGCTGACGGCCACGATCGCGGCGACGATGAACGTGATCGGCGTGACGATGATCGCGGCGATGCTCGTGATCCCGCCGGTGATCGGCCGGCTCCTCACGGACTCGTTCGGCAAGATGCTGTGGATCTCGGTGGGCGCGGGGACATTGTGCGGGTTCCTGGGGGTCTACGGCTCGTACTACCTCAACTGGTCCTCCGGCGGCACCGTGGTCCTCGCGGCCGCGTTCCTGTTCGTCGTGGCGTTCGCCTTCAGCGGCTGGCGCCGGCGGCTCCCCGCCGCCCTCGCCGACGCGCACTGATCGCTCAGGCGGCGCAGTCGCGGCACAGGCCCGTGATCGCGAAGTGCGTGAGGTCGGCGACGAAGCCGTGATGGCGGCGGATCAGCGCCTCGAGCTTGTCGGACTCGCCCAGGGAGAGCTCGTCGTCCTGACCGCAGTTCCGGCACGACAGGTGCACGTGGTGCGCCTCGTCGGCCCGGTGGTACTCGGCGCCGGTCTCGACGTGTGAGTGCTGCAGGACCCCGACGCTCTCCAGGAGGGCCAGCGTTCGGTAGACCGTGGAGGCGTTCACGCCCGGCATGTCGCCTTGGACCTTCCGCGCGATCGCGGTCGGGGAGATGTGGCCCTTGGCGCGCATCACCTCCGAGACGATCGCCCGGCGCTGTGGCGTCATCCGGAGCCCGCGGCTCCGCAGCTCGGTCATGAGAACTTCGTACGAGGCGTCCACCGAGGTCATCGTAGCAGCGTGTTGCAGGTGCAACTCACGGCGGAGACGGTGGCGGCAGACCGAGCAGGCGAGCCGCCCACGGGAGGCTGGTGCCGGCCTGCATCCGCTGGAGCGGCCGGGCGTGGGGCGCCTGCGGGATGGGCGACAGGCCGCCACGAGAGCCGAAGAACCCGGCGAGCAGCGACGCGATCTCCGGGAGCCCGGGCGTCGCGTCCGGGAGGATCGCGTCGGGCGCGGGACCTCCCTCCGCCTGCAGGCTCGGCAGCCAGGCGGCGGTGTCGAGGACCGGGTTGCCCGCGCAGGCGTTGTTCCAGTCCACGAGCACCGCCCCTCCCGCGCGCAGGCAGAGGTTGTCGCTGCGCACGTCGAAGTGCAGGAGGGAGCTCCCGCCCACCTCGGCCGCCGCGGAGGCGCCCGCGAGCGTGGGCAGGTGGTGATCGAGCCAGCTCGGCGCGCAGATCGCGAGCGAGAGGAACGGCCGCGGGTCGGCGACCACGTCGGGCCAACCGTCCATGCCGAACTGGCTCTCGACCGCGGGGGGCACGCTCTCCGGAGGTGGGGTGGTGGCATGCACGGCTTCGAGGGTGGCGAGCACCGCGTCGATCCGACCCGCGTCCCAGGGCGGCGGCCAGGTCTCGCCCGAAAGGTCCTCGAGGACCAGCGCGGGAGTCGCGCCGTCGTCGTCCCACCCGAGGAGGCGGGGGAGGTACGGCTGCGCGTCGAGCGCCTCGTACACGCGATGCTCGTCCCGCAACCAGTCCCCCGTGTAGTCGAAGGCGGCGATCTTCACGAACGCGGAGCCTCCGTCCTCGAGCTCGACGACCGATCGCCGGTTGGAGGGGGCTCCGTGGCCGGACGCGGCATGCCAGGCGACCGGCGTCGTCCCGAGGGCACGGCGCACTCGATCGACGTCGGCGGCGTCGGGTCGCACGCTCCGAGGCTACCGAGGCCGGGCGCCGCGCCGCCGGTAGCATCGCCGGCATGACGGTGATGGTGACGGGCGCCTCGGGCGTCCTCGGTCGGGCGATCGTTCGGGCGCTCGTCGAACGCGACGAGGTGCGAGCCACGGTGCGACGGCCGGACGCGGGCGAGCCGCTCCGGGCGATGGGAGCCAAGGTCGCGGTGGTGCCCGTCGAGGAGCCCGACGACCTGATCGAGATCCTCCCACGCGTGCACACGATCGTGCACCTGGTCGGCGGCGTGAATCAGCCGACCGACGAGGAGATCCTGGCCGCGAACCACGGCTCGACGCTCGCGGCGGTCGCCGCGGCGAAGGAGGCGGGCGTTCGGCGCATGATCCTGCTGTCGATGCCGGGCGCATCGCTCGATCACGCGCATCCGTTCCTCCGCGCCAAGGGACTGGCGGAGGAGGTCGTGGTGCAGAGCGGCCTCGAGCACGCGGTGCTCCGCTCATCGCACGCGTACGGGCTCGGAGGCCTGTGGTTCGCCGCCACCGTGATGGGCGCCGAGCACGGCTTCGTGGTCGGCGACGGTGCCCAGCGGTCGGCGCCGGTGCTGGCGGACGACCTCGCGGACGTGGTCGCCGCGATCGACGATCGCCACGGCCCCGTCGAGGGGACCTGGCGGCTGAATGGTCCGCAGGAGCTCACGGCCGACGACGTGTTCGCGATCGAGGGAGAGGACGGATCGCCCGCGCACGTCGACCCGGCCGAGGCCGCGGAGCGTCTGACGGCCTTGCTCGGGATCGGGGTGTCGGTTCGGGCGACGGAGCTCTTCGCGGCGTCCTCGGTCGGGGACGCGGATGCACCGGACGCCGCCGAGGCGTTCGGGGTCGCCGTGACGCCGTTCGAGGACGGCCTCCGAGCGATCGCCGCGACGGTCTCGGCAGGGTCGCAGGAGGCGGCTGATAGGGTGCGCCGCGATGCCTGACCTCGTGCATCTCGACGTGGACGACGGCGTCGGGATCGTCCGCCTCGATCGTCCACCGGCCAACGCGATCTCCCTCCGGCTCTCGATCGAGCTCCTCGACGCCCTGGAGGAGGCGGCGGCCCGAGAGGACGTGGGAGCGCTCGTCCTGTGGGGCGGCCCGAAGCTCTTCGCGGCGGGGGCCGACATCAAGGAGATGGTCGACCACGGTCCCGACCAGATCCGCGAGCAGGTGACCAAGCTCGGCGACGCCTGCGACCTGCTGGAGGCGATCCCCAAGATCTCGATCGCCGCGATCACGGGATTCGCGCTGGGGGGCGGGTTCGAGCTCTCCCTCGCCTGCGACCTCCGCTACGCGGCCGACGACGCCACGGTCGGCCAGCCGGAGATCCGGATCGGGGTGATCCCGGGGGCGGGCGGCACCCAGCGGATGACGTGGCTCGCCGGTGCGGGTGTGGCCCGCGACCTCACCTACACCGGGCGTCAGGTCGAGGCCGAGGAGGCCAGGGCGCTCCGGCTCTTGGAGCGGTTGGTGCCTGTCGACGGGGTTTTCGAGGCGGCCGTGGAGGACGCGCGAGCCTTGGCCAACGGGCCGCGGGAGGCCATCGCGGCTGCGAAGGAAGCGATCCGAGGCGCCGTCCGGACCCCCGGCCCCGCCGGGATCGCTCGGGAGAAGGAGCTCTTCATCGCGCTGTTCGGCAGCGCCGACCAGCGCGAAGGCATGCGGGCGTTCATCGAGAAGCGGCCCCCCGCCTTCCGCGGCGACTGACGGCATCCTGACCGGTCATGTGGCGTCTCTGTGACGGCGCCGCGGGGGCTGGGGCCGAGGAATGAACCGGTCTCCGGCATCGTTCGAATCACACGACGAGGACGGAGACCCCATCCGCCCTCCGGTGACGAGGAAGGGACGTGAACGTGATGGCGGAGGAGAGTTTCCGCGGCCAGTCGGTCCGGTCGCTCCCGAGGGCCAACAGGCGTTACCAGGCCGACCGTACGTGTGCGGCGCCGGGATGCCGAACCAAGCTCTCGATCTACAACAAGTGGGACTACTGCTGGCAGCACGAACCCGTGCACCCCTACGTCGCGCGCGGCAAGCGCCGCAGCCGCAAGGAGATGGAAGCCGCGTAGGCCCCCCTTCGCGCTTCCGCCGACGACCCTCCCATCGGGGAGGGTCGTCGCGTTCCCAGGCTCTCGAACCGGGTCTCCTCCCTGATTCAAGGTAGGTGCGATCTCCGCCGATGCAGGGATGGACCGCTCCCCCCGGAGCGCACACCGATGCCGAACGCGAGAGAGCACCCTCCCGAGATGCGAGAAGGGGAATGCCCGTATTGCGAGCGAACCGTGCTCGTCTGCGAGGATCCTCCCCGGTGCCCCCTGTGTGACTGCCCGTTGGAGGAGCAGGCGATGCGTCCGTTCTCCTTCCCGGTAGAGCCCGAGCTCGACTAGGCGAAGGCAGCGCGGCGCCATCCGCGCGTGGCGCTGATCAGCGCGAGCTCGGTCGAGGAACGAGCGGTGTCGATGCTCACCCTTCCCTCGGTCACCCGTCCCTCCTCGAGCGCGACCGCGCGACCGATCCCCGGCAGCAAGCCGGCGTCCACCGGCGGCGTGATCCATCGTCCGGCGATCCGCACCGCCACGTTCGCGATCGTGGACTCCGTCACCTCGCCGCGATCGTTCACGAGTACGACGTCGTCCGCGTCGGCGTGGCGCCGCCGCGCGTCCTCGTACCGATCCCGTCGCGACGTCTTGTGGTAGAGGAACACGTCCTCCGGATCCTGCGCCACGGTGTCGATCGCGACGCGGACCGGGTCGGGTTCCCTCGCCAGGGGCGTGCTCGCCACCCGGACCGTGCCGTCCTTGCGGAGGGCGAGCCGGACACGCACGACGACGGGCGGCGCCGACGCGACGGTCTTCTCGACGGTTTCCCGGACCTGCGTCTCGTCGAAGCGGAAGCCGAAGTAGCCCGCGGACGCGCCGAGGCGATCCACGTGGCGGTCGAGGTGCCGGACGCCGTCGATGGGATCGAGGCGCATCGTCTCGAGGAGTTCGAAGTCGGGTCGTCGGGCGGTGAGGACGAGCGCCTTCGCCGTGGCCTCCTCGTACTCGGCCTGGGGATCGGAGTCCCAGGTGATGCCGCCGCCGGCTCCGTACTCGGCCGTCGCGGAGTCGGTGTCCAGGGTGACGGTGCGGATCGCGACGTTGAACCGCGCGTCCGGACGCCCGGACCCCGTGGGAGCGAGGAAGCCGACCGCGCCGCAGTAGACCCCCCGCGGGGAATCCTCGAGCTCGCCGATGATCTCCATCGTGCGGACCTTGGGCGCGCCCGTGACCGAACCGCTGGGGAACAAGCCTCGGAACACGCCCGCCAGATCGATGCCGGGTTCGAGCATCGACGACACGGTCGTCGTGAGCTGCCAGACGGTCTCGTAGCGTTCGACCTGGAAGACGTCGGCCCAGGTGACCGATCCCGTCCGGCTGATCCGGCCGAGGTCGTTGCGGAGCAGATCGACGATCATCGCGTTCTCGGCCCGGTCTTTCGCGGAGGAGAGGAGGCGCTCCGCGACGGCAAGATCCTCCTCGGGCCACCGGCCGCGCGGCGCCGTGCCCTTCATCGGCCGGGTCACGACCGCGTCGTCGCGGAGCTCGAAGAACAGCTCCGGCGATGTCGAGAGGACGCGGTACCGGCCGAGGTCGAGGTAGGCCGAGTACGCCCCTCGCTGCGCGTGGCAGAGGTCGCGGTAGAGCCCGCGTGGGTCGCCCTCCACACGCGAGCGCAAGCGCATCGTGTGGTTGACCTGGTACGTGTCGCCGGCCGCGATCAGCTCTCGGATGCGCTCGACCGAGGACCCGTAGCGGTCCCGGGACGTCGTCGGCACCCAGGTCCCGTGGGGAGCCGCCCCGACCCCCTCCTCGCGGGGCAGCGGCAGCGTGGTCTCCTCGGCACGCTCGAACATCGCGAACCATGCCAGAGGGAGTGCGGCGAACGGATCATCCGGCTCTCGCGCGCGGACGACGAGCGCCGGGTCGAGGCCGGGCGCCGCCTCGTAACTCACGAACCCCGCCACCCACAGGCCGCGCCGAGCCGCCGCCTCCGCCGCCTCGAGGACGGCCACGATCTCTCCGGCGCGCGTGGCCTCCAGGACGCCGACCGGCTCGGCGAGCCGGAACGACGGCGAGGCGCCGGTGAGGTCGTCGAAACGAGCTTCCAGCATGCGGCCACGATACGGGCGGATCGATCCGTCTCGACGTTCCGGTCCGGAGGAGCGCCGCTGATAGCCTCGTTGCATGCCCTCCGTGCTGGTTGCGATGTCCGGCGGCGTCGACTCCTCGGTGGCCGCGTGCCTGCTCCACGAGCAGGGGTACGACGTGCTGGGCTCGCACATGCGCCTCGTGCACCTCGACGGCGTCGATCACGGGTGTTGCGGGCCGAGCGCCCGACGCGACGCGGCCGAGACCGCCCGGATCGCCGGGTTCCCGTTCGAGATCTGCGACCTGACGGAGCGGTTCGAGCGCGTCGTCCTCGCAGACTTCGGTGCCGAGCACGAGGCGGGCCGGACGCCGAATCCGTGCGCGCGGTGCAACGGAGAGGTCAAGTTCGGGGCGTTCCTGCGCCGGGCCGACGAGCTAGGGATCGATCTGGTGGCGAGCGGGCACTACGTCCGCCGGGTGAGCAACGACGCCGGCGACGGCTGGCGGCTGCTGCGGGGCCGGGATCCAGCGAAGGACCAGTCCTACATGCTCCACATGCTCGGGCAGGGAGCGCTCGCCCGGTCCCTGTTCCCGGTCGGCGAGCTCCCGAAGGCGGAAACCCGCGCGCTGGCCGAACGTTTCGGTTTGCCGGTGGCATCCAAGCCCGATTCCCAGGACCTGTGCTTCGCGCCTTCCGGGGACGCCGGGGCCTACGCGCGGGCGAACCTGCCGCATCTCGCGCGCGAGGGCGAGGTCGTCGATCCCAGCGGGGCGGTGCTCGGTCGGCACGACGGGGTCTTCGGGTTCACGATCGGGCAGCGCCGGGGGACCGGCGTCGCGACCGGGCAGCGTCGGTACGTGGTCGACGTCGATGCCGCGGCGAACCGAGTGGTCGTTGGCCCCCAGGAGCTGCTCGACCGCATAGGGCTCGTCGCCGATCGGTTCTCCTGGGTCTCAGGCGCGGCGCCGGGTCCGACCCCGTTCGAGGCCGAGGTCCGGATCCGCTACCGGGGGGAGAGCGTGCCCTGCGTCGTCGAGCCGCTCGGCAGCGACGGGGCTCGGATCGAGTTCCGCGCTCCCCAGCGCGCGGTCGCGCCCGGCCAGAGCGTCGTCGTGTACAGCGGCGACGAGGTGCTCGGCGGCGGCCGCATCCTGGAAGCGATCCGATGACGGGCAACGCGTCCAGGGACGAGCACCCGAACGCCCGAACGGTCCGGGGGATCTTCGATGCGCTGGCCCGGGGCGACCGAGAGGCGATGGCGGCTGCCTTCGCGGACGACGTGGTGTGGCACGCACCGGGCACCAGCCGGTTCAGTGGCCGGTTCGAGGGCCGGGCAGCCGTGATGGACCGCATGGCGAAGCTGGGCGCGGCGGGCTTCCAGAACCGGTTCGACGTGCACGACGTCGTCGCGAACGACGAGCACACGGTCGCGCTCGTGCACCTGCACATCGAGGATGCCGGCGGCCGGCGCTACGACCAGCCGCAGGTGCAGGTCATGCACCTGCGCGACGGCCTGGTCGTCGAGTACTGGGCGATGAACCAGGACCAGGCGGTGCTGGACCTCCTGATGGGGGAGTGATCCGTCTTCGGGCCGGTCCGACCGCTCGACTATCATCGGCCCGCCCCCGCGATTCGGCCCAAGAACCCGAAGACGACTCGAAAAGAGACCGGTGAGGCTCCTCCGCCGCAAGACCAAGAGCTTCGAGATCCAGGTCCAGGACCTCGTCCTGCGGATCACGGCCGACGACGACTTCGCCGAGGAGTCGAGGGCCGCGGCGCTGTCGTTCTGGGAGCAGCTCCAGTCCTACGCGCTCCAGCACCCGGAGTTCCGGACCAGCAAGCGCCCACTCGGCGAAGCCGGGGCCGAGGCCCCCACGATCGTCCAGGAGATGATGGCCTCGGCCTCCGCCGCGGGCGTGGGACCGATGTTCACGTTCCGCGGCGCCGTCGTGGACCAGGTCGGGCGGTTCCTGCTCCAGTCGTTGAACGAGGTCACGGTCGCGTGCGGCGGCGACTACTTCATCACCGCGAAGAAGCGGGTGAAGCTCGCGGTCAAGAGGCACGGCGGGGAGCCGATCAACGTCGCGTTGGAGCCCGATCCGCGAGGGGTCGGCGTGTCCACGACGCTCGGCCGCGGCCGCGGCGGGGGCGGCCCGGACGGGCTCGCCGTGATCGCGGACTCGTGCATGGCGGCCGACGCCGCCGCCGCCGGCGTGCAGGCGCTCCTGCCGAAGGAGTTCGGGTTCGCCCAGGCGGTGCGCTACCTCAAGAGCGTGCCCGGCGTGCGCGGCGGCGTCTTCGTGGTGGGTGAGCGGATCGGGGTGGCGGGCAACCTGGAGATCGCCGGGTGACGCCGGTGAAGGGGTCCACGAAGGAGGAGCAGGCCCTCGCCGAGGCCGAGCTCCGCGTCGAGGAGCTGCGCGAGGTCGTCAACCACCACCTGTACCGCTATCACGTGCTCGACGATCCCGACGTCTCCGACGCCGAGTACGACGAGCTGATCGGCGAGCTCCGCACGCTCGAGGATCGCTTCCCGGAGCTACTCACCGAAGACTCCCCGACCCGGCGCGTCGGCGCCGCGCCGGCCGAGCTGTTCCGGCCCGTGCCGCACCGGGCGCCGATGCTCTCGCTCGACAACGTGTTCTCTGAGGACGAGCTCCGGGCGTGGGGCGCGCGCGTCGACCGCGGCCTCGCCGGCGCGACACCCGCTTTCGTCTGCGAGCTGAAGATCGACGGCGTCGCCTGCGCGCTCACCTACGAAGAAGGGGTGCTCACCGTGGCCGCGACCCGGGGCGACGGCCGGACCGGCGAGGACATCACGGCGAACGTCCGAACCGTCAAGGTGATCCCTCGCCGACTCGACGTGCAACAGCTCCCCTCCATGATCGAGGTCCGTGGCGAGGTCTACTTCCCGGTGAAGGCCTTCGACGAGCTGAACGTGAAGCTGACCGAGGCGGGCGATCGTCCGTTCGCGAACCCCCGGAACGCCGCCGCGGGCTCGCTCCGCCAGAAGGACGCCAAGGTGACCAGGTCGCGGCCGCTCCGGATGTGGGTCCATTCGTTCGGCGCGGCGGAGGGGATCGCGTTCGACTCCCACTCCGGGTTCCTCGCCTGGTGCGGAGCCGCCGGGCTGCCGGTGCCGCCCACCACCGAGCGGGCGAAGGACCTGGACGAGGTCCTCGAGTTCCTCCGGCGTTGGGAGAAGAACCGCCACTCGCTCGACTGGGAGATCGACGGCGCCGTGATCAAGGTCGACGACGCCAAGCTCCAGCGCCGGCTCGGCTCGACGAGCCACGCGCCGCGATGGGCGATCGCCTACAAGTTCCCGCCGGAGGAGCGGACCACGCTGCTGAAGGCGATCGACGTGCACACCGGCCGCACCGGGAAGGTGACCCCGTTCGCGGTGCTCGAGCCCGTGGTGGTCGGCGGGGTCACGATCACGTACGCCACCCTCCACAACGAGGACGAGATCCGACGCAAGGACGTGCGCAAGGGCGACACCGTGATCGTTCGCCGTGCCGGCGACGTGATCCCCGAGATCGTCGGCCCGGTCGTCGCGAAGCGTCCGAAGAACGCCCGCCGGTGGAAGATGCCGAAGGCATGTCCCTCGTGCGGGACCGAGCTCGTCCGGCGCGAGGGCGAAGCGGATCGGCGCTGCCCGAACAAGGCCGGCTGCCCCGATCAGTCGGTGGAGTGGCTGTTCCACTTCGCGGGTCGGGGCGCGATGGACATCGAGGGCCTCGGGTACCGGACCGGCATCGCCCTCCTCGACGGGGGGTTCATCCGAGATCCGGCGGACATCTTCTCGCTGACCGCGGAGGACCTGGCGCAGCTCGAGGGGTTCGCCGACCGTTCGATCGAGAACCTCCTGCGCGCGATCGACCGCTCGAAGGACCGACCGATCTGGCGGCTGCTCGCCGGCCTCAACATCCGGCACGTCGGCTCCCACGTCGCCCAGGTCCTCGCCGCCGCGTTCCGCTCGATCGACGCGCTCGCCGCCGCGACGGCCGACGAGATCGATGTCGTCCCCGAGATCGGAGCGGAGACCGCGGCCACGGTCGCGGCGTGGTTCGAGGATCCGGACAACCTCGCCCTGATCGAGAAGCTGCGGGCGGCCGGGGTCCGCCTCGAAGACGAGGCGCCTCCCGACGAGGGGCCGAAGCCCTTGGAGGGCCAGACGATCGTCCTGACCGGCGGGATGGACACCCTGTCTCGCGACGAGGCGACCCGGTTGGCCCAGCGAGCGGGCGCGCGGGTCTCCTCGAGCGTGTCCAAGAAGACGGACTTCGTGGTCGCGGGCGAGAATCCGGGCTCGAAGCACGACCAGGCCGTGAAGCTCGGCGTCGAGATCGTCGACGAGCAGGAGCTCCTGCGGCGGCTCGGTCGGGCGTAGCGGACGAAGGGACGCCATGGCGGGAACGGTGATCGACGGGAACGCGCTCGCCGAGCAGCTCTCCGCGCAGGTGCTCGAGGAGCTGCGGCAGCTGAAGGTCTCGGGCGCGCGCCCGGGCCTGGCCACGATCCTGGTCGGCGACGATCACGCGGCCGCGGCGTACGAGCGGCACGTTCGCCGGCTCGCGGAGCGGCTCGAGTGCGACTACACCAACGAACATCTGCCCGGCGACGCCGAGGTCGCGGACGTGCTGGCCGTCGTCGGCAAGCTCAACGCCGATCCCCGCGTGACCGGCATCCTGGTGTTGCGGCCGCTGCCTGAGGGGATGTCCGAGCCGCTCGTGTATCGAGCGCTCGATCCCTACAAGGACGTCGAAGCCGTCCATCCGGAGAACGCGGGGCTGCTCGCGCAGGGGCGCCCCCGGTTCGTGCCGTCGACGCCGGCCTCGTGCTTCTACCTCCTCGACGCGTACGCGCGGTCGACGGGCCGGGAGCCAGGGGCCCTGTATCCCGGCACGACCCTCGTGGTCGTCGGTCGGTCGGATTCCGTCGGCAAGCCGGCGGCCTCGCTCGGCCTGCAACGACACGCCACCGTGATCACCTGCCACTCGCGCACGAGCGATCTCGCCGTGTTCACCCGGCAGGCGGACATCCTGATCGTGGCGGCGGGCGTCGCGGGCCTCGTCACCGGCGACATGGTGCGCGACGGCGTGATCGCCGTTGACGTGGGGATCGATCCCGTGAAGGATCCCGAGACCGGCAAGGTCCGATTCGTGGGCGACATCGAGTTCGAGAGCGTGGCGGCGAAGGCCGAAGCGATCACGCCGGTCCCGGGCGGGGTCGGCCCGATCACGGACGTGTGGTTGATCGGGAACGCTGTGAGCGCCGCCGCGGCCGCCCTTCGCGTCGAGCCCCGGTTCGGCGTCTCCGTGTAGCGCCGCTCCCGTTCCAGGCCGTACGGATGGACCCGGCCGATAGACTGCCGATCCCATGGCGGTCGAGATCGACATCGATCACGTCGCGAGGCTCGCGCGGCTGGCGCTCAGCGACGAGGAGAAGGCGCAGCTCCGCGACCAGCTCGCCGTGATCCTCGCGCATGCGGCCAAGGTCGGCGAGGTCGCGGCGGACGACGTCCCCCCGACCGGATACGCGATCCCGCGCGCCAACGTCTACCGGGACGACGTCCCGGAGCCGTCGATCCCGCAGCCCGAGGCTCTGTCGAACGCGCCCGAGCAGGAGGACGGCCGGTTCAAGGTGCCCCGGATCGTGGAAGCGGGCGGATGACCGAGGAGCTCTGCGACCGGACCGGGTCCGAGCTGGCCACGAGGATCGCGGCCGGCGAGGTCTCGGCCACGGAGGTCGTCGAGTCCTCGCTCCGGCGGATCGAGGCCGTGGACGACGAGCTCCACGCGTTCCTCACGCGCACGCCCGAGGTCGCGCTTGAGCGCGCATCCGAGCTGGACGCCCATCGGGGCACCGGCGCCGAGCAGCACCCGGTCGCCGGCATCCCGCTCGCGCTGAAGGACGTCCTGGCGACGATGGGGATCCGCACGACGTGCGGCTCGCTGATCCTGGAGAACTACCTCCCGCCGTACGAGTCGACCGCGTGGGCTCGCCTGTCCGGTCACGGCAGCGTCCTCGCGGGCAAGACGAACTGCGACGAGTTCGCGATGGGCTCGTCCAACGAGAACTCGGCGTTCGGTCCCGTGCGGAATCCGTGGGACCTCGAGCGGGTCCCAGGCGGCTCCAGCGGCGGGAGCGCCGCCGCGGTTGCCGCCGGGGAGGTCGTCTGGGCGCTCGGCACCGACACGGGCGGCTCCGTGCGCCAGCCGGCGGCGCTCTGCGGCGTCGTCGGCATGAAGCCGACCTACGGGCTGATCTCGCGGTACGGCCTGATCGCGTTCGCGTCGTCGCTCGACACGGTGGGCACGCTCACCCGGAGCGTCCGCGACGCCGCGGTGCTGCTCGGCGCGATGGCCGGCAAGGATCATCGGGACGCGACGAGCCTGGACGAGCCGGTCCCGGACTACGTCGCGGGCCTGGAGGACGGCGTGGACGGCCTGCGCGTGGGCGTCGTGGCCGAAGCCTTCGGCGAGGGCGTGGAGCCGGACGTCCGCGACTCCGTCCGGGCGTCGGTGGATCGCCTCGCGGGCCTCGGCGCGTCGGTGGGCGAGGCGACCCTGCCGCACGCCGACTCCACGCTGTCCGCGTACTACCTGATCGCGCCGTCGGAGGCGTCGTCCAACCTCGCCCGCTACGACGGCGTGCGCTATGGCGCCCGGGCCGTGGCGGGGATCGACTCGATCGACATGATGTTCCGCACGCGGGGCGAGGGCTTCGGCCCCGAGGTGAAGCGCCGCATCATGCTCGGCACCTACGCCCTCTCGGCCGGCTACTACGACGCGTACTACGGCCAGGCGCAGAAGGTCCGGACCCTGATCATCCGGGACTACGAGAGGGCGTTCGCCGACTTCGACGTGCTCGTCTCGCCGACTTCGCCCACGACGGCGTTCCGGATCGGGGAGAAGGCCGACGACCCGATGGCGATGTACCTGAACGACATCTTCACGATCACCGCGAACCTGGCGGGCGTGCCGGCGATCAGCATCCCGTGCGGCCTCGACGATGTGGGGCTCCCGATCGGTCTGCAGCTCACCGCCCCGGTGCTCGGCGAGCAGGTCCTCCTCCGCGCCGCTCGCGCGCTAGAGGGGGACCTCGGCCTCGTCCTGCGTCCGCCGCTCCTCGCCGGCGTGTGACCCGCGTCCGTCCCGGGCCACGCTCCCGGCCGAGACGGTGAGCGCCACGGCCACGAGGACCACGCCGCCCGCGACCAGGGAGCGGCTCCGGAGCTCCTCGTCCACGAGCAGGTGCCCGAGGTAGACGGCGAGTATCGGCGTCACCCATGCGTACGTCGCGACGAGGGCGGTGGACTCCGGCTCTCGACGGGTCACAGTGGGCCGGTCAAGGTTCGTCCAGCACGTCGGATCGTCCCCGAGATGAGGCCGAGATGAGTCTGCGGGACCGTCTTCCCGCGCGATCGGTGGTCCTGGCCTTTGCGACGTCGATCTTGATCGCTTCGAGCACCTCGTTGGCGAGACCGGCGACCTCCCCCACATCGGGGCGTACAAGATCGGCGCGCCGGCTCGCCATGTCGGTGGGGGTTGCCCACCGCGGTGCGAAGGGCGCGCCGACACACGGACAAGCCGCTGATCTACGATCACGAGAAGGCCGGGACCGACATCCCCAATACGGCCGAGGGGTTCAAGTCGATCCTGGCCGACGCGGGCGTGGACGCGATCATCCTGTTTCCGTTCGCCGGACCCGTCACCCAGACGGCGTGGACCAGGGCAGCCGCCGAGCGAGGACTCGGCGTGGTGATCGGTGCGCACGTGTCACGTCTTGATTTCCTCAGTGAGGACGGTGGCTACGTCCCCCTGGCGTCGGTCGAACCGATCTACCGACTCGCCTCCGATTCGGGCGTCACGGACTTCATGGTGCCGGGTAACGATCGCGAGGCGATGATCCGGATCCGCTCGATCGTCGCCGAGGGTGCGGACGATGTTGTCTTCTATGCTCCCGGATTCATCTCGCAGGGAGGGCGCATCTCGGACTTGTGCGCGCGTCGCCGGGGACCGATGGCACGCGATCGTCGGCAGAGCCGTCCATGAGCGATCGGACGTCCACTCGGCGGTGGAGGCGCTGACCCGAGAGCTCGTGTAGGGATGCAAGGAGCTCTCGGATCGCGCCAGACACGTTTCCAGGCACGCTCACGGCGGCGGATGGTGGAGCAGCGCTACCGTGGGCCGTGTATCAGCGGACTTCCCTCCACCCCGGACTGGTCCTCTGCCCTGGTACACGTATCCGTGGAGACGTTCCTTGAGGAGGCGCGAACCAAGATGGCGTGACTGCGGGCCTTCAGCGACGTTGGCCGGACCGAGGGACGTGGTCGAACGATGATGAACGCGAGCGCTTGCCGACCCACCCGCCGCGTGGGATCGGACCTGTGAGTCCGGCGCTGTTCCGGCTGCGGCTGGTCGACGGCTCCTATCGCCTCGCGATCGGCTCGCCCGGGATGGGCCCCCGAACGATGCTCGAGCCGCACTACTCCCTCGACCGGCTGCTGGCCGAACGAACCAGCCTCGCGGGTCTCGCGTTCGCGAACGAGGAGCCGGTGCCGGACGGCGCGCGGGTCGTCGCGCCGGTCGAGTCCCAGGAGGTCTGGGGGGCGGGCGTCACCTACGTCCGCTCGCGGGACGCGCGGAGGGAAGAGGCCGTTGACCCAACGCCGTACGACCATGTGTACGAGGCGGAGCGCCCGGAGCTCTTCTTCAAGGCGCCGGGATGGCGCTGCGTCGGGCCCGGCGAACCGATCGCGATTCGGCGCGACTCGACGTGGAACGTCCCCGAACCTGAGCTCACCCTCGTGCTCGACGCCGGGCTCCGCATCGCCGGCTACACGGTCGGCAACGACGTTTCATCGCGCAGCATCGAGGGAGAGAGTGCTCTCTACCTTCCACAGGCGAAGTCGTACGAGCGTTCGTGCTCGCTCGGCCCCTGCATCGTCCCGGTCGAAGACGTCGCCGAACCGTTCAGGATTCGTCTGGAGATCTCGCGAGAAGATCGGATCGTGTTCGCGGAGGAGACATCCACGCAGAAGATGAAGCGCGGGTTCGACGAGCTCGCTCGGTGGCTCGCCAACGCATTGACGTTCCCCGCGGGCGTACTCCTGCTGAGCGGGACCGGCATCGTCCCCGAGCCTACGTTCACGCTGGAGCGGGGCGATGTCGTGCGCATCGGCGTCGAGGGCCTCGGCACGCTCGCGAACCCGGTGGTCGAGGTTGGAGAGGTGCCCGCATGATCGTCAGTCGGTCGCGTGAGGTGGGAGATCCATTGACGACTCGAAGCGACGGCCCCTAGCATTCGGCGGGCCCGCGTCGAGCGCCACGAGTGTCACGGGGGAACGGTGAAGAAGAGGATCGCGATCTTCTCGGGGCCGAACGCCACGATCACCAACTCCCCGACGCTCGTGACGAGCAACAAGGGCCGCCTTCCGGGCGAACGCCTCCTGCCAGGCCGTGTCGACCACCTCGTCGCGCAGGAGCTCTACGAGCCCGTGGTCGTGAAGATCGCGCGGTTCAGCGCGCACCCACTCGAGGAGGACGCCGCGTCGGTCTATCACGACCCGGGCCGAGCGTACTTCGAGGTGGAGCTCCGACCCGAGGACGGTCCCTATCCGCTCCCGTACCTCGCGCGACGGGCCGACGGCTCCCCGGACGGGACGCCGTTCGAGGACGACGATCTCGAGGATCCTGCCCTCGGATACGGAGGTCGGCAGTTCTTCTATCCCGACGCGTCCCGGGTCTTCGTGGACATCGATCGAGGCGTCGCCGGCCGTGACGCGGATGGAGCAGGGAGTCCACTTGACCGCCGGGCCGACTACGACTTCATCCGCGTGCTTCCTCCCGGTGGGTACCCGAGCCGCGGGGAGACGGCCGGCCGTGACTACTTCCCGTACAAGCCTCGCCTGATCGCCCATCGGCCGCGGTACCGGGATCTCGCAACCGCCACGAATCTCGTCCGATCCACGATGGCCTCCGACACATACGCCGGCGGGATCTGGCTCGAGGCGAGCCCGACGCTCGAGGAAACGCTCTACTGGTTCAACCTGCTCCTCGACACGGAGCTGCCGATCGTGGGCAACGCATCGCAACGTCCGCACGGGCAGCTCGCCAACGACGGCGATCGGAACATCGTGGATGCCGTCGACTACATCCTGGCGGGCGAGCGCCTGGGTGTGGTCGCCGTCCAGGACGAGCGCATCTTCGCGGCCCGCGAGTTCAAGAAGGCGGACGATCGCCCGGGGAACTACAAGGCGACCGGAGGCCACGGGGGGATCCTGGGCAGCGCCGGCCCACCGGTGACCATCTGGTACCGGCCCGCTTACAAGCACACCGTCTCCTCCGACGTGAACCTGGCGCGACTGCCGACCGAGGTCGATTTCCTGGATCGAGCCTCGGATCGAGCCGCCGCGAGGATCCGGATCAAGGATCGAGACGGCGGACTGCTTCCCGAGGTCATCCCAAGGGTGCACATCGTGAAGTACGGCGCCTTCATGGACGAGGACGGACTCGATGACCCCAACGACGAGGTCGACATCATGGCCCGGATCGCGCGAGGCCTGGACCAGGAACGACACGCGGAGGAGGGCGCTCCTCCATTCCACGGGTTCGTACTCGAGGGCTTGTCGCCGTACGGGTTCGGGACCGGGTCTCAGCGAGAGGCGTTGACCATCGCCGCCTTCAGCGGGATGCCGGTCGTGCGCGTGGGCCGCGCCGATCCGGGCGGCATGGTCCCGCCGGGCACATGGCCGTACGGCATCAGCGGGAGCAACCTGGACACGAACAAGGCTCGCCTTTTGCTGATGGCGAGCATGCTGCGATTGGGCAGGCTGCCGAAAGCAGAGGATCCGCGACGTCCAACGTCCGCGGAGCGGAAGACCCTGATCGAGAAGCTCGGCGAGTACCAGCGGATCTTCGACGAACACTGAAGGCCCGCCGGTGCATCACGGAGCACCACGCGCCGGTATTTGTCAAACGTATGATGTCTGACAGATGTCATGACTGGTTCGGCCCATGGACCCTGAGGTCGTCTTCGCGCTGCTCGCCTCGGCGAGCTTCGCCGCATCGCACGTCGTCTCGAAGCGAGGACTCCAAGGGACGAGCGTCACGGCCGGGCTCATGGTCATCGTCGGCTGCGCGTGGGTCGTCGTGTCGATCCCCGTCCTGATCAACCCTCCGGGGACCGTGTCGGCCAAGTCGCTCGCCCTCTTCGCCATCTCGGGGCTGTTCGCGCCGGCCGTCTCCCGGGCCGCTGCTCTCGCGGGCGTCCACGCGCTCGGTCCCTCGATCTCCGTCCCGATCCAACAAGGCCTCCGTCCCTTGATCGTCCTGCCGGCTGCCGCCCTCCTCCTCGGCGAGGCGTTCGGGCTGCTTCGCGGCGTCGGGGTCGCGTTGATCGTGACGGGGGGTTGGGTGCTGTCCCGACAGCCGGGGGGAGGCACCGCCGATGTCCCGATCGATCACTCTCTCGAGGAGGTCGAGGGTCCTGCCGGACCCAGTTCCATGCGGACCCGAGTACGGCAGCGAACGGCCGCCATCTCCCGCGGGTTCCGTCCCGGCATCGTCTACCCGGTTGCCGCTGCGTTCGCGTACGCGACCTCGGACCTCCTCGTGAAGAGCGGCCTCGACTCCGCGTCGGAACCCGCGTTCGGGGCCATGCTGAGCATCGGGGTCGGCCTTCTCGTCTGGTCCATCGCGCACGCGTTGCCTTCGATACGCCGGCGGTTCCGGCTCGGCCGCGAGGCCGGATGGCTCGTCCTCAGCGGAGCCCTCATGGGCACGGCTATCCTCCTGCTGTTCAACGCGTTGGATCGGGGTGATGTCTCGCTCGTCGCCCCGGTCGTGGCGACGCAGCCGCTGCTCGTCTTCCTCTTCTCCGCGCTGATCCTCAGGCATCTGGAGCGGCGCGAGCGATCGATGATCGTCGCGAGCGCGATCGTGGTGGTCGGGACCATCCTGGTGTCGCAGTAGACGAGGGTGTCGCGCTACGGCGAGGCGACTCCGCGGGGTATTAGAGAGGGGAAGGCTCGGTGGCTAGCTACGAGATCGTCGTCGATCATGGGCGTCCGGTGCAGGACGAACCGGACCGGTGCCACAACCGGTGGCATCCGGAGATCCCTCCGGTGCTCTCCTGTCGGCCGGGGGACGAGATCCTCCTGGGGACCCGCGACGCGGTCGACGGTCAGTTCACGCTTGATTCCTCCCACGATGACGTGCTACGGATCGACCGCTGGATCGTGCACCCCCTCACGGGACCGGTTCGGGTTGAGGGCGCGGACCCCGGGGACGTGCTCGTGGTGGAGATCCTCGAGATCGTGCCGGCGTCCTTCGGGTACACGGCCCAGATCCCAGGGTTCGGTTTCCTCGCCGACGAGTTCCCGGCGCCCTTCCTGGTGCGATGGGAGATCGCGGACGGGTTCGCGACGTCCCCGGATCTTCCCGGCGTGCGGATCCCCGGCGAGCCATTCATGGGAACGATGGGCGTCGCCCCGTCACGGGACCTGCTCGAGTTGATCACCCGGCGGGAACGGGCGCTCAAGGAGCAAGGCGAGGACGTCGTGCTGCCGGATCCGCGGGGCGCCGTTCCGGCGACCGAGCCCGTCGCGAGCGAGGGATTGCGGACGAAACCTCCGCGAGAGAACGGCGGGAACCTGGACGTCCGACAGATGGTCGCCGGCACCCGGATCCTGTTCCCGGTGTGGACGGAGGGTGGCCTGTTCTCCGCGGGCGACGGTCACTTCGCGCAGGGAGATGGGGAATCGTGCGGGACGGCCATCGAGATGCGGGCCACGCTCCGCGTGCGGCTCGATCTCCGGAAGGGTGAGGCCGCCAAGCGGGGCGTGCGCGACGTGCGATTCGAGTCACCTGCTGCGGACCTCGATGCCCGGCCGGGCAGGACCTTCTCGACGACGGGCCTGTGCGTGTACGCGGAAGGAGGAGGCCGCGCGAACGATCTCACGGTGGCAGCGAAGAACGCCCTGCGGAACATGATCGAGCACCTGGTCCATGAGTTCGGGTGCTCACGACAGCAGGCCTATGCGATCTGCAGCGTCGCGGTCGACCTCAAGGTGGGAGAGATCGTCGATTCGCCGAACTACGTGGTGACCGCGACGGTGCCGATCGAGATCTTCCAGTAGCGTGCGGCGCCTGATGCGCGGCCGATGGCGCCGATGGCTCGCGTGGTGTCACGTGCCATGAAGTTCGGCGCCGCGTTCTTCCCGACGATGCCCGTCGACGAGGTGACGGAGATCGCCCGTCTGGCGGAGGACCTCGGCTACGCGGATCTGTGGATCCCCGACCAGTCTTTCCATCACGATCCGTTCCTCCTGCTCGCGCGTTGCGCCGACGCGACGTCCACCATCCGGTTGGGCGTGGCCGTCACCAACCCGGTGAGTCGCCACCCCGTGCAGATCGCGAGGGCGGCGGCGACGCTCGGCCTGATCGCCGACGGCCGATTCGTGCTCGGGTTGGGTGCCGGGAACCGGACGAGGGTCCTGCCTGCCCTCGGCCTGCCGACGGATCGACCGGCGGCGCGGCTCGCCGATGCCATCGATGTGTGTCGTCGGCTCCTCCGGGGGGAGGAGGTCTCCGTGCACGGGTCAACCGTGTCCCTGGACGGCGTCCGGCTCGAGGTGTCCGACTTCCGCGAGGTCCCCATCTTCGTGGGGAGCCGAGGCCCGCGCGTCCTCCGGCTCGCCGGCGCCATGGCCGACGGCGTCTTCGTGGAGGCGATGTTCACGCCGGAGGGACTGGACTTCGCGCTGGCCGAGGTGGAGCGAGGCGCTCGGGATGCGGGACGGGACCCGATGGAGGTCGAGGTCGTGGCCTGGCAGGCGATCAAGCTCTCCACGACGATCGCGGCGGCCGACGAACGGCGGTACCGCGCCTGGGCGGCCTCGATCATGCGGAGCACGAGAGAGGACGTGCTCGAACGGATCGGGATCCCGCGCGCCACGATCCGGGCCGTGATCGACACCTTCCGGACGTCCGGCGAGCAGGCGGCCGGATCCCTGGTGCCGGACGACGTCGTCTCGCGGTTGGTCCTGACCGGCGACCCGGAACGGATCGGAGCGCAGATCCGGGCCGTCGAGGCGCGCGGGATTGACACCATGAGCATTATCGGTTTTGGTACGACCGAAGTCTTTCAGGACACCCTCCGGCGGTTCGCCCTGGACGTGATGGACGGAACCGTCCGCTGAACGGGCCGTCCTTCGCCGACGACAGAACGGAGAGATGCGCGGGATGAGCGAAGGCGACCTCCTCGAGATCGAACGCTTCTATCAGAACCTGTCGACCCTGATCCGACTGCACGGCGCGGAACACCTGGGGAGCCGGTACGTCGTGGTGCGGCTCGCTCGCATGGAGGTGACGGGGCCCCTCGACTACAGCGACCTCCAGCGGATCCTGGCCCGGGTGGTCGACCTCCGGAGTTGGTACGGGTCGTGGAGTCGGGAGGCGGCGGACGCGGAGGAGCTGGCCGGCCGCCTGGCGGCGGAAGGCCGTTCGCTGTCCGCGGCGGACCTCTACCACCGCGCGTCGGCCTGCTACCACTGGGGGGCGTATCTCGCGCGGTTCGGATCCGAGCAGAAGGCCGAGGGCCGGGCCCATCGCGTCCGGTGTTACCGGGAGGCCGTCGATCGGTGGGCCGAGGGCATCATCCCGTTCGTCGTCCCCTACCGGAACGAGGAGATGCCGGGGTACCTGCACGTCGCTCCCGGGGAGGAGCCCGCCCCCTGCGTGATCATGGTGAACGGCGCGGATTCGGTGAAGGAGGAGTACCACAACTGGGCCCGGCAATTCGTGCGACGCGGGATGAGCGTGCTGACGCTGGACGGGCCGGGTCAGGGCGAGATGCTCGGGCGCCTGCCCATGCGGCCGGAGGCCTGGGAGGAGCCGATGGGGGCCGCGATCGACGCCCTGGCCGCGTCCGGTCGCGTCGACGCTGCCCGGATCGGCATCTGGGGCAGCAGCATGGGCGGGTTCCTGGTCCTGCGCGCGGCGGCGTATGAGCCGCGGATCCGCGCGGCCATCTCCTCGGGAGGCTTCTACGACTTCCGGGACCACCGATCGTGGGCTGTCACGACGCAGCTGAACGTGATGGAGGATCTCGGTGTCGGTTCCCTCTCCGAGGCGAAGGCCTACATCGAGGACCGCTGCACCTTGGAGGGTGCCGTAGACCGGATCGCGGTTCCGTACCTCGTGATCCACGGCGCCCGTGACGAGCTCGTCTCGGTCGAGGAGGCGCGGCAGATGGCCGCCGGCCGCTTCGGTGAGTTCGTGAACTTCGAGGACGGGTTCCACACGTGCACCAACTACAACGCGACGCTGGTGCCCCTGATGTGCGACTGGATGGCGCGGAAGCTCGCGGACGCGTGAGGTGACGATGACGGGAACGCGGATCCGGATGCGGGCGGGATCGGTGGGCGTCTGAAACCACCCCGCTTCGCCTACGCAGCGCCGGACACCCTCAAGGAGGCGGTCGCGCTCAAGGCCGAGCACGGAGACGAAGCGTTGCTCCTCGCCGGTGGCCAGAGCCTGGTGCCGCTCCTCGCGCTGCGGCTGGCGAGCCCCTCGCTCGTGGTCGACCTGAACCGCGTCGACGAGCTCGCCTACATCCGGGAGGAGGCGGGCTGGGTCTCCGTGGGGTCGATAGCTCGCCAGCGCGCGGTCGAACGCTCCACCGGCCTCCTCGAGCAGCTGCCCATCCTCGCGGACGCGCTGCCGTTGATCGGCCACCGCGCGATCCGGAACCGGGGGACCGTCGGTGGGAGCATCGCGCACGCCGATCCCGCGGCCGAGTGGCCGGCGCTCGCGCTCGCCCTCGGCGCGACCATGGACGTGATCGGGCCGAACGGATCCCGAACCCTGGACGCCGTGGAGTTCTTCCTCGGCCCCTTCACGAGCGCGCTCGAGCCGAACGAGATCCTCCGGGAGGTGCGATTCCGACTGCCGGAACGCAGCACGGGCACCGCGTTCGTCGAACACGCGCGTCGGTACGGTGACTTCGCCCTGGCGGGCGTGGCGGCGCTGGTCGACATCGATCGGGACCGGCGGGTCTCGCGGGCCGTGATCGCGCTCCTGGGGGTGGGCGGGACGCCCGTCCGGGCAACCGAGGCGGAGCGCGAGCTGGAAGGCCACCCCTTGCGTGACGACCGGATCGGAGCGGCCATCGACGCGTGTCGGGCGGCGGTGCAGCCTCACAGCGACATCCACGGCTCGGGCGCGTACCGACGTCACCTCGTGGGCGTGCTGTTGGGTCGTGCCCTCCGCCTAGCCGGTGCGCGCGCGCGGGTGCCGTCATGAGCGTCGCGGAGATCACGCTCGAGGTGAACGGGACCACGGTCCACGGCCGGGCCGAGCCCCGGAAGACGCTCGCGGATCTCCTGCGTGACGACCTCGGGCTGACCGGAACCCACCTGGGGTGCGAGCACGGTGTCTGCGGGGCGTGCACGGTGTTGCTGGACGGCCGGAGCGCTCGCGCGTGCCTGGTCCTCGCGGTGCAAGCGGACGGTCACACCGTGCAGACGGTCGAGGGGCTGGCCGCACCCGACGGCACCCTCCACCCGCTCCAGGAAGCGTTCTCCGAGCACCACGGCCTGCAGTGCGGCTTCTGCACCCCGGGGTTCCTGATGTCCGCCGCCGAGCTGCTCGATGAGGATCCGGAACCCGACGAGCGGGAGATCCGCGAGGCGCTGAGCGGGAACCTGTGCCGCTGCACGGGGTACGAGAACATCGTCAGGGCCGTGGCCGCCGCCGCCGAGCGGATGCGAGGGGCGTGAGACCGATGGACGAGGTTCCGGAGCTGGCGCCCGCGAGATCCGTGGGGACGAAGGTCCGGCGTCGCGAGGACGCCCGCCTCCTGACCGGCGGCGCTCGGCACGTGGGCGACATGCGTCTCCCCGACATGGTGCACGTGTCCGTCCTCCGGAGTCCGCTGGCGCACGCGCGGATCGTCTCCATCGATGCCGAGTCCGCGCGGACGGCGGAGGGCGTGGTGGGCGTCTACACGTCGGCGGACCTCGCCGGCAAGGTGGCTCCCTTCGTCGAGTCGGCGCGGGATGATCTGTCCCCCACGCTGTACGAACTGATCGACCTCGAGGTGAAGAGCGCGCCGATGAGCGTCTTCGCCTCGGACCGCGTGTTGTGGGTCGGACAGCCGGTGGCCGCCGTCGTGGCCGTCGATCCGTACCTGGCCGAGGACGCGCTGGAGCTGATCGACGTGGAGTACGACCCGCTGCCTGCGCTCGTCGACCCCGAACGGGCGCTCGAGGAAGGAGCCCCGGTGCTCCATCCTGAGCTCGGCAACAACGTCCATTCCCATCTGCTCGTCGCGTGCGGCGACGTGGAGCGAGCGCTCGCGGACGCCGAGCACCGATCGAGCGAGCGATTCGAGATCGGACGACAGCTCTCCAGCGCGATCGAGCCCCGTGGTGTGCTCGCAGCCGTCGACGAGCGTGGGCTCACGATCTGGGCGACCAACAACAAGCCGCATCTGTTCCGTACGTTCGTGTCCCGCATGCTGGGCATCGCCGACGATCGGGTCCGGTTCGTCAGCCCCGACATGGGTGGCAGCTTCGGCGGGGGCATCTTCCCGGAGGACGTCCTGATCCCGTTCCTGGCCTCCGAGCTCCGACGACCCGTTCGCTGGTTGGAGGACCGGCGCGAGAACCTCCTGGCGACCTCGCATGGACGCGATCAGACCCACGAGGTCGAGATCGGGTTCCGCGGGGACGGCACGATGGTCGCCCTCCGTGACCGGTACCTGATGGACGTGGGTGCGTACAACACGTACGCGGTCACCGTCCCGTACAACACGGTCGCGCACCTGCGGAGCCAGTACCGCATCGACCACTTCTCGGTGGAGGGGACGGTGGTCGTCACCACGAAGGCGCCGGCCGTTCCCGTTCGCGGTGCCGGCCGACCCGAGGCGACCTTCGTCATCGAGCGATCGATGGACCTGGTGGCGCGCGAGCTCGGCCTCGACCGGGCGGAGGTGCGAAGGCGGAACCTGATCCGTCCCGAGGACATGCCCTACGACATGGGGATCCCGTACCGCGACACGGTCCCCATCCGGTACGAGGCGGCCGATTTCCCCGCGCAGCTCGATGCGGCGCTAGAGGCGTTCGACCACGAGGGATGGCGGGAACGCCAGCGGATCGCCCGCTCGGAGGGCCGCCGGATCGGGCTGGGCATCGCGGCGTTCGTCGAGGGGTCCGGGCACGGACCCTTCGAAGACGCGATCGTTCGTCTGGACGAGCACGGCCGCGTCACGGTCGTCAGCGGCGCGCGGCCGCACGGACAGGGGCACGAGACCGTGCTCTCCCAGGTGGTGGCGGATCAGCTGGGGATGGATCCCGGGGACGTCATCGTCCGGACTGGAGACACGGGGCTGCTCCCGCACGGTCGAGGATCCTTCGCGAGCCGCACCGCCGTCATGGCGGGGAGCGCCGCTGCCATCGCTGCGGCCAAGCTGCGGACCACGATCCTCCGTGTCGCCGGGCGGATGTTGGACGTGGATCCCGAGGAGCTCACGTTGGAGCGTGGCGCCGTCTACCGGTGTGGGGAGCCGAACGCCGCGCTCGACCTCCGCCGCGTGGCGGCGGAAGCCGGCCCCATGAGCCTGACCGATCCGGGCGGTGAGCCGGGCCTCGCCGCGACCCATCACTTCGTTCCTCCGACGGCGACGTTCGGGTCGGGCACCCATGTCGTGGCGGTGGAGGTCGATGGAGGCACGGGTGGGGTGCGCGTCCTCGACTACGTGACGGTGGACGAATGCGGCACGATGTTGAACCCGATGATCGTCGAGGGACAGGTGCACGGAGGGGTCGCGCACGGGATCGGCAATGCCCTGCTGGAAGAGGCCGTCTACGACGAGGACGGGCAGCTGTTGACGACCACCTACATGGACTACCTGCTCCCCACGACGATGGACGTGCCACCGATCCGCGTCGGCCACCAGGTGTTCCCGTCGGATCGGAACCCTCTCGGGGCGAAGGGCGTCGGAGAGGGCGGGGCAGTGGGGGCTCCCGCCGCCGTCGTCAGCGCTGTGGAGGACGCGCTCGGGCCATCCGCCGCGAGGCTCACCCGCATCCCGCTCTCGCCCGAGCGCGTCCTCGAGGCGATCCGGGAAGGCGAGGCGGGAGGCGATGGTCGGGGAGCGGGCGAAGGATGAAGGTGGCCGTGGTGGGGGCCGGGGTCGGCGGACTCGCCGTTGCCGGACACGCGGGCCTCCTGGGGTGCAAAGTCGCGGTCCACGACGTTCGCGAGGAGGCCGTTGCGGCCGTTCGAGCACGCGGCGGCATCGAGGTCCGGGGCAAGGAGACGGGGTTCGCGCCCGTCGTGGCGGCGACGACCGACGTCGGGGAGGCGGTGGAGGGAGCGGACCTCGTGGTCGTGACGACGCAGGGTCCGGAGCAGGGGGCAGCGGCCGCGTCGATGGCTCCGCACCTCACGCCCGGCCAGGTCGTGCTCGTGAAACCCGGATGCACCTTCGGCGCGCTGGAGGTTCGCACCGTGCTCGAGGACGGCGGTGCCGACGACATCGCGGTCGCCGAGACGGACAGCTTCGCGTACGGATGCGCCATCCCGGAGCCAGGTGTGTCCGAGATCAGCAGCGTGAAGAAGCGGTTCGGTGTCGCCGTGCTCCCTCCGGGACGGAGGGAGGAGATCGTGGGTCTCGTGCGGCGCCTGTTCGACACGGCCGAGGCCGCTCCCAGCGTGCTGCACTCGGGCCTCAGCAACATGAACGCCATCCTTCATGTGGCGCCGGTGGTGGTGAACGCCGGCCGGATCGAGAGCGGGTCGCCGTTCGACTACTACGGGGAGGGGATCACGCCCTCGGTCGCACGGGTCGTGCAGGTCATCGACGACGAACGTATCGCCGTGGCCCGGGCCCTGCAGATCGAGGTGCCGATGATCCAAGGATGGGTGCGGACGACCTACGGCGTCGAAGGAGACGACCTGTTCGAGATCATCCAGTCCCTGCACCGTGACGTGTACGGACCGCTGGCGGCTCCCACGTCGTTGCGGCAGCGGTACCTGACGGAGGACGTGCCGTGCGGCGCGGTGCCGGTCGCGGACCTGGGGAGGCTGATCGGCGTAGCCACTCCGGTCACGTCCGCCTGCATCACGGTCGCCGATGCTCTGTCAGGGACGACCTGGGTCGAAGACGGGCGGACGATGGAGAGGGTGGGCTTGTCGAAGCTCTCCGCCGGCGCGATCCGCGAGCGACTCGTGGGCTGAGAGCTCGAACCGAACCGCGGGCCCGTGCCGGCTCGCGCTACGAGCCGTTCGCCTTCGCCAACTCGATCGCCTCGATCATCCGCCTGATGCCGAGCCATTGGCTGCCTCCGACCGTGATCGGCGCCCGCCGGCCCAGCCCTCGCGCCCACACCGCTCGATGCCCTAGGCTCGCCGCGACGTCGAGATCGGATCGGTCGGGGGGCGGAACGATGTCCAGGACGAGGCTCCCGGGGGGCAGGCGCTCCAGGACGCGGTGATCCACGATGCGCGCAGGGACCGTGGAGAAGATCATCGAGAGCCGGGGTGCCAGCTCGGCGAGGCCCTCGAGCGGGAGGCCGCGGGCCCCATCGGCGAGCGCCGCGGCGCGCTGGATCGGATTCCGGGCGGCGACGTGGACGTCGGCGCCCAGGGCGAGCAGGCGACGCGTCAGGACGGAACCGATGTTGCCGAAGCCGACGACGGCTACCGACGCTCCGTGGATCGTGATGTCGGTGTTGACGATCGCGGTTTGGATCACGCCCTCCACGATCGCCGCTGCGCGCAGGAGCATCAGCTCGCGATCGGGGTCGTACTCGTGCATCGTTATCGGGAGGTCCCCCCAGGCCTCGGCCAGGGCATCCGTCACCCGTCCGCAGAAGACGTGGGCTCCGGCGCGGAGCGGGGCGAACAGCTCCCTCCCGATCCGGATCGGCTCCGCTGCATCGGGCGCGTAGAGCGTATCGCCCACCCCACGCGGGATCGGGAGGAAGGCGTGATCGGCATCTTCCATCGCTTCTACGGCCGACCCCGCGAGCGTGACGCGGTCGATCCCGGCCGCCGGCCACGGGAACCCGTACGCACGCACCCAGGCCCCGGTTCGGGCGGCGAGCCGGGCGATCTCCTGCTCCCGCTCGTCGCCGCCCACGATTGCGAGCGAGAGCCGGCTCCAGTCGACCCCCGTCAATGGATCACGTCGGTCCGATCGATCCCCAGGAGGCCGCCCCGTCCCCAGTCCTCCTTCGAGACCTCCAGGAACGTCACCTGGACCATCTCCCGCCGTGCCCCCGCCTCCTCGACGAGCGCGTCGGTGATGCGGGCGATCAGTCGCTGCTTCTGCTCGAGGGTCCGACCTTTCAGGAGGTGCACCGTGACCTGCGGCATGCCCTGGTCCTCCTCCGTTCGCGGTCGGTGCTCAGAGACCGAGCTTGGTCATGGCGGCCGCGTGATACCTGTCCCCGGCCGCGGCGCCCGGGGGCGCGATCGCGCCGAGTCCTTCGAGGTCCTCCGCCGTCAGGTCGACGCTCAGAGCGACGACGTTCTCCTCGAGGTAGCTCCGGTGCTTCGTGCCGACGATCGGGACCAGGTCGTCCCCCCGGGCGAGGACCCAGGCCAGCGCGAGCTGCGGCAGGGTGCAGCCCTTCGCGTCGGCTACTTCCTGCAGGCGGTCGACCAGGCCCAGGTTCCGTCGGAAATCGTCCCCCTGGAACCGAGGGAACTTCCGGCGGTGGTCGTCCGATACCAGATCCTTCTCGGTGTCGCGGATCCGTCCCGTCAGCAACGCTCGGCCGAGCGGGCTGTACGCGACGAACCCGATCCCCAGCTCGCGGGCGGTCGGGAGGATCTCCTCCTCGACATCACGCGTGATCAGCGAGTACTCGGTCTGGAGCGCGCTGATCGGATGGGTGGCGTGGGCCCGTCTGATCGTCGTGACGCCCGCCTCCGAGAGACCTGCGTACCGGACCTTCCCTTCCGCGATCAGCTCCGAGACGGCCCCGATCGTGTCCTCGATCGGTGTGTCGGCGTCGACCCGGTGCTGGTAGTAGAGGTCGATAACGTCGACCCCGAGTCGCCGGAGGCTGGCCTCGCAGGCCTGCTTCACATACTCGGGACGTCCGTTCACGCCGGCGAAGGCGCCGTTCTCGTCGAGGATGTTGCCGAACTTCGTCGCGAGGATCACCTGCTCGCGCCGGTCGCGGATCGCCTGGCCCACCAGCTCCTCGCTGTGTCCCTTGGCGTAGACGTCCGACGTGTCGATGAGGTCCAGGCCGAGGTCCAACGCCCGCCGGATCGTGGCCACCGCTTCGACGTCGTCGGGGGTGCCGTACCAGGCGACACCCATGGTTCCGAGCCCGAGCGCAGAGACCGTGGGTCCGTTCGTCCCGAGCTTCCTTCGCTCCATGGTCACCTCCCAGACCGTCGGCCGCCCGCATCCTTCTCCTCGGTGGCGACGTGGCTGCCGCGGATCGCATCCGATCTTGCGCCTGCCCCCGGGGCACACTCGAACTTGACTTCCGAACGTACGTCAGATACAAGCTGAGTTCCCAGATGGTCTAATATCCTACCAAAGCAAGTGGCGGCCGTACCGCGAAGGCTGACCGAGACCGAGAGGCAGGCCCTTGCCGGAAGTCGAGATCACGGGTGTGAGCAAGGCGTTCCCGCGCCAGGGGAAGGACGGGATGCTCAACGTCCTGAACGACGTGAACCTCTCGCTCCCGGAGCAGACGTTCACGTGCCTGGTCGGCCCGAGCGGATGCGGGAAGTCGACCCTCCTGCGGATCGTCGACGGTCTGATGCCTCCGGACACGGGTGAGGTCCGCATCGCGGGCAAGCGCATCACGGCTCCCTCCCTGGACCGAGGCTTCGTGTTCCAGCACTTCAACCTCCTTCCGTGGCGCACCGTGCTGGGGAACATCGAGTTCGGGCTCGAGAACCTCGGCATGAAGAAGGAGGAGCGGCGGCCGCGAGCGACCGAGATCATCAAGCTCGTCGATCTCGAGGGGTTCGAGAACTACTACCCCGGACAGCTCTCGGGGGGCATGCAGCAGCGGGTCGGGCTGGCGCGTGCGCTCGCCGTGGACCCGTCGCTGTTGCTCATGGACGAGCCGTTCGGGTCCGTGGACGACCAGACGCGGATGCTGCTCCAAGAGGAGCTCCTCAAGATCTGGGAGAGAGACCAGAAGACTGTGATCTTCGTGACGCACGACATCGAGGAGGCGCTCTATCTCGGCGACCAGGTCGTGGTCATGCGTGCCCGCCCGTCTCAGATCTCGAGGATCATCGAGGTGCCGTTCGGCCGTCCCCGATCCGATGGGGTGCGCGGCTCACCCCACATGGCGAGGCTCAAGCAGGAGATCTGGGACGAGCTGAAGGTGGGCGCCACCGTTGAGGGGTAGCGAGGGGATGGGCGCCGAGGTCACCAGACGCGAGCGGGTTCCCGGGTCGACCGAGGACTCGACCGCGGAGGCCGGCGCCGGCCTCGTGTATGCGCCTCCCCGAGTCTCCCGCCTCCGAGCCCTCCTGAACAGCACGTGGTTCCTCCGGCTCGTCGTCTACGGGGGGTTGGTCCTCGCCTTCCAGATCACTGCGATGGTGCAGGGCCCGTTCTTCCTGCCGACCGTGCCGCAGGTCCTCCTCGGGATCGTCGACCTCTTCACCGAGGGGCACATCCTGGTGCTGGGGCCCACGCTCCAGCAGCTCGCGGCCGGTTTCCTCCTCGCGATCGCGATCGCGGTTCCCGTCGGCGCCTTGATGGGTCGATTCAGGTTCGCGGAGGACGTGCTCGCGCCGTGGGTGAGCACGATCTACGTCACGAGCAAGGAGTCCTTGCTGCCGATCATCATCCTCATCTTCGGGATCGGTTTCGGCTACAGGGTGATGGTCGTCGTGCTCTTCGCGATCTTCTTCCCGGTGATCAACACGGCCGCCGGCGTGCGGTACGTGGAGAACGAGCTTCGGGAGACCGCGCGAGCCTTCGCCACGCCCCGATGGCGGATGGTCACCCGTGTGTATTTCCCGGCCGCTGCCCCGTTCATCGTCGCGGGCATCCGGATGGGCCTGTCGATGGCGATCAAGGGGATGGTGATCGCCGAGATCTGGGTCTACATCGGAACCGGGAAGCTACTGACCTCCTTCATCCTCTCTCCTCGGCGGCTCGACCTCTACTACGCGCTCGCAGTGGTGATCATCACGGTCGCGGTCACTCTGAACCAGCTGCTCAAGGTGGCCGAGCAGCGGCTCCGCCCGTACTCACTGGTCCAGCTGCGGGAGTCCCTGTGAGGCGATGAATAGGACGCTACGCGTGAAGGCAGGCCGATGGGCGTTGTCTCTGGCGCTGTTCTTCGTCCTCTGGGAGATCGTCGGCCGAGCCGGGATCTTCCTCTCCGTCGTCCCGGCGACCGTGACGCTCCCCGAGCTCTTCCGCCTGATCGGGGAGGGAGAGATCCTCGATGCGGCCCGGGACACATTGGCGCTCGCAGCGACGGGGTTCCTGATCGGGGCGACGATCGCCGTGGGGATCGGTACATGGATCGCGTCGTCCACGAGGGCTGCCGCCGTGCTCGACCCTCTCGTCAGCGCGTCGTTCTCGATCCCGTTCTCGCTCTTCATCCCGGTGATCTCCATCTATCTGGGGCTCGAGTTCACGGCCAAGGTGTCCCTGGTCGTGCTCTTCAACGTGTTCGTCATCATCATCAACACCGCCGCGGGGATCCGCGAGGTTCCCTCGGGGGCACGAGAGATGGCAAGGGCGTTCGGCATCAACCGGTGGGGGATGTACCGGAAGATCATCTTCCCGTGGGCGAGCCCGCACATCATCACGGGACTGCGACTCGGGGTGGGCCGGTCGGTCTCAGGAGCGATCCTCGCCGACCTGTTCCTCCGCGCGCAGGCCCTCGGGCTCTTCATCGTGGACGCGCAGGGGAGGTTCGACATCCCTCGGCTGCTCGCGACGGTCTTCTTCGTGACGATCCTGGCGGCGGGGGTCATGGGGATCGCTCGCCTCGTCGAGTGGAAGCTGCTCGCCTGGAAGAGGGTCTGAGGGAGCGGCGAGGAGAGCAGGAAGAGAGGGGGGAATGGGAGCGATCGTTGTCGGGGACCGCTTCGTCACGAGGTCCGTTTGACGGATGAACGGTGCTCGGTTTGGTACCGGCCGGTAGGTCGATCGATCGGACGGCACGACGACTGGAAGGGGGTCAAATGAAGCGACGACACCTGAGGGTAGGAGCGCTGATAGCTGCCCTGACGCTGCTGGCGGCGGCGTGCGGCGACGACGGTGGAGGTGAGGGGGACGGTGATTCGTCCGAGGCGGCGGTCGTTCGTCACGCGGCGGGCTCGACGGCCGACGCGTACATCCCGCAATACCGCGCGCCCGAGTTGTTCGGGGATCTATTCAACATCAGCACCGAAGAGCACATCCAGCTGTTCGAGGAGGGATCGCTCGCTGCCCAACTCGTCGCCTCGGGTGACGCCGACGTCGGTTCAGGCGGCTTCACCCAGATGGTCCAACTTCGCGAGGCCGGGGAGGACTTTAAGGTCTTCTGTCCAACCCAGAAGGACAGTACCGAGCATCTCGTGGGCCGGACCGACGTGATCACCAGCCTGGAGGAGATCACGAACCCCGACGTCCGGGTCGCGGTGGAGAGCGCGGGCGGGTTCCTCAACCTGCTCATGAACCTCGTCTTCCTGAACCGGGACATCGGTATCACCACCGACGACCTGACGAACACGGTCATCCTCGAGGACGGCAGCCTGCGCCTCGCGGCCCTGGCCGCGGGCGACGTCGACGTGGGCTCGCTCGACCTGTTCGAGCAAGCCGAGCTCAAGGCGGAGTTGGGTGAGGACGCGGTGACGGTCCTCAGCGTCGTCGCGGAGGACACGGAGTTCCTGGCCAACGTCCTGTGGGCCAAGACCGAGTGGCTCGACGCGAACCAGGACGTTGCGGCACGGTACTGCGCGACCATCCTCTACTCGAACAGGGTGCTGGCCTCGGACTTCGATCAGTACCTCGCGGCGTTGAACCAGTACGCCGCCAGCGGGGCCGGGGATGAAGAGGTCGCCCGGACGAACTGGGAATTCGCGCGCCAGTACGAGATCTGGCCGTACAACACGAGCGTGCTGAGCGAGGATGTGATCGCCGACCAGTTGAAGGTGTCGGTCGACACCGGCGTCGTCGAGGAGGCCAGCCGCGACCTGCCCTTCGAGATGATCGTGGACACGGAGATCCTCGCGCTCGCTCAGGACTACCTCGGCGGCGAGGTCACGGCTGCGGACATCGAGGCGGGCAACGTCCCCGAGCCGAACGTCTAGAGCGTACGGCGAGAGACAAGCGGAGACGGGATCGCCGAGGCCCCGGGAC
>JBOGVD010000088.1:0-20778 GCA_050696355.1 Actinomycetota bacterium
ACTCGAGGCTCTAGATTTCGAGCGCGATATCCCAATCGCTGGCTTCAAGTTCCTCGTACGAGTACGAGGGTCCTTGATGCGTGCCGATGGTGACTTCGTAGAACTTCGCCGTTGGCAAGCCCTTCACGGTGAACGTGACCGTGCATAGCGGCCCCACGTCTCCGGACGAAGTGGTCGTGCCGATCAGGGTCCCGGTCTCATCCGTCACCCGCACGGGGGCGTGATCCGTGTCGTAGTCATACCGATAGTCGTCACACCCCTGCCCGGATGACAGCATCGTCCCAGTGAGCGTGTGAGTTGCCGCAGCCGGGTTCTCAGCGGGCGCACCGGTGGCAGGTTCGTTCCCGCAGCCAGCCACGAGCAAGGCAACCGGCACAAGAAGCAGCACCAACCTGTTCATGGTCCTCGCCCTTCTCTCGTTCGCTCCCTTGGCGAATCGGCATTCAACCTTCATGTCATGCTCCTTCCGCTTCGTGGGGCTGAGGCGGGTCGCTGGGTAGCGGGTCCGCAACCCCCTCTTCTTCTCTGGTTCTAGTCATCGGCGCGACAGGCTGCCAACTATAGTTGGTAGCCTGCGCCGCCCGGCACGACCACCATCTGGTCGTGGCGAGGGACAGCGGGAGGGAGCTGGGGCGTGCCTTTGGGCAAGTCGTTCGGGATCGGCGGCTCCGAGCGAAGCTGTCGCAGGAGGCTCTCGCTGAGCGCGCTGAGTTGACCAGGAACTACGTGAGCGACCTGGAGCGCGGCCTGAAGTCTCCGACGCTCGCCTCGGTCGAGGCTCTGGCAAACGCACTCGGCTCGCAGCCGTCGCTGCTGATCCGCGCTGCGGAGCGCCGTCTTTCCTGAACGCCGCTGAGAGTGTTGTCCAAGAACCGGGGGATGCCGCGACGCTGCATAAGCCTCGGCAGCTCCGCGCAGCCCAAATCACCGCAGCTCAGGGCCGGTTTGTCCCCGATGCCTGTTACGCGGAGGCTGTATCGGACGCGATCGTGAGCCGGGGTGCCGGCAGTCTGTATCCAGCGCCCCGGCGAGCCCTTCAGGACTAGGACGTGTCCATTAAGAAATAGTCCGCACACGCGAACTCGTGCCGACACCTGCTGTGGCGGCTGGAGACGATGGCGATGATGTCGGACGTCGGCCTACCGGCGGCACACATCCGCAACCAGGTCGCCTCGGCGATCGACGTGGTGGTGCAGCTGACCCGGCTCAGGGACGGGCGCCGGGTCGCCTGGGAGATCGCGTCGGTCGACGGCACGCATCGCGGTGAGCCCGTCGTGTCCCCGTTGTACCGGTTCCGGCAGGCCGGTCCGAGTGGGAGCTTCGAAGCCACGGGATCGATCCCCAGGGTGGCCGATCTCCTCGCCGATCGCGGCGAGGACGTCGGCGACTGGCTGTTCGAACAAGGGCCGGACCGTTGATCGGGCTGGCGTCGGGACTGCTGGCGTTCGCCGGTCTCTTCGCCGAACGCGCCATCGCGATCGCTCGGGCGGACCAGCGGAGGGCGCTGTTGGGAGCGGTGCAGCCCGAGGCGCCGGACCGCACGGGACGTCGGATCCCGGCCTGGACCGCCGCGTTGTTCATCGCGGGCATCGCGGCGGGGATCGCGACGGGTCCGGTGGTCGCGGCCATGGGTGTCGCGACCGTGATCCTGCTCCGCTTCGTTCTGCGACGACGGCGTCGTGCCGCGCAACGGGTCCGCGCGACCGAGCAGCTCGCCGACACGGTCGGCGCGCTGTCCGGAGGGCTTCGGGCAGGCCTGTCCCTTCCGCAATCGTTCGCCTATGCGCGGGACGAGGCCGAGGAGCCGCTCCGCGGCGAGCTCGAGCACCTGGTCGACAGGATCGACACGGGCACGCCGTTCTCCGAAGCGCTCGCCGGGTGGGCGGACGCGAACGCGTCCGAGGATGCCCGCCTGATCGTCGGGGTCCTCGACCTCCACCGTCGGAGCGGGGGCGACCTCCCGACCGTTCTCGATGGACTCGCGGGGACCCTGCGGGAGCGTCGGGCGGCGCAGCGCGAGGTGCGAGCCCTGACCGCGCAGGCTCGACTCTCCGGTGTCATCCTCGGGATGCTGCCGTTGGGATTCTTCGCGTTCCTCCTCCTGACCTCTCGGCGCGAGATGCTCGATGCGATCGGGACCCCGTTCGGAGGGACGGCGCTCGGGATCGGCCTCGGGATGGAGGCGCTCGCCTTCGTGTGGATCCGGCATCTCCTGGAGGTGCGTTGACCGAGCCGATCATCGCGGCGTCCCTCGCAGCGGCCTCGGCGGGATGCGCCGCCGTCGGGCTTTCCCTGGCGGTACCCAGGGGTCGCGTGACGTCGGCGCGTCGCCGTCGGCTCGACGCCCGCGCCGTGTGGGCAACGGCCGCCGCGACCGTCGCGGCCCTCGTGCCAGGCCCGAGGGTGTTGACCATCCCGCTAGCCCTCCTGCTCGCGTTTCGGGTTCGCACCCTCGCTTCGGCACGGGCCGAGGCGCGGCGCCGGCGCGCGATGGACGCCGAGATCCCGCAGCTCCTCGATCTCCTCGCGGTCGGCTCGGACGCCGGGCTCTCTGCCGTGTCGGGGCTCGAGCGGTCGGTGTCGGTCCTGCGAGGTCCGCTCGGTGCGGAGCTACGGGCGTCGCTCGACGCGGTGGACCTCGGGGCTCGATGGCGGGAGGAGCTCGCGGCGGTCGCGGGGCGCCTCGGCCTCCCGGACCTCCGGCGGGCGGTCGCCGTGCTGACCCGGACCGAGATGCTCGGGACTTCGCTCACGAGCGCGACGCGAGAGCTCGCCGCCGACGTCCGGGGCGCGCGGCGGGCCGCGATCGCTGAGCGCGCCCGTGCTGCGCCGGTGAAGATGCTGTTCCCGCTCGTGTTCCTCGTCCTCCCCGCCTTCCTCCTCCTCACGGTCGTCCCGGTCCTCCTCACCACCGTGCGATCCATCAGCTGAGAGGAGGTGAACCGATGCTCTTCCTGTACGCCCTGTTCCTGCGCACCGTCGACACCTTCCGGCTCCGCAAGGAGGACGGACAGACGACGGCGGAGTACGCGCTCGTGATCCTCGCGGCGGCCGCGGTGGCCGTGGTCCTGATCGCGTGGGCGCGCTCCTCCGGCAAGCTGCCGGCATTCTTCGACAGCGTGATCGACAGCGTGATCGGTGATGCCGAGGCTGCCTGACGCGCGTCCGTGCGAACGCGGAACGGCCGCCGTCGAGTTCGCGCTCGTGCTGCCGTTGGTCCTGGTGGTCGCGCTCGCGCTCGTGCAGACGGGGCTCCTCGTGCGCGATCGATTGTTGGTGGAGTCAGCGGCGCGTGCCGGGGCGCGCGCCGCTGCCGTCCAGGACGACCCGTCGGCGATCCGTTCGGCCGCCCTGGCGGCCGCGCCGTCGCTGGACGACGGTGCGGTCGACCTCGACGTCACCAGAGCCGGTGTCAGAGGCGAGCCCGTCACCGTCTCGCTGCGCTACGCGGCTGCCGTCCGCGTCCCTTTCGTCGCGTGGCTGTTCGGCGACTCGGTCGGCATGGCGACGTCGACCGCGGCTCGCCAGGAGTTCGGCTGAGCATGTGGCGTCGCGCCGGCCACGATCGTATCCGGGACGAGCGTGGCAGCGTCTCGATCGTCGTTGCCGCCGCCGTCGCGATGGCGCTCGTCGTCACGATGGGGGTGGCCGACGTCGGACGGGCGTCGATCGCTCGGTCGCGCGCGGAGGCCGTTGCCGACCTCGTCGCGCTCGCCGCCGCGCAGGAGCTCGCCTTCCCGTCGGGTACGGATCCGGCTGCCCTCGCCGCCGACTACGCGGATCGCAACGGCGCTCGTCTCGTCTCGTGCTCTTGCGCGGTTGGCACGGCCGAGGCGACCGTCGAGGTGGCGATCCGGATCCGAGGGTTCCTCCTGCCGCTGGCGGATCGGGACGTGGTCGGCGCCGCGCGCGCCGTGGTGGATCTGCCGGCGTGACCTATTCCAGCTCGCGTTGGCGAGCGTCACGCGCGACCGGCGGGCGGTAGTCGGGGGTTCCTCGGAGGACGAGGAACTCCACCGCCGCCCAGATCATCGTCGAGCGCGGGTAGAACCACAGCGGCACGCCGATTAGCACGATCGCGCTCATCACCAGGAGCGGCACGACGGCCACGTCGGGCACCGTCCAGACGATCCCGATGACCAGCGCGACGAGCCAGACGCCGATCGCCACCAGGTAGTTCAGCGTCATCGCGCCGAGGAAGCCGCCCTCCTCCTTCGCGAATCGGAGATCGCAGCGCGGGCACGTCGTCCGGGTCCGGAACCAGCTCACGAACGTGTCCCGCTCGCCGCATCGCGGGCAGCGCTTGCGGAGGCCGCGGAGCAGCGCTCCGGTCGCGCTCACCTCGGGGAACAGGGGCGCGGGCGTCGGATCCGGTGTTCCCGGCTCCAGGGAGGCGTAGGGGTTGGAGCCCATCCGTCCACAGCGTACGTGTTCGAGCTCGAGCGTCCTCGGACCTAGTGCTTGTGGGTGTGCTGAGGGCCGGATCCGACTCCGAGGCCCGGTCCGTGCGCCGGCGTCATGCCCAGGTGGCCGGGGGGTCCACCGTGCGGGTTGTGCTCGGCGCTCTTCCCGTACTTGCCGTCGTCGTCGTCATCGTCACCGTGGCCGCCGCCGTGCCCGTCGTGGTCATCATCATCATCATCGCCGTGGCCGCCACCGCCGTGACCGCCGCCACCATGCCCGTCATCGTCATCGTCATCGTCATCGCGGTCATCATCATCGTCGTCATCGTCGTCGCCACCACCGCCACCACCGCCGCCGTTCCCGCCACCACCGCCGTTCCCGCCACCGTCGCCGTCGCCGTCGCCACCGCCGTTGCCGCCGCCATCGCCACCATCGGTACCGTCGTCACCGGGACCCTCAACGGGCGGTGGTGCATCCGGGATGCCCGGATCCGGGGTCGCGAGATCGCCGCCGAGGCCGCCGTCGATGGCCGCATCGGGGCCACCGTTGCCGTCGGTGCCGTTGTCATCGGGGCCCGCCGGCTCATCGACCGCGTCGGGTTCGTATCCCCGACCGCCGAGCGTTCCCGAGCCGAACGGTCCTTGTCCGGCATCTCCACCCTGGACGATCCCGGGCACGCCGACGGGGAACTGGCCGCCACCACGGACGAGGTTGGGCGAGACCCTGCCCCCGCCGAGCGCCAGCGCGAGGACGACGGCGCTGACCGCCGCGGCGCCGCTCAGGGCGAGCGTGCCCAGCCGTCGGTTCCATTCCGAGCGTTCGTCGATCGGGTCCTCGGCGAGATCGGCCCCGCTCGCGCCACCTCCGATGTCGAGGACGGGCTCGTCGCCCGCTCCACCGACGCCCGCCGGCAGGGCGACGACCGGCGCGGGGACGTTCGCAAGGGCCGCGGCTCCGGCCGCTGCGGACCCGGTGGGATGGAGTCGCCGGTTCCGTTGCAGGCGCGTGACGCTCGGGCGCTTGTCGGGCCTCTTGCTTCCGCTCGCGAGCTTGTCACGGAGCGCCGCGGGGTCCTTGCGGACCTTGTCGATCCAGTCGGGGCGCTCGAAGGTCGCCGCGAGCGCCGCCGCCGCGGCCGCCGGCGCCATCACCTGGTGCACCGCCGGACCGAGGTCCCGGAGGATCTTCGCGGGCTCCACCCGTGCGTCGCCGCCGATCGGAACGACCGCGGCCGGCCACACCAGCACGATCTTGGCCCGGGGAGCCAGCTCGTGGATCGTCGACACCGCCGTGACGCCGATGCCGTCATCGAGGACGACGACGTCGGGCCGGTGCTTATCGATCACGCCCGTGAGGTCTGCGGTCCCTCGGGCCTCGCCCACGACGTCGAAGCCGTCGCCCTCGAGGACGAAGCGAAGCAGACCTCGTTGCGCCGTTCGGCCCTCACCGACGACGATCCGTACCCGTCGCGCCATGTTCCTCCCCTGGTGCCCCGTCGAGGGTACCCCACCCCATGTGGCCCTGGCCTCAGTCCGATGGGGGTTTTCGTGCCGAACGGAGTAGTACGGCTGGGCTATGCCCGACCATCGGTCGCAGGTGCAGGCTCCGCCGTCAGACCGCCCTGACCTGACACAATGGAGAGGTCAGCCCCGGAGGCCGCGAACGCCAGTGTCGGACACGATCGAACAACGAGCGACCGCCAAGGCCACCTCCGAACTCCACCCCAAGATCGAGGAGATGCTCGCTCGGATCGGGCGGGAAGCCGGACCGAGGGGGAGAGAACCGCTCCAGGCCTTCGCCCGCGCGCTCCTGCGACGGTTGGCCGACGACGACCTCGAGGCGATCACCGTCGAGGAGCTGCAGGCCCTGGCGACCTCCGCGTTCGCGTTCGCCGACGGCCGGGGACTGGACGCATCGGCGGTCCGCGTCTTCAACGCCGAGCCGGACGCGCACGGGTACCGCCGCCCCGGGACCATCGTCGAGGTCGCCACCGAGGATTCGCCGTTCCTCGTGGACTCGGTCTCCGAGGAGCTGACGGCGCGAGGGCTCACGATCAAGCGGCTCCTGCATCCGGTGATCGGCGCCGTTCGCGACGAGGAGGGGCACCTCGTCCGGGTGCTGTCGGGACGGGAGGCGGAGCACCGCGAGTCCTTCATGCATTTCGAGGTCGATCGACCACTCGGCGACGAGGTGACCGTCGAGCTCGAGGAGCGCGTGCGCCGGATCCTCCGCGATGTCTCGCTCGTGGTCCGGGACTTCGTTCCGATGCAGGATCGCGTCCGGCACATGAAGGAGCTGGCGCGCGCCGCCCAGGTTCGCTACCCGCCCGAGGTCGTCGACGAGGTCGGCAAGTTCCTCGACTGGCTCCTTCAGCTGAACTTCGTCCTGCTGGGCTATCGGGAGTACGAGCTGTCGGGGACGGACGGGGACCGGGCGATCCGGACGGTCCCCGGCAGCGGTCTCGGGATCCTGTCCGACGTCGGGAAGTCGACCTTCGCGGAGCGGACGCCCCTGTCCTCGCTCGCGCCCGACGTCCGCAACAGGATCGAGGACGGTGAGCTCCTGATCTACTCGAAGACCCAGGCCTACTCGACGGTGCATCGGCGGGCGCGCATGGACTACATCGGCGTGCGGAAGGTCGCCCCCGACGGCTCGATCGTGGGAGAGGCTCGGTTGATCGGCCTGTTCACGAGCAAGGCCTACATGGAGCCAGCGGCCAAGACCCCCTTGCTTCACCACAAGCTGGAGCAGCTGATCGCGGCGGAGGACCTGATCCCCGGCTCGCACGATCACAAGGCGGTGGTGACCCTCTTCGAGTCGTTCCCGAAGGACGAGCTGTTCCAGGCGTCGGCCGAAGAGATCCGGCGCTTGGTCGTCGGTCTCCTGCAGCTCGAGAAGCACGGGGGCATCCGGGTCCTGATCCGCCGTGACCTCTACGGGCGGAACGTCTCCGTCGTGGTCGCCCTGCCGCGCGACCGGTTCAATGCCGAACTGCGCAAGGCGCTCCAGGCCCTGTTCCTGGAACGGTTCAACGGGACGACGATCGACTACCACCTCTCCCTCGGGGAGACGGAATCGGCGCGGATCTTCTTCACGATCCACGTCGCGCCCGGCGCGCCGATCCCCGACGTCCGCTACGAGGAGCTGGAGCAGGAGGTCGAACAGCTCGCCCGTACCTGGGAGGACGACCTGCTCGAGGCGCTCACCGCGCGTGTCGGCGCCGGCCGGGCGCTCGCCCTGATGGACGAGTACACGCCCCGGTTCCCGGACTACTACAAGTCGAACGACGACTGGGACCTCGTGGTGGACGACGTCTTGAAGCTCGAACGGCTGGAGGCGTCCACGGAGGGATTCCTTGTCGGCCTCGGCAACGAGTCGAAGGGGGAGCGCCTGACGCGGGTCCGGCTCTACAAGACCGGCGGCAAGGTGGACCTCTCCGATTTCATGCCGATCCTCGAGGCGCTCGGTCTCCGCGTCGTCGAGGAGGTGCCGACCGCGATCGAGGGGGAAGGTCGTGTGTACATCCACGACTTCGGGGTGCTCGACTCGCGCGGCGCCGTCCTGGAGCTGGGAGAGGCGGCCGACCGCGTCACGGACACGATCGCCGCGGTCTGGCGGGGGGAGTGCGACTCCGACTCGCTGAACCGGCTCGTCACCCTCTCGTCGCTCACGTGGTGGGAGGTCCGGATCCTCCGGGCGCTCCGCAACTACCGGATGCGGGTCTCGGCTCGGTACACGGAGAGCTACCGCGACGATGCGCTCGCCGCCTATCCGTCGATCGCCGAGCGCCTCGTCCGGATGTTCGAGGCCCGGTTCGATCCGGTCCGGGACTCCTCGGACGAGGAGATCGACGAGATCCGGCAGGCGATCCATCAGGACCTCCGAGGCGTCTCCTCGCTCGACCAGGACAACATCATGCGGCACCTGCTGGGGACGATCGAGGCCATCGTCCGGACGAACGCGTACGTGCCGGACCGCTCCTACCTGAGCTTCAAGCTCGTGTCCGACAGGGTGCCGGAGATGCCCAAGCCGACGCCGCTGTACGAGGTCTGGGTGTACTCGTCGGAGATGGAGGCGATCCACCTGCGTGCCGGCATGGTCTCGAGGGGCGGCATCCGCTGGTCGGACCGTCGTGAGGACTTCCGGACCGAGGTCCTCGGTCTGATGAAGGCGCAGAAGGTGAAGAACGCCGTGATCGTGCCCGACGGCTCCAAGGGTGGGTTCGTGCTCAAGCGGACGTCGATCATGCCGGAGCAGGTGAAGGAGGAGGTGGCGCGACGCTACGTCACCTTCATGGAGGGTCTGCTCGACGTCACCGACAACCTGGTGAAGGGCGAGGTGGTCCATCCGGAGGGTGTGCGTGTGATCGACGGTCCCGATCCCTACCTCGTCGTGGCCGCCGACAAGGGCACCGCGGCCCTATCGGACACAGCGAACGAGGTCAGTCGGCGCTACGGGTTCTGGCTCGGCGACGCGTTCGCCTCCGGGGGCTCCTTCGGCTATGACCACAAGGCGCTCGGCATCACCGCGCGCGGTGTCTGGGAGTCGGTGAAGCGCCACTTCCGTGAGCTGGGTCTCGATCCCGCGACGGAGCCGTTCGCGGCGATCGGCATCGGCGACATGTCCGGGGACGTCTTCGGCAACGGCATGCTCTACTCCGACCGGATCCGGCTGATCGCGGCGTTCGACCATCGGCACGTCTTCCTCGACCCGTCGCCGGATCCCGCGACCTCGTTCGCCGAACGCAAGCGACTGTTCGACACGCCCGGCTCGTCCTGGGGCGACTACGACCGGTCCGTCCTGTCGGAGGGCGCCGACATCATCGACCGCGCCGCGAAGTGGGTGACGCTGTCGGCGCCGGCACGGGTGGCGCTGGCGATCCCCGACGACGCGCCGGCGGAGCTGACACCGGCGGACGTGATCCGGTGGGTGCTGCAGGCGCCCGTCGACCTGCTCTGGAACGGTGGCATCGGCACCTACGTCAAGGCGACGAGCGAGGGGCACACGGAGGCAGGGGATCGCGCGAACGACCCCGTCCGGATCAACGGCAACCAGGTCCGGGCGAAGGTCGTCGGGGAGGGCGGCAACCTCGGGTTCACGCAGCGAGGGAGGATCGAGTACTCGCTCGCCGGCGGCCGGATCAACACGGACTTCATCGACAACTCGGCCGGCGTGGATACGTCGGACCGCGAGGTGAACCTGAAGGTGCTCATGGGCCTTGCGATCGAGCGAGGCGAGCTCACCACGGACGAGCGCAACGACCTCCTGCAAGCCAGCACGGACGACGTCGTGCGGCGCGTCCTCTACGACAATTACCTCCAGGCGCAGATCCTGTCGCAGGAGATGGCCGTCGCGGCCGAGCGCAACGAGGCGTGTGAGGACCTCATGCTCCAGCTCGAGGCCGAGGGCGAGCTGGATCGCGCCGTGGAGTTCCTGCCGACGTCGGACGAGATGGCGGAGCGTCGCGGGCGCGGGGAGGGACTCGCCCGTCCCGAGCTCGCCCTCCTGGTCGCGTACTCGAAGCGCTCGATCAAGCGGGACCTGCTGGACGCGGACCTGCCCGATGCGGAGTACCTCGAGCAGGATCTCGCTCGCTACTTCCCAGAGGCCATCGTCGAGCGTTTCCGGCCGCTCCTCGCGGAGCACCCGCTGCGCCGGGAGCTGATCGCGACCGTCGTGTCCAACGACGTCGTGAACTCGCAGGGGGTCACGTTCGTCTCACGGCTCGTCGCGGAGACGGGCGCCACGCCCGCCGAGGTGGTCCGCGCCTTCCGCATCGCTCGCGACGTGGTGGATGCCGTCCCGCGCTGGGACGCCGTCGAGTCCCTCGACGGGAAGATCGATCCCGAGATCCAGAACGACATGATGATCGGCGTCGATCGGTTGGTGGAGTCGACGGCCCGGTGGTACCTCGTCCGTGCGCCGGGCCTGCGGCTCGGCGAGGCCGTCGACCAGGCGAGGGCCGCGTTCCGGGAGCTCTCCTCGGTGATCGTGCAGATCGGGCCCGAGGCCTGGCGCGAGCAGCGGGAGCGTGAGACGGAGCGGCTGCGCGGCGAAGGGGTGCCCGAGGAGCTGGCGCGCCGGCATGCGTTCCAGGACGAGCTGGTGCACGGCCCGGACATCATCTCCGTGGGCCGGGCCACCGGAAGACCGGTCTTGGAGGTCGCGCGCGGGTTCTTCCTGCTGGGAGAGCGGCTCGACATCGACTGGCTGGAGCAGCGGCTCGCGGAGCAGCCGGCCAAGACACGGTGGCAGCGATGGGCCGTCCACTCGATGGAGGACGACCTGTACACGATCCGCCGAGACATCATCGAGACCGTGCTCGAGCATGCGGGCGGCCGGCCGATCGACGAAGCCGTCGAGGCGTTCCTCGAGGATCGCAGCGCGGCCTACGGGCGGGTGCAGCGGTTCATGCGTTCCCTGGCGATGGAGGGCGTCACGGACCTGACGCAACTCACCGTCGCGCTTCGCCAGCTGCGCTCGCTGGTGTCCTGATCGACGACGTCAGCCGCCGTAGAAGGTCGCCGTGACCCAGACGCGTCCGCGTGCCCACACGACGCCGATCCCGATCCTGCGGAACCCGGGCTTGAGCAGGTTGTGGCGGTGGCTGCTGCTCCGGAGCCAGAGCGTCCGCACGTACTTCAACGAGCCGGCCGCCCCGAGGTTCTCTCCCCATGTCGACGGACGGTACGCGCGCAGCTTCGAATAGAGGTCCTGCGTGTGGAAGAGCCGGTTCGCCGACACCATGCGCTTCGAATGCAGCCACGCGGTGTGCGACAGCTCTCGGTTCAGGCGGAACACCGGAAGGTTGAAGTTGCGCCGCGTGTTGTTCAAGATCCGGAGCATGCGACCGCGGCGGCCGAGGTCATCGGCGAGGGTTGTAGACGGGGTCCCCGCAACGAGCACGGCGACGACCAACACGAGGAGAGAGAGTCTCCGATAGGTCATCGGCAGCGACCGACGCTAACGAACGAGCCGCGCGGCGTACACCCTTTTCACGGGATTTTGACGCTAGTGCTTCTGCGCTACGCCATCCGCCCCGTTGGCACGCATGTGCAACCGTGTCCGCATCCGGTCATCGCCGACGGCGCGCGTTCCTCGCTCGACGTCGTCGTCGCGACACCGAAGACCGACGGTCGTCGCGTCGTGTCCGTATGTCCTTGCGGGCATGCGAACTCGACATCGGCATCGGCGATCGTCCGGCGCGCTTCGAAGGTTGCGTCGCACGATCGGCAGCGGTACTCGTAGGTCGGCATCGCGATCAGGGTGTTCCGCTCGGCGGCATGGGCGGGGGCGATGGCGTCTCCTTCGGTGGAGGAGCCGAGGGAGGAGGCTCCACCGGGGGGAACGCTCCAGCGCTCCCCTCGGCCATCGGCGGCGGGCTCTCGATCGGCGTGCCGAAGCCGCTGTCCACGGGGGCGGCCGGCGCCGCTGTCTTGCGATGCGTGAGGATGTAGGCGACCGCGCCGAGCGCGACGGCGCCGCCGGCGACCAGCAGGATCAGTAGCAGCGGAGAGCTCGCCGACGGGATCGCGCTCGCCACGGCCTCCACGGGGGTGTTCTCGCCGATCGCGGGCTCCCACGTCACGGTGTTGCCATCGACCTCGCCGGTCGCCGACTTCACCTCGCCGGGGAACGTGATCGAGATCCGGAATTCGAAGCTCTCCAGGAACTGCTGCGGGATGTCGGTGCCGCTGAACTCCTCGCCGCTCATGTCGAAGGCTCCGCTGACGTGGAACTCGTCGCCGCGCCGCTGGATGCTCAGGTCGTCGCCTCCCTGCGAACCCGACAGCGCGTTCTCCGCCGTGAACTCATCGAGCGGGACGTCCTCGAACGTGATCCGTTGTCCGACGAAGCCGTCCTCCTCGTACGAACCGGAGGTGGCCCCCGGGGGCAGATCCGACAGATCCATGTCCGCGAAGAGCTGATCCGCGCTCTGGCCGCTCAGCTCGAGCAGGCTCTCGTCGACCGCGATGACGGCGCTTCCCGAGACGGTGTTCTCCGGGGTGATCTCGACGTCCATGTTGACCTTGAAACAGCCCGCGAGCAGCAGCACGAGCGCTGCGCTTCCGAGGAGTCGTCCGAGCTTCCGAGTGCGCATCCCATCCCCCGATGCCGAGTGACGTCGAGCGTAACGGTCGAAGGGTGCGGGGTCGAGGAGGGGACGGATGCGGGTCGGAGGGTCCGGGAAGGGGGTGGGTTCCCCGTGGCCCTCCGACTCCACACATCTGAGGACGGGCCTCGGCCGGAGGAGCCGAGCCACCGCTGGGCCGTGTTTACCCCGACGAGGTCGTCATAAACGTAGATCTCCCGCATATCCCGTGAAGATGTTGTGAACGCGGCGCCCGAGCCACGCGGCTCCGTGTCTCAGGGTCGAGGTGGATCCTCGGCCGCGCGTTCGCGCACGGACACGATCGACCGCAGCTGCCGGGCGATCTCGGGCATCTCGTCCTCGATCACCTGGAGATCGTCGGCGCTCACCGTGACCGCGCGGAGCGGCGACGTGACCCGGACCGTCGCCATCCGGCGCTGGAACCGCAGGAGCGCGATCTCGCCGACGACGTCGCCGGGGCCGATCCGACCGATCGGCTCCCCGTCCCTCGTCACCTCGGCGGTGCCCTGCTCGATCACGAGCATCTCGTACGGGATCGAGTCCTGCTCGAACAACACGTCTCCCTCCACGGCCTCGATCTCTCCCACGTGGTGGACGAGCGTCGAGAGGTCGTGATGGTCCAGCTCGCCGAAGAGCGGGAGCCGGCGCAATCGATCGACGTCCACCGTCATGCCGGGACGCGGCTCCTCGGCAGGAACGTGCCTTGCCCCTCCGTGGCGTGGAACCCTCCGTCCTCGACCAGCACCGTTCCCCGCTGCATCACGATCTGCGGGAGGCCCTTGACCCGGCGCCCCTCGTAGCAGGAGTAGTCCACGTTCATGTGATGCGTCTCCGCGGACAACGTGCGTTCGTGCTCCGGATCGAAGATCACGATGTCGGCGTCGAACCCGGGCGCGACCGTCCCCTTCCGCGGATACAGACCGAACAGCTTCGCGGGCGCGGTGGCGACGATCTCCACGAAGCGGTTCAGGCCGATCCGCCCGTCGACCACTCCTTGATAGAGCAACGTGAACCGGTCCTCCACGGACGGCAAGCCGTTCGGGATCTTGGAGAAGTCGTCTTTCCCGAGGTCCTTCTGGCCACGGTAGTTGAACGGCGCGTGATCAGTGGAGACCACCTGGAGATCGTCGGCGACGAGCCCCTTCCAGAGCTCCTCCTGATGGTCGGCGGTCCGCAGCGGAGGCGAGCAGACGAACTTCGCGCCTTCGAATCCCGGCCGGACCATGTCGTCGATCGACAGGTACAGGTACTGGGGGCAGGTCTCCGCGTACGCGGCCACTCCACGGTCCCTCGCGTCCCGGACGGCATCGAGCGCGTCTCGGGAGGAGAGGTGAACGATGTAGGCGGGGGCGCCGGCCAGCTCGGCCATCTTGAACACGCGGTGCACGGCCTCGCCCTCCATCACCGGCGGGCGGGTGAGGCCGTGGTTCACGGGGTCCGTCTTCCCCTGCTGGAGGTACTGCCGGATCAAGACGTCGATCGGTCCGCCGTTCTCCGCGTGCATCATGATCAGGGCGCCCGAGTCCGCCGCGCGCTGCATCGCCTGGAAGATCGACCCGTCGTCGAGCATGAACACGCCCGGGTAGGCCATGAAGAACTTGAACGACGTGACGCCCTCGCCGACGAGGGTGTCCATCTCCTTCAGGACCGCGTCGTTCACCTCGCGCACGATCATGTGGAAGCCGTAGTCGATGTGCGCCTTCCGGGCCTTCTCATGCCATCGGTCGAGTCCCGTTCGGAGGCTCTCGCCGTGGTCCTGCAACGCGAAGTCCACGATCGTCGTCGTCCCGCCGAACGCCGCGGCGCGGGTGCCCGTGGCGAAGTCGTCGGAGCAGAAGCTCCCGCCGAACGGCAGGTCCATGTGGGTGTGGACGTCGACCGCCCCGGGCATCACGTACCGGCCGGTCGCGTCGATCGTGCGGTCGGGCTCGACATGCATGCCGGTCCCGATCGCCGCCACCTTCTCGCCGTCCACGAGGACGTCGGCGGTGACCGTCTCGGCCGCCGTCACGACCGTGCCGCCCCGGATCAGCGTCTTCACGGGGTTCTTCCCTTCATCCGGTCAGTTCTCATCCGGTCCGTCTTCATCCGGTGACCTCCGTCATGGCAGCAGCTGGGTGAGCTCGCCGTAGAGCTCCGGCCGGCGGTCCCGTAGGAACTGCCACGTGTTGCGGACCTCCCGGATCATGTCGAGGTCGACGTCGTGGACCAGGACCTCGTCCTCCGAGTCGGAGGCCTGGGCCACGATCTGTCCGCGCGGGTCGCAGAAGTACGACGACCCGTAGAACTTCGCGCTCGACAGGGGCTCTTCGGTGCCCACACGGTTGATCGCCGCGATCCAGTAGCCGTTGGCCACCGCGTGGGCCGGCTGCTCGAGCTCCCACAGGTACTTGGACAGGGACTCCACCGTCGCCGACGGGTTGAACACGAGCTCCGCGCCCTTGAGCCCGAGCGCCCGGCCGATCTCGGGGAAGTGCCGGTCGTAACAGATGATCAGGCCGACCTTGCCGATGGATGTGTCGAAGACCGGATAGCCCAGGTTCCCCGGCTTGAAGTAGAACTTCTCCCAGAAACACGGGCCGACGTGGGGGATGTGCGTCTTGCGGTACTTGCCGACGACCGAGCCGTCCCGCTCGATCACCACCGCCGAGTTGTAGTAGACGCCCGTCTGCGCCTCTTCGAACCACGGGACGACGAGGACCATGTGATGGCTCTTCGCCACCTCGCGCATCCGCGTGACGAGTGGACCGTCCTCCGGCTCGGCCGTCGCGTACCACTTGGGGTCCTGCTCGGCGCAGAAGTACGGGCCGTGGAAGATCTCCTGCAGGCAGGTGACCTCCGCGCCCTCGGCCGCCGCCTTCGCGATCAGCTCGACGTGCTTGTCGACCGCTTCGTCCTTGGGCATGTTCGCGTGCGCCTGGATCACCGCCGCCCTGACCGTCGTCATCGTGCCTGCACCTCCGCTCTCGTGCCGTGTCCCGCTAGGGGCGGAACGCCGGCAGCACGTCCTTCCCGAAGCTCTCCACGATCCCGGCGGGCCCGGGATCGTCCTGCATCGTGTAAATGTTGAACTGCGTGACCCCGAGCGCCTCCAGCTCGCGCAGCTTCCCGATGGCCTGCGCGGCCGTGCCGAGGACGCAGAATCGGTCCACGACCTCGTCGGTCACGAAGTCCGCATGCTCCGCGCCGGTCCTGCCGTGGTCCGCGTAGTCGTAGTGCTCCCGGGCCTCGATGTAGTCGGTGAGTGCCTGCGGGAGGTCGGCGTCGGAGTACCGCTTCACGAGGTCAACGACGTGGTTCGAGACGAGCGCGGGGAACCATCGCACCTGATCGCGCGCCTTCGCCAGGTCCTCCGACAGGTAGCCCGGGGCCGCCACCTGGATCTGGATGTCCTCGAAGGCGCGCCCGGCCTCCTCGGCTCCCTCCCGGACGTAGGCGAGCGACCACGCGAGGATGAACGGGTCCGCGAGCTGCATGATCAGCCCGTCCGCGACGCGCCCGCACGCGCGGAGGGCCTTCGGACCGTAGGCGGCGACCCAGACCGGGAGACGGTGACCCTCGCTCCACTTCAGCTGGAGCGGTGTCCCGTCGTGGTCGACCTCGCGACCTTCGGCAAGATCCTTGATGGCTCGGCAGGCGCGCTCCATCTGCTGGACCGTGACGGGCTTCTGGCCGATCACCCGCCTCGCGCTGTCCCCGCGGCCCATCCCGATGTCCATGCGTCCGCCGCTGACCTCCTGGAGCGTCGCCATCGCGCTCGCGGTCACCGTGATGTCACGGGTGGCGGGATTCGTCACGCACGGTCCGAGACGCACCCGATCGGTGCCGGCCGCGACCAGGGCGAACGTCGTGTAGAACTCCTGCCACAGGACGTGGGAGTCCCAGGCCCACACGGCATCGAAGCCCTGCGCCTCGGCGAGCCTCGCCCACTCGACGGTCCGCGAGACCGGCGGGTCGAGCATGAACGTGACGCCGAACGAGAGCACCTGGTCGCGGCCTTCCCCATCCCTGGATGACCGCATCGTAGGGGCCTGCCCGCGGACGGGCAATCGAAGCCTCCATGCGTGCGCGCCGCGACCCGTGTCGAGCGCCCTTCGGTCCGCTTCGCGCGGACGTGCGACACTCGGTGCGTGCGAGCCGCCCCGGACCATCATGCCGTCTCCGCCGAGCGCCTCTTCGATGCCGTCCAGGGACACTTCCATCGCGCGGCGGATCGGCTCGGGCTGGACGACGGCGCCCGGAAGGTGCTGTCGACCCACCGCCGGGAGGTGGCCGTCTCGGTGCGGATGTCCCGAGATGACGGCACGTTCGAGGTGTATCCGGGATGGCGGATCCAGCACAACGGCGCGAGGGGTCCCTTCAAAGGCGGGCTCCGGTTCCATCCGAACGCCTCGCGGGACGAGTTCCGCTGCTTCTCGGCGCTGATGACGTGGAAGACCGCCCTGCTCGACGTCCCGTTCGGCGGCGCGAAGGGCGGCGTCCAGGTCGATCCCAAGGCGCTGTCGGTGGCGGAGCTCGAGCGGTTGTGCCGGTCCTTCCTCTCCGCGATCGAACCCGTGATCGGTCCGTATCGGGACATCCCCGCCCCCGACGTGAACTCCGGTCCTCGCGAGATGGCGTGGATGTACGACGAGTACTCGAGGTCCCGCGGCGACACGCCGGCGGTGATCACCGGCAAACCGGTGCGGCTCGGCGGATCGTTGGGGCGCGATGCGGCGACGGGGCGAGGAGCCCTCTTCGCGCTCGACCGCATCGCCCGTTCGAGGCGGTGGACGCGCGAGCACATCCGCGTCGCGGTCGAGGGGTTCGGCAATGCCGGCGCGTGGTTCGCCCAGCTCGTCCACGAGCTGGGCTACCGTGTGGTCGCCGTCTCCGATTCTCGCGGTGCGATCGTGAACCGCGAGGGGCTCATCCCGAACGACGTCCTCGAGCACAAGCGTCGGACCGGCAGCGTGACCGGGTTCAAGCAGGCCGACTCGATCGACGGAGACGACCTGATCGGCGTCGGATGCGAGGTCCTCGCGCCGGCAGCGCTCGAGGAGTCGCTGCGGATCGACAACGCCGAGCGGGTGCAGGCCAAGCTGGTGCTCGAGATCGCGAACCATCCCACCACGCCCGACGCGGGCGTGCTCCTCCAGGATCGCGGGGTGTGGGTGATCCCGGACATCCTGGGAAGCGCGGGAGGCGTCACCGTGAGCTACCTCGAATGGGTGCAGAACCTGCAACGCGAGCGCTGGAGCGAGGAGCGCGTGAACGCCCGGCTCAAGGAGCTGATGGAAGCAGCGACCGATCTCGTGCTGGAGCGCGCCGACGAGGGCGGCATCCCGCATCGTGCCGCCGCCTACGAGATCGCGGTCGAGCGCGTCGCGGAGGCGGGACGCGCCCGTGGCTGGCACTAGGTCAGCGTCGCGATCCACGCGGGAAGGAGCACGTCTGGCCGGGTGATGACGTCGGTCGACGGGGAACACGAGCGCCGGTCGTGCGGCTCTGGCGCGCGCCCGTGAACGTGTCGGTCGCGGCCGCCGCGCCGCCGGCGCGCACGTGTGACCGGTGCTCCTCGGATCCCTCTGTCAGCCGGTCGCCCTCGCCCGTCCGGCGCCGCCGGAACGGTCTAGAACTAGGCGCCGACCCGGACCCTGGACTCGCAACCGGTCGCGCTCAGGCTCCAATTGAGGCAGATGTCCTCTCCGGGCCCGCCGGAGAGCGTGTCGGCTCCCGTCGCGCCGTCCACGACGTCATCGTCGAGCCCGCCGTGGATCGCGTCGACGTTGAACCCCCCGACCAGGTGGTCCCTTCCCGCGCCACCCCAGATCGCGTCGTCCGAGTCGCCGCCGTACGCCGTGTCGGCGCCGTCGCCGCCTTGCATCCGATCGATGCGCACGCGTCCGAACATGATGTCGTTCCCCGGACCGCCGAAGAACGTATCGTCGCCGCTGCCTCCGAGCAGCGCATCGCTCCCGGCTCCGCCGAGCAGAGAACCGAACCACCCGGAGATCCCGACGTTCAGCAGGTCACCGCCGTCTCCACCGACCAGGTGGTCGCTGCCCGCCTCTCCCACGAGCACGTCGATCCCCGACCCGCCGCCGATCCGATCGTCGCCCACGCTCCCGAGGCTCTCGTCGTGGCCGCCGCCGGCGCAGATCCGGTCGTCGCCGCCGCGTCCGTCGATCACGTCATCCCCTTCGCGACCCACGATCACGTCGCTCGCGCTCGTTCCGGTGATCTCGTCGTCCCCCGTGGTGCCGACGATCGTCGCGTTCCGCCCGAAGCAGATCAACCCGGCCGCGACCACTCCCCGGACCCGACGACGGCACTGCGTGACCCTTTCGCCGTCGATGCATGCATCGGGACCGCTCCCCCCCACCAGCACGTCGGCTCCGCGCCCCCCGAAGAGGACATCGGCTCCGGCCTGTCCGTCGATCCGATCGGTGGCGTCTCCGCCGAACAGGAGATCCTTGCCCCCGCCGCCTCGGAGCCGGTCCCGGTCCCGGTCGCCGTCCAGGACGTCGTTCCCGGCGTCGCCGAGGAGCAGGTCGGCTCCCGAGGCGCCGCCGAGGAAATCGTCGCCCTCTCCGCCGGAGAGCACATCGGGACCCGGTCCGGCGTTGATGAGCGCATCGTGGCCCCGTCCCCCGAAGAGGTGATCCCGCCCGGTGTCGCCGCCGCCGCTGGTCATCACGTCGTTGCCGGTCCCGCCGTACTGCCAGTCGTCTCCGATGACCCCGAACAGTCCGTCGCGGCCGGAGCCGCCGTACAGACGATCGTCACCCGTCATGCCGATCAGGCTGTCGGCGCCGTCGTTGCCGCAGAGGACGTCGTCGCCCCGCCGGCCGTCGATCACGTCGTTGCCTTCGAGTCCCACGATCACGTCGATCGCCGGCGTTCCAACGATGTGCTCGTCGGCTGGTGTCCCGATGATGGTGGCCGGCTGTCCGCCGCAGGTCGGGGTCTGTGCGGCCGCGCCGGGAGCCAGCATGGCCACCTGCGCGATCGACACCACAGCCAGCAGTGTGCTTCGCCTCATCACAGGTACGTCGCTCCCAGGGGTGTGGCGTTCAGACGGCCGTCGATGCTTCCAGGGTCAACACCGTACCCTCTCGCGGTCGCCAGCGCGAGGCGACGCGACGTCCGGCGGATGTCTGAACCGCATCCCTGCATCGTCGGGGCGGCGTGATGCCTCGAACCGAGGAGGCGAGGCTACGATGACCTGGTTCCGGCGAAGGGGGACTGTGGAAGCGGGAAACGGCCCGGGCGAGGCCCGACATGCCGACGGTCATCCACCACCCGGTGGCGTGCGAATACTCCCTGCGCGGTGCGCGCTCGACGGAAGATGGAGCGAACGGCGACGACGGCAGTGGAGCTCGGACGGATGCGGAGCGGCCGGTTGAGCACCGTCGAGCCGGACAGGACGGCCGACACCGAGCTGCTCGGGCGGGTGCGTACGGGAGACGAGGGCGCCTTCCGTGAGCTCTACTCCCGCCACGCCGCCCTGGCGCATGCGCTGGCCCACCGGCTCGTCCGGCAGGCCCATCTCGCGGAGGAGATCGTGCAGGAAGCGTTCCTGGCCGTTTGGCGGAGCCCCGAGCGATACGATCGCTCCAAGGGCTCCTTCCGATCGTGGTTGATGGGTGCCGTGCACAATCGCGCCGTCGACGCGATCCGTCGCGAGCAGGCGCAGCGGCGGCGCTCCGAGCAGGCGGCGGCGCTCCACGTCGTGAACGACGACCCTGCCGACGATCTCGCGGCGTCCATCGATCTCCCGGGTGAACAGCAGATCGTCCGGAAGGCGCTCTCGGAGCTGCCCGAGGCACAGCGGGACGTGATCGCGCGGATGTACTTCGAAGGGCTGACGCAGACGCAGATCGCACAACGGACCGGCCTCCCTCTCGGCACGGTGAAGTCTCGAACCTTGCTGGGGATGCGACGGCTCCGCGCCTTCCTGGGAGACCTCGAGCGATGACGCTGGATCACACTTCCGTGGACGAGCTCCTCGCGGCCCGGGCTCTCGACGGGCTCGACCCGGAGGAGGCCGATCGGCTCGACCGTGAGATGGCCGCCCACGGCGACTGCGAGACCTGCCGCCGCCTCGAAGCGGAGCACCGGGAGACCGCGGGCATGCTGGCCCTGGCCCTCGAACCTCGGCCAGTCGACCCCCGCGTCCTGGAACGGATCCTGGGCGACCCGGGGCCGCGGGCGTCCGAGGACGTGGCCGTCGGCCGCCGCGACCCGGGCCTCCGCCGCTGGCAAGCTGCGTTCGGCGT